>CAZVCC010000039.1:0-32384 GCA_964626015.1 uncultured Ignavibacteriaceae bacterium
TTGGAGACTTTTTTATATCCTTTTTTATTTACACACTATTTAGAACGCTTACATAAATAATTATTGTATAATCACTATTCAAAAAATATCAACTATTTTAAACCCGTCTAATTTCAAGAAAAGATTCTACGGTATTACACAACCTGAGTACTATTTTACAGGCTGTCTTCCGATACTATAATAAACAAAACCAAGTTCATGCATTTTTTCAGGCGAGAATATATTCCTACCGTCAAAAATAATGGGATTAATCAGAGTCTTTTTGATAAAATCGAAATCGGGATTTCTGAATTCATTCCATTCTGTCATAATTAATAAAGCTTCAGCGTTTTTAAGTGCACCATATTCACTTTCAGCATATTCGATAGAATCTTTAAGATAGAATTTAGATGTTTCAATTGCAGCAGGGTCGTACGCTGAAACTGTAGCACCTTTTTCCAGAAGTTTTTTGATAATAACAACAGAAGGTGCCTCCCGCATATCATCAGTATTTGGTTTGAAAGCCAAACCCCACACGGCAAAATGCTTACCTTTTATTCCTCCAAAATGGCTGATAACTTTATTAAAGAGAACTGATTTTTGAGACTGATTTACTTTATCAACAACAGTGAGAATAGACATTTCTGACCCTTTATCTACTGACGTTTTAATCAGAGCGTTTACATCCTTTGGAAAACAAGAACCGCCATAGCCAATACCAGAAAATAAGAATCTTTTACCAATCCTATTATCGGTACCCATTCCTTTTCTTACAAGGTCAATATCTGCCCCGACAATTTCACAAAAATTTGCGAGTTCGTTCATGTAAGTAATTCTCATCGCGAGGTAAGAATTCGCGGCATATTTAGTAACTTCGGAACTAGCAGTATTCATTTCAATAATCGGATTTCCCTGCCTAACAAAAGGTTCGTATAATTCCCTCATTATTGAAAGAGCTTTGCTGCTGTTCGAGCCGATTATAATACGGTCGGGTTTTAAAAAATCTTCTACAGCAAAACCTTCTCTTAAGAATTCAGGATTTGATACAACATCGAAGTTTTCATATCCATAAGTTTTTAACTCTGATTCAACGAGTTGAGCAGTACCGACAGGAACAGTACTTTTGTTAACGATTATTTTATAATCATTCGTACCGCTTTCCTTTAAAATCTTACCTATATCATTTGCTACTCCTGTAACATACTTCAAATCAGCTGAACCATCTTCACCCTGGGGTGTCGGTAAGCAAAGGAAAATAACATCAGTATTCATCACCGCTTCTTTTAAATCACCCGTGAATGAAAGTCTATTTTTTGCGATGTTTCTGTAGAATATTATTTCCAAACCGGGTTCATAAATCGTTACTTCAGCATTTTTGAGTTTTGAAAGCTTTTCGGGGCTGTTATCGACACAGATAACCTGATTACCCATTTCGGCGAAACAAGTACCGGAAACTAAACCGACGTAACCAGTACCAATTATTGATATGTTCATAAAATTTTTCCTTTATTTTTATTTAATAAAATCCACAATAGTTTGAAATATATATATTATTCTGCACCTGTTCTTTTTACAACAGAGATAAATGTTTCGTACAACATTTTGAGATATCCCTTGTAGGAATTAAATTCGGTGTACTCGCCAAGATAATCTTTATCTTTATCAGTAATATTTTCCATAACAGATTGAACAGTGTCATGCAACGCTCTTTCTTCCGCAGTAAGATTTGAACGACCCCGAGCCTGCCAAAATCCTGCAATACCGGGTTTCCCTTTGAATCTTACCTGCGCAACTTCTGATAAATCGACACTCGAATCATCAGCTTCGGAAATTAATCCTTTTTCGTGCAGATGTGCTGCTTCATAAGACGGAAGTGCCCATACACCAACAAGACTCATATTACCTTTAAACACATTCCAGAACAAAGGAAGCTCATCAATCGATGTTTTTCTTAGTATCCTGCCAATTTTAGTTATTCTAGGGTCATCTTCAATTTTCACATAAGGTCCAGCTTGATATTTATTTTTAAGCTGAGAAATACGTTTATCAGCATCAGTGTACATAGTTCTAAAAACATAATATTTAACTGGTTTTTCCTTGAAGAAAACATACCAGTGTTTTCCTTTTTTCTCAATTTCAGGCGAGCGTAATCTTTTTGAGATGTAGAATACAGGTCCTACAGAATCCAGTTTTATTAAAATTGCTGTAACAAGAAACAATGGTGACAGCAAAAGCAGTGCAAAAAATGCGACAATTCTATCTGTGGCATTTATCAGAAATATATTTACCTTTGTTTTGAAAGGAACAATATAATGCGAACGTAAGACCTTATCGTCGTCAATAAAGGTACCAAAATTTGTTGGTACGCTGAGATGATAATTTTGATTCACTACGGAATCGTTTATTTCAACATTCTTACCGATGTATGTATTATTCAGAATAACGCTGTTATTTATTGAAGCGTTTTCATCAATATACACATCATTACCAATGACTACCTTACCGTTTAATGCAACAGAGGATTTAAAATTACAATTTTTTCCTATTATAATATTTCCGTTGAGTTTATCTAAAAAGGATTTGTCAAGTTTTGTGTTTTTGTGGATAAATACACCGGGTTTGGTTTCAGAATATTGATTATCAACATTATTGAAAAACTTTGCTGATTCAAGGTTTACTCTCCAATATTCCTCGAGGCTGCCAATATCGCTCCATTTACAATTTACGGGGTAGGCATAAAAGGGAACTTCCCTTTTTAACAATTCAGGAAACAATTGAAAACCGAAATCATATTCCACTTTAGGTGGTATAAAATCAAGGATATCAGGTTCGAAAATATAAATACCTAAATTGACTAAATTTGATTTAGCATCTTCCTTTTTGGGTTTTTCCTGAAAGTTAGTGATTTTATAATTGGTATCGGTGACAACGACCCCAAACTTTGAAGTGTCTTCAACTTCTTTAACGGCTATAGTAGCTTTTGAACCATGCTGCCTGTGAAATTCAAGCATGGAAGTCAGGTCAATATCAGTGTAACCATCACCACTAAGCACTACAAAAGTTTCATCGAAGAAGCTCTGGATTCTTTTAATTCCGCCTGCAGTTCCGAGAAGTTTTTTCTCTATAGAATATGATATATCTACTCCGAATTGCTTCCCGTCTTTAAAATAATTATCTATGTATTCAGGCAGATAGAACAAATTCATTTTAATCTTAATGATATTATGTTGCTTACACAAATTAATTATATGTTCTAATGCTGGTTTATTAGAAATAGGAAGCATAGGTTTCGGGATTGTCAACGTTAGCGGTAGTAAACGAGTACCAGCCCCTGCGGATAATATCATTGCTTTCATGCGCAGTTCATTTAATTAATTTTGAAATTTTATAAACATCGACACCAACTTCAGAACGTGAGTATTCAAATTTATTTGTAAGGGATGTAATAAGATAAAGTCCAAAATGTTCGGGAAGCGAGTGCGTTTTCAATGACCCCTTTTTTAGTTTAGTTAATTGAAACAATAAAGTATTATGGTTTAATATTTTACAGTCAACAGTACTTTCAATTCCCTGATAAACAGTAATAACCTTATTATGGATATGTTTAGGGAATGGTGCAGTATAAATCTGAGAAGATTCATTATTGTAAAGCGGTTTTAGAGCGAATCCATTCCCCTTAGAGAACAAGGTTAGTTCAACAACATTATTATCGAGAACCAATTCAAAACAAAGGGAGGGGGAATCATTATGAATGATACAATTTGAAAACAATTCATAGCTTATAACTTTGAATTCTTCAATGAATTTTTTAACAGATTCAAAATTAAGTTTCCCGCTCAAATGTTCAGAGAGCAGAGCATCAAAATCATCGTTTACCTTATTTATTTCAGGTAAAGAAGAATTAATGGAAAAAGATCGTTTTTCCATGTAAGATTAATTTAAGTTAAAAACTATTAATAACGTCCTGTTTGTTGTCAAATACTTCAAAGACTTTGTAAAGTCTCGTTAATTCGAACATAGCTCTAACAGGCGGCTGAAGACCGAGTATCTTGATATCACCTTTTATTGCAGTAACTTTTTTAAGTCATGAAACTATAGCCCCTAAAAATGAGCTATCAACAAATTCAACAATTGATAGATCGATAATAAGCTTTTGCTTTTTATCGATATCAATTAATTTGAACAAGAAATCTTTAAATTCCTTTACGTTTTCTGCAGTAGCCCTTTTAAGGCTGATCTCAATTATTGAAATCCCTTTTTCTTCACAAAGAATAAAATTCATAATATTTAGCTTTAATTAGTTTATAAAAATTATCGTGATACTCTTTCCCAAACTACATTTTGCTGTGATTTCAAATAGCGTTTTAATCCGACATAGGCAGCAATATTCATAGTAATAATAACATAAGGTAAATAAAAAATCTTAATCTTAATTTTCTTTTTTTCAAGAAGATAACCGATTAACGACATAATATAAATCAATATCTGCATAACAAACAATGCAAGATATAATGGAGAAGAATTGCTTAATAAAAAAATGTTAATAAACAATATAAGAGGCAACAAAAACGGAACCAGAGCCCATCTCAATACTCTGTGAGACACATATTGAAAAGTAAGAACTCTGTATTTAAAAGGATTAAGAAGCCCCTTTAACCAAACAATAGACTGGAAGCCGCCAGCAGCAATTCTTCTACGGCGTATGAATTCAGATTTCATATCCTTAGTGGGATCTTCTTCTGCGTATGCATCCGGCTCATAAACGACTCTGTATCCGTTTTGAGCAACTCGCATTGACAGAACAAAATCTTCGATTATAGCATCATGTTCGATTCCGATACCCCAAAGGGACTTTCTAATGGCGAATATTTCTCCGGCAGCGCCAACTGTAGTCCATATTTTTGAATCAATTTTCTTAAGATACGATTCATATTTCCAATAGAGACCTTCACCTTCACCGCTTGTAGAATATTGACTTTTCCTTACCCTTTTTTCACCAGCAACGCATCCTACCTGTTTATTTCTGAAGTGTTTTGTCAGATTTTTAATTGAGTCTTTATTAAACATTGAGTTGGCATCAGAAAAAACCAGTATTTCTCCTGAAGCAACTGAGACAGTTCTATTGACCTGAGATATTTTACCCTTTCTTTCAATATCTTTGGTAACGAGAACTTTAAGCTTAGATAATTTATCCCCACTGTTTAAATGTTCATCTATTTTTCTTTTTGTATTTTCTCTAATCTCTTCAGAGTTTGCATTAACTTCAAACAAATTCTTTTCCATTGCTTCAAGGTATTCGACATCACGTGACCTGTTTATATTTTCAAATTGCAAAAAACGTGCATACAATTCTTCTTCTTTCTCGCTAAGGTCCATGACGAAGTTATCACCCATGAAAGCATTATAGAATTCATTGACAGTTTCGTCATTATTTAAATTAGAGTCGTAAGCAATAGCAAAAATTACTTCAAGCTTATCATAAGGATAATTAAGCTCCAAAGTATTAATTATTTTCTCACGAATAATTTCTTTAGGTTCTCCTGAAGCGGAGATTATCATGCTCACATAAGGAATGTAATTGCTTTCATCCGGTACAACGTATTCTTCTCTGATATAATTTACGGGTTTAGGGAAAAGCTTCATTAAGAAAGGGACTTTTGATATGATTGTGATAAGTACACCATATCCAACATAAGAATAAATAACGATGATAACCGATACCCAGAACAATATTTCTAATGCTAACGTCAAACTATTTCACAGTGTTTTTATTGTTAATAATGTAATATCATCTTCAAAATTATTCTCAGTGAAAACGGAGAAAGTATCTCTAAGAACATTCAACCTATCAGCATCCACATCGGTAAACTCAAGCGTATTAATAACAGATTCCATACCGAACTGAGTCCCCTCTTTGTTTCTTGACTCGATGATACCATCAGTAAAGAGTATTATCTCGTCATTTTTATTAACAGAAATTACAATGTTGTTATACTCACCATCCTGAGACAAACCGAGAAGCATACCTTCAGAGTTGTACACCGATACTTTACCGTTTTCAGCGCAGTACCTTAGAATGCTCAGGTCGCCAGCACCTGAATACTCAACTGTATTGTCTTTGTTGTTCAGAATTAAACAAGAAACTGTTGTGAAAATTTCCGATATTTTGGCGTCGTTGTAAACTGTTTCATTAACCTTTTTAAGAATCCCGCTGGCAGATATTTCGTGAACAGAATTAATAGATATTCTAACAGCACTTCTGATATAGCCAATGAATGAGAAGGCAAAGAACCAGGCACCCCATTGTTTACCCATTATATCACCAAGGATAATGCACATTCTTTTATCATCAATTTTAATATAGTCGATGAAGTCCCCACCAGGCATTCCTCTAAAAGGGACGTGCCAATGCTTGATTTGAAAGCCCTCAAGGTCGGGAGCATAAGCCGGAATAACTTCCATACTGATATTACTAGCGGCTTCCTGCAATTCGTTTAGTGCTTTTCTGCGTTCTTTACGCAGATTCATAACAATATTTTTAACGCGTATGCAAATCAATTTGGGGTTTGAGGTTTTTATAATATAATCCTTTATGTCAAGGTCATAACCTTTAATGAGAGCTTCTTCCTCGTTGATGGAAGTTAGAAAAATAAAAGCAACATCTTTTAACAGCGGTTCTTTAAGGGTCATACGCCGGAATTCAAAACCGTCCACATCGGGCATCATCAAATCTGAAAGGATAATATCCGGTCTCTTATTTTTAGCAAGTTCGAATCCATCTAAAGCATTATCAGCAGTGAGACAATCAAATCCTGTTTCTTTAAGTTCAAACTTCAGAATTTCTTTGTTGAATATATCATCGTCAACGAGTAAAATGAGAGGTTTCCTGTCTTCGACCTGATCCTCAATTTTTTCACGGACGCCATAGATTTTATAAATTTCAAGACGCTTAAACAGAGCTTCCATCTTAATGTATAGCTCGTCCGTGTTAACAGGTTTAGTAATAAAATCGTCAGCACCAAGACTTAAGGCGTACTCTTTATCTTCAATCGAATGTTTAGAAGAGATAAAAATAAACGGAAGGGTTTTGTGCTTGGGATTTTCTCTAACCTTTTTGCAAAAGCTAAATCCGTCATCACCCGGCAGAATTATATCGCTGAGAACAATATCAATATGATTAGAAGTAAGTACATCATAGCCATCATTTGTATCGCCTGCAGAAAAAGTATTATATCCTTTTTTTCTTAAAGCAGTACATAAGATTTTCTGAAGAATAAGATCATCATCAAGTATTAGAACATTTTTAGCTGTACTTTGCATTAATTAAATAGTATGTGAATGAGATTAATGTTTATTGAATTTACAAAATTAAAAAACACTTTTCAATTGCAGTTTTTATTATATTGACAATTCTTTTAGAAACATAATAGGCTATTATTTATGCATTACGACGCTACGGGTATAAGCGAATACACTTCTATGAAGACTAATCAAGGTAGGTAATAATTATGCGCACTTTATGCGCACTTTATGCGCACTTTGTGCGCACTTATATATTATTTAATATTTATGAATAAAGTAAGATTCTAAAATTGTTTGATATTTGGGGAACATTTAGCTATTTTCGGAATATAAAACAAAAAACTTCATTATGGAAAACCAGAGCAGAAACAACTATTTACCATTTGCGGTAATATTAGCGATTGGTTTTATAATAGCCGCATTCATTATTTCGGGAACGTGGAGAAAGGTAGCGAGCAGCAACGTAACTATTGCTGTGACGGGTTCAGCTTCGAAAGAGATAAAATCTGATTTAGGGATTTGGGACGGTTCATTTTCGAATGAATCACCGTCAATGACAGACGCTTATGCTAAACTTCTTGAAACGAATTCAAAGGTGAAAAACTATTTAGTATCATTCGGATTTCCAGAGGAAAAAATAGTATTTTCATCAATTAACACAACGGAGCTTTATGAACAGAAATCGCGCGGGGAGATGTATATGGGAGAAAGTTACAGTACGGGAAAAGTTATAGGATACAGGTTAACGCAGAATGTAATGGTTGAGTCGCAGGAAGTAGAAATGATAGACAGACTTTCAAGAACCGTTACAGAATTAATAAATCAGGGGATATCTATTAATTCGAATCCGCCGAGATTTCTTTACACAAAGCTTAGTGACCTAAAGATTGAGATGATAGGATTAGCGGCACAAGACGCAAAAACAAGGGCAGAGCAGATAGCTAAGGCAACGGGAAACAGCGTGGGTGATGTACGGTCGTCGAAGACGGGTGTTATACAGATAAATGCAAAGAACTCCACAGAGGTATCAGACTACGGCGTGAACGATGTTTCATCGCTTGAGAAGACGATAACAGCGGTTGTGAACGTTAGTTTTTCGCTTGATTGAGATTTGTTTTATAGACTAAATTAATATGCCGTCCCTGCCTGCCGCAGGCAGGCCTACGGGACTGTACTTACTTATATTGCTTTGCTATTGATATATCGTACCTACGGTGCTATTGGAAATGTGTAATAATACAAAAGGCGGTCAGGAATGACCGCCTTTTTGTTTAAAGAGTATGTTTAATTGAGAATTACTTAATGAGCATCATACGCTTAAGGTCTGAAAAATCACCTGCGTTAATTCTATAGAAATACATGCCAGAAGATAAATTGTTATAATCACGGCTGTCGAACTCTACCTGATAATTTCCTGCAATCTTTCTTGAGTTAACGAGTGTTGCTACTTCCCTACCGAGCACATCAAATACTTTAATTGATACCATTGATTCCTTTGCGACAGAATAGCTGATGATTGTCGAAGGATTGAACGGGTTCGGATAATTCTGTGATAATGAATAAGTCATTGTCTGTTCATTACCTGTTAATGAAGTTACAGAACCGAACGGGAAATTGGTTGCAAAAGGTTTAGTTGTATAATAAGCAACAACCTGATTGGTGTCAGTAAGACCGATGTTCACGTTCATTGAACCTGTTGCTGATGAAGTAGTTCTTGCGGCAAGAATAAGCGTTCTTGAAGAATCGAGGAACTTAAACTTCAGACTATCGAAAGTAAGAGGTCCATTTACAAAAGGATGTGACTTTAGTTTTATATCGCCTGCTGATACGACATTGTTTTTATCTTTATCCCAGTAGAGATCGAAAGAAGTAACGTTAGTACCTGTCGCGTTCGTTGTCATACCAAACTTTAAGAGTTTCAGTGAACCGACCTGCGGATTAACTGAAGTGGAAATTTTTAATCCTACGAGCTCTCTTGCGGTATCGCTGGCTGCGAGTGTGCTATTGATAAGCATATTGCTGCCATTGTTAATTCCTTCGAGTGTAAACTTAGGAGATTTCGTAGCTGCGAATGCATCAATTCTGCCTGTTCCGTATCTATAGTCTTTTCCCGGGTCACCTTTTTCAACAGCGGTTAATTCTATTACTTTCGAAATATCTCTTGGCAACATTTCAGGGTTTATCGAAAGCATCAATGCGATACAACCTGCGGTATGCGGGGTTGCGGATGAAGTACCGCCGAATGAACCACCATAACCCGTACCCGAGCTTACGTACGTAGAAATAGAGCCTTCACCCGGAGCAGAGACGTCAGGTTTTTTAAGCCCCATAGAATCGGGTTCGATAGGATCAATTCTGCTGTATGGATAGTCTTTATGGTTTGAATCTATCGTATAAGTATAAGCACCCCAGAGCGCCCAGTTACCCCAAGTTGAAGGACCCCACGGTGATGAGGAAGCAATAATATCAGTTGCACAACTAACGTTACCAACACCTATAACACCACTGAGATTACCTCTCAAAGTTTGTTCGGGATGCAGCCAAGGCGGAGGACAATTTCCTGCTGTAGAAATATTTAATGGAATACCTCTATTATTACCGTCGTTACTCGTAGAATTAGTGTGAATCATTCCTCCAGCGAGAGACATATCGGTAGCGAGCCTCATAGCTGAATAATCGGGTTTAGGAGACATATTCCATTTCCAGCTTAAAGAGCTTGTAAAAACATCAACGCCCATGAGCAGTGCGTACTGGAATGCTGCCATCTGCTGCGATTGACCTGAGCCGTTACGTGTGAGCAAACACTTTGCTTCGGGCGCAACGCCTGTCTGAGTACCCATAGTACCATCACCGACTACGTGTCCGAGAGTAGCAGAGCCATGAGATGCGGTTGTGATGTTGTAATTATTAGTTGTATAATCCCAGCCGACTAAATCATCAACTTTACCGTTACCGTCATTATCAATACCATTAATATCGCCCGGGTCGAAAGCAGAAGTTGTTCCCGTACCCCAGATAATTGTCATGCCGTTTGCGTTGGCATCTTCACCGAGGTTTTGGTATATACCTTTAACGAGGTCGGGATGTTTCCACCAGAAACCATCGTCAGCATTACCGACAAGAACTCCTTTACCTTTATTACCCTGCACCCAGCAATCATCGGCATTCATAAGGGTTATGCCGGGCTCGATAGCCTGTGGGCTGGTAAGAGCACCAATGAAAGGCGGAGTTATTTGTTTTGAATCGTGAAGCTCCTCCACGGGATATTCCGGGTCGTAAGTTATCATAACGACTTCATTAAAACTACCCGCGATATCATAGATAGTACTGAGGTCGGCTTTAAGAGCTATTCTGTTGATAATCCAGAGTATCTCAACGTCGGCAGCAGAGCCTGACGATTTTTTACTGTCAATAAAAAGTCTGACTTGTCTTTGCGACTGGTCAGAAAACCTCATTAATCTATCAACAACGATAGCACGCCTTTCTTTCTTTGGAGTATCGTAGCTAATATCATTAAAATCATTGAGAGATAAGTGCTTATCGAAGGCAATCATTACGGGGATTTTTTCATTCGGAGAAGCACTGTTTAATTTGTTCTGCAAATCAGGATGAATTCTCGGGTTTGCAAAAACGGCTGTGTATAACAAAGTTATAACGAGCAGATAAGATAATTTCATAAATAAGACTCCTTTAGTAGTTTAAGTAACTTAATAAAAATATACGAATAAGAAATAATAATTGGTATTGAATTAATGAAACTCCCTGCCGCAAGCAGCGGGGTATCTTATTAAAAAATATGTCGTCCATACGGGACTTAACACATATAAAACTACTTTGCTATTAATATCGCACTTACGGTGCCTAGAAGGATTCACTAGCAAGTAAGTTACGTTTAATTGATATATTTCACCTGCCCTTGAAGGCAAGCCCATAGTGCTCAGAAAAGACTCGCAAGAAAGGAGTTTGCAATTACACTATTTGAAATTACAAAAGGCGGTCAGGAATGACCGCCTTTGTTGTTCTTTATAAATAGACGGATCACTTGAGAAGAACCATCTTCTTAACTGCAATAAAATCCTTTCCTTCATTGACCAGTATCCTTGCAAAGAAAACACCGCTTGCAAGGTTTGAGCCGTTGAACTCGGTTATGTATCTACCCGCTGTCTTGAATTCATTGTTTACAAGTGTTTTCACTTCTCTTCCCAGTATGTCATAAATAATCAATTTTACCTTTGTGTCTCGTGGTAAATCATACGCAATCTTAGTAGTTGGGTTAAAAGGATTCGGATAATTTTGATAGAAAGCATATGTGGCCGGAACTAAGATCTGTGGATTTGAATCGCTGCCTGATTTTTTTGGAAATAACTTCTCAATATCGTTGTTAATTATAATCTTGTATTCTTCGGCATCTTTAGGTCTCTTTGTCCTTATCAGGGAATTAAGGTTTTTCACTTCCTCAAGTTTTTGTTTAACTTTTGAAGTGTTGTTACCTTTGGATTTATTAAGTTCTTCTTCAAGCGATTTTACTTTTTCTATTTGCTTTTGTCTGTCGTCTTTTAATACATCTCCGACTGATTTTATGAGTGTTTTTCTGTCGTCCAATGTGAATACTTTCTTATCGTATTTATCAATGTTCATTAGGCGTTTCATTCTTAATGAATCTACTAGGAACTGACTTTCAAAGACTAATGAATTTAAATTATCTTCTTCATTGCTTGATAAAGCTCCGCCTGCATTTGCAAGCAGAAGTGTTGAAGCGTAATCCCAAGATGCTACAAGACCTTCATAACTGTATGGATTTTGAGCTATGATATCCTGATATCCATCGAGTGCCGAATTATATTGATGTAAATGAACCTTGCATTTCTGTATAAAGTAGTTTGATGTTCTAACAAGTGTCAGGTTTTGGGTATGGTTTATTATAAGTTGTTCGAGGAATGTCTTTAATGACTGCATATTTGCACTTATATCCTCAAGTTTTGTGTTTGCAAAATACAATAAGGAAATGACGTCGGCAGTCGTAATACTATCAGAATAGTTAGTTAAAAGTTGTGTTCCTAATAGCTTAGTGCTATCATAATTACGCTTCATTACACTTTTATAGAAATCTCTGTAAAGAGTAACAGATGGTGAACTGTTTTGGAATTGCGACAATGTTGACTTGAAAACAGTGTCAACGATGTCATTGACAACAGGTGCAATAAAGTCCGCAATTCTGTCCTGCTGAAAATTGCAGTTGTGTGGGTCTTCTTTAAGAGTGTACCGCAGACCATCAAGATCTGTTATAGAATCAATGGCATTATTGCCTTCACCGTTAAAACAGTTACCTATAGCTTCAATAAACTTTATAGGTCCGTCATCACTTGCTGAGAAATTTCCGTTACCTACTAAATTAAAGTTCTCTAAAACATTATTTACATTCAGGTTATTGTTTCCGTAGTTCATCTCAAAAATTGAGTTACTAAGACTAATATTTCTGGAGTTATCACCACTATTTGAAAAAGAGTTATTTCCACCGATGTAAAGATTTCCAATTAGACCCATATTAATCGTACTGGAAGAAGTTGCCAAAATACTTGTATTGTCAATACCTGACGAAGAAATTATATTATTATTCATCTCAAGCGTTGTATTCAATAACTTCAAACCATATTTGTAACCGGTAATAATATTTCTGTCGACGTAAGAAGAAAATGTGTTTGAGAGAAAAATGCCGAATGTTGATTGAGTTGTATTATTTGTAATAACATTATCCATTATCAGTAGATTACAGTAGCCAAGAGATGAACATCCAACTAAAACTGCAGCAGTAGAGTTTTCGGTAGAAATATAATTGTTCATTATGGCAACATCACTATAGTCAGAAAGAGCAAAATTATTTACGTTTATTCCCTTTGCCTGAGGAGGCAAAATGAATTGTGACGACCTTACCGAAGACCAGTTACAATTATAAAATGACATAGCCCAATAAGAAGATGATTGAACATCACCTATATCTTGAAATATTGCATTAAATACATCTGCATTGCTATAATTATTAACAGAAATTCCACGCCATTTATTTCCATTTTGTGCCTTTAAAACAACTTGATTGTTTCCGCCTATAAGAAAGTCGGTTCCGTTATACCCCTGAATTGTCCCATTCTGTGAAAACGAAATAGTAGTCAAACCATTGATTGCCGGAATGTTTAAATTATAACCGCCTGTATTAACTATTCCATTGCAATTAACCGTAGTTGCAACAACAAGTTCATCGCACACAAATGTTCCGCCATCTACCATTACAGGGACCAATTTGTAAAGTTTTCCTTGGGCTGGTTTGAATTTTCCCAGAGAAATAATATTACTTATTCTTTTATCAAAAGTAGTAACAACAGAATTATCTTCAAGGTCGATTATTTTCCAATTATTGAATCCATCCAATTCATTCGTATTATCAGAACTAAAAACAACTTTTACAAATCTTCTGCCGCTGCAATCGTCATCCCCAGGTGAGCAACGTCGATTTAATAACATAAAGTAGTTTGTAAATGGTTCGTTGATAGGCTTGAAAGTAGCAGCCTGAACATACGTATTATTAGGGTTTTCATAGCTTGTATTAGGTACAATTTCGGCGCATTGCGTCTGTGGGTTTTGTAACTCAGTTCTTACTTCATCAAAATATGAATTTGCTGTAAATTGGTTCCTTTCATCAGACAACCTGTAAACACATGATTTAGTGTGTTGCGGATCAAACAACATTACATAAGGTGCCCATTTTGACAATTTTATATCTATTGATTTTATTCCTTCATACTTGTTTTGACCGTATGCAGAATTAGTTCTTTTACTCCCATCTGAATTTATTATTCCGAATGCATGCCAAAATGGATCAGAATCATAACAGAAGTACATTATGCCTTTTGCATTGTAGGTCAATGCCAAACAAGCTTGCAATTCAATTTCCTCGTTTGAAGGTTCTTTGAGTATATGATGAATCTCATTATACCAGCTATGTGCCTGAGGGCAATTAATAATCCTCATTCCTGATTTTGAAAGTTCGCTCATTAACTTATATACATAAGTTAAACTCGTCCCACTTGCATAAATATTGTCAAGTTGTAATTGTAGATGTGTATCATAAAATCCAGGTGAAGCAGGAAATGAAAATATATTTGCATTTACGTTATATCCGGATGTAGTTAGTGTTGTTGGATGATAAGATATTCCTGACCCCGAAGTAAACCCTTGCAGAGCATAAGAACCCATTACAATTGTATTTAAACCGAAGTCATGATGCAAATATTGTAACAACTTATCCGCTCCGAACCAATTATTTTGATAATAATAAGGAACATGCACGTTAAATAATTCATAATTCAACCAAATAACCATTTCATTTGTGTTTCCAGTTCGTGTTCTGATTCTATTATTCAATTCCTTTATTGCCGGAAAATGACTGAATGCTGCCTCTTCAAAATAGAAATAGTTAGGTATAGGGTTAGATGTATTATATTGTTCTTGAGCCCAGTCGATTTCTGTTTCTAATTTATCAATTAATTCATTATGCCATGAATCATTTAAAGTCATAAATTGATGTGCTGGTTCGTTTTCAATTCTAACTCTATCAATCCACATATCACACACACCCGTCCAGTAAATTTTTATATCACAACCACAAGAGACATTTACCCAGTCGAATATAAATTCATCCGGGTCAGTACTTGTGAAATTTTGAAGTTTTGATTTATCGATTTTTAAATAACTTAAAAAAGATTGATCATTTAAATAAAAAGATTCCATATAACTTCCATTGTATTGACCATTCTCATCTTTAAAATTCTTTACCATTAAATCAAATTCTTCCTGTATTGTCCCATCCCATCCTGTAACTTTAATCCTGCAAACAACATCGTTGTTGTGTTCTGTGCCTGAGGCAAAATACGGATCTATCTTTATTTTTGGTAATACATACCAGTTATATTCGTCATCTCGCATCCAAGGATTTACATTGTTGAATGACATTTCTCTGTTAGCTCTCAGTTCGGAATTAATAAGTATGTCGTTATCTATTTTACTTTCATTTAAACTATTGCAATATTTTACCATTTCATTCGTACCGTTTATATTATCGGTTATATCAGTCACAGCATAGTTCATATTATTAGTTTCAATCAAGGACTGATTATAAGCATAAAACCAATAATGGTCCGCCTGATAATTATTACCAACAGATTCACACTTGTAATCTATCCTTTGGCTTCCGACGAGGTATTCAATTACAGGTCTGTGCATGAAAGTTCTCATAATGTTCTGATTATCTGTAAAAACGTTGTGTACGGCATCATAGTAATTCGAAGTTGTATTTGTATAATAGTCAGCATTGTCATACCTCCACCCCCAATTGGTTGGTGCACAATAGGTATGCCAGGTGTTGAAATTTAATTCACTATATTTTGAATAATCATTTCCCCATGAGTGATCAATTGGAACCCCGCCATTATGAAAAGCTCCTATAATAAATTGTTTATCAAGAACGGGATATGCTTCTGCTTTGTTTATTTCTGCCGAAGGTTTGTTTACTATTGATGAAATAGTTAAATAAATCAAAAATGTAAACAATGCGAATGCTGTAATATTTATTTTCATAATATTTTTTAATTAAATTAATTACACGAATGAATTAAGTTTTATTCTCCGTAAAAATAAACTCCTATATTCCGGCGGCTCATCCATCCTAACACCTTTCTTTAAATTTTATGAATGTTTATTTTGTTATTTAAAAAAAGGCGGAGCAATTCCTTGTATTAGGAAATATCCATTTAAATAAAACTTGCCGGTTTTATTGGGCGTCTCCGCCTTTATTTATGTATTATTTTTAAATTAAATCTTATTATTTCAACATAGTCATTTTCTTGGTTGCGATTCGTTCATCATTAATTAATAATTGATAGAAATATATTCCACTTGGTAAATTATTGTCAGTAAAAGATATTTCATATGTTCCTGCTGGTTGTTTTTTGTTTACTAATGTTCTTATTTCCTTACCACTGATATTACAGACAACAATCTTTACATCAACAGTTTTTAATATTTTATATTTGATATTTGTTATCGGATTAAACGGGTTAGGGTAATTCTGGTATAGTATATATTCATCAGGTACCTTCGTAATATTATTATTTATTGCCGTATAATATGTTGTATCGTTACCGCCAATAGTAGTGTGAATCCCTATATTTAGTGATGGATTATAAGCCCATCCAATTTTGTCATTAATAAATTTTATATATCTATACCTTGTTATAGCAAAGGATGTATCCGGAATTTGATAACCCCAATTTAAACCTCCGTTTGTTGTCTTTAGTAAAGTCCCATAGATTTGACTATTTATAAGGATGTTTGAACCAGCAGACCATATTGTATCTTTATTTAGAATCGATAGACTTTGACTTAGATTTGAATATAAATTTGGAGTCATTTGAGAAAACCAACTAATTCCTCCATCTGTCGTTTTCTTAACACTTGTTCCGTTTACTTTCCATCCTGTTAATGAATCAATAAATTTAATATCATAAAAATCATTATCATTTATATCAAACCAGTTAAATCCGCCGTTTGTCGTTTTTCTAAGTCGCGGGGTTTGAAAATCAACACACGAGAATCCCATATTCTTATCATACATGTATATCTTTTTGGGATTGCCGCTACCGCCTCCTATATTCCAGATATTCTGCCAGTTATACCCACCGTTTATAGTTCGATAAACACCTCCATTAAAACTGTTATACTTAACAGCAAGCATAGTATCTTGGTTTAGAATTGCAATATCGTCAGGATATAATCCTGTAACTATCATATTCCAATTTACACCCTTATTTGTAGTTTTGAACATTTCTGTCCAGCTAAAAGCGAAGCCGGTGTTTGAATCTATAAATCCAATTTTTACAAAAGAGTAGTTTGAATTCGGTGTTGTAAATATATAATTGATAAACCAATTATCACCACCGTTTGTGGTTTTTAAAATATATTCCTGAAGTAAAGAATTTGAATTTGTTACCGCAAATCCAGTTAAACTATCAAGAAAAGTCATATCTTTAATGGTACTTCCATTCAGATTAGTAATATACTGGCGGTACCAGCCCGAAATGCTTTTATCCTGAAATCCTGCAGAAGCGAAAAACAGGAGGATCGATGCTAATATCAATCTATCAAGGACACGGGAAAAGGTTTTTTTTGATTTCATAATCTATATGATTATAGTTTTCATAGAAGAATAATTGTAAATTAAATTTTTATTTAGATGTGAATTATTAAAAAACAGAAAAAGTATTTTGCGAAATGGCAGGAAATATATAGGACAATAAAATTTAAATTGGTTACACACCATCAAATAAATAGTTTTTTTTTATTATTCCCATAATGAGATTTATTTGTCACTCTAATGTAAGAAAATATAATAAATACTTCAATTACATATAGGAAGGATAAAATATGACTCAGATAAATATGCATAGTACAGGATAATAATTTAATTTTTTCAAAAAAACATCAATCAACAAATTCAAAACATTTTCAGGGGTTGTTTTCATACTTACTTACTTATTCATACATAGTAAAATCACATATAAACATGTGATTTTATTATTTGAATTTACCCCCTTTGGGATTATTCCAACTTAAAAAGTATTGAAGAACTTTTTGAATTTTACTTAACAATTTTTCTCTGTACTGAGACAAAGATTTTAAATAATATTCAGATTCTTTGGTAAACGAAAATTCGATTTGAGTTTATAAGTAAGGGTGGTTATTGATAAATTATTATAAAGGGAATAGCAAAGGGTTGAATCCATAGAATTCAACCCCTTTTAGAATTAAAAGTATGATTATTAATTTATTCCGAACAAAACAGCTGATATCTCTGCGAGTTTAATAAGAGGTGCAAAGTATATACCGAGAAACATAGTAGGTACTGCGAGGAGGAGGAGAACAACGTAGCTTCCGATACCATATTTAAATTTTGGTATAACTTCCTCTTCCGGTTTCATAAGGAACATGTATTTTAAAATTTTAATGTAGAAGAATAAGGAGACAACGCTATTTAACATACCAACCAAAGCCAACCAGATTAAGTTTGATTCAATCAAAGCTGAGAAAAGGTAGAACTTACCTATAAATCCAGCGGTAGAAGGAATGCCAGAAAGAGCAAACATAAATATACCCATAAATACAGCGACAGCGGGAGCTTTATACCCGAAGCCTCGCATGTCGGACATTTCATCAGAATCAATTTTGTTAACGATTAGAATCAATGCATAGAATGCTCCGAGAGTCATAAACATGTATGCGATGAGATAAACAATCATTGCTGTAAGACCCTGCTGATTAGCAACGGTTAAACCGAGCATAATATAACCGCCCTGAGCGATAGAAGAATATGCAAGCATTCTTTTTACGCTTTGCTGCCATACAGCGGCAAAGTTACCAAAGATCATTGATGCAACGGAAAGCACTATTATAATTTCAGACCAACCGATACCTCCAATAATCTGCAATTTACCTTCAAGCATGGTGTAGCTTTTCAGGAAAGTGCTGAAAAAGAACCTAATCAAAACAGCAAACCCTGCGGCTGATGAAGTAACAGCAAGAAAAGCTGTGACCGGAACAGGAGCACCTTCGTACACGTCTGGCGTCCAGAAATGGAATGGAACAGAAGAAATCTTATAACCAAAACCAGCAAGTATCATGATAATCACCATAACGATGAGCGGATTAGCAGAGACATTAGCGGTTGTAAGGAAAAGTGAGATATCATAGATATTCATTGAGCCAGTGAATCCATACAAGAGACTCATACCATAAATCATAATACCAGAAGAAGCGGCACCGTAAATAACGTATTTCATAGCAGCTTCAGAAGACCTCTTGACTTTTTTAGTATATCCCGAAAGAATGTAGGAAGATAAACTAACAGTTTCAAGAGCAAGGTACATCATAATCATATTGACGGAAGAAGCCATCAGATAGGCACCAATAGCCATAGCAATCATAAGGTACACATGTTCATTATGATGCGTAGAGTTTTGAATCTCTTTAGAAGAAACAGTGAAAATAATCACGAATATAGTAGATATGATGAAAAGGAACTTAAAGAATACCGAATAGGGGTCTATGACAACCATTCGTGAAAACATAATTCTTTCGGTTCCAAACTGCAAATAAGCAAAATATCCGCTGACTATTAATCCAATTATACCCACCACGGGGACGACCACTGATTTTTTCCTGAGAATAAGGTCAAGAAAAATACATAGAATGACAGTGGCAATTAAAACCGTTTCGGGGATAAAACTGTTTAAACTAATTAATGTTTGCTTTATTATTTGTTCTTGCACTTAAGTATAATTAAATTTTTAATTTATTCCCCAGATAAAATTAACTAACTGATTAACTGAAGTTGACATTAAGTTCAGCATGTACGAAGGCAATATTCCGAGGAATATTACAATGAATATTAAAGGTACAGTGCTGAGCAATTCCCTGCCGTTAATATCCGTCAGGTCATTCCACTTTTCGGGTAAATTACCGAAGAACAATCTTTGAATAGTCCAAAGAATGTAGGCAGCGTTCAGAATAATTCCAAGAAGAGAGATGATTGCGATAGTTCTTATGAATTCGTTCTGGAAACCGCCGAGGAAAATAAATGTTTCACTGATGAAAGCGCTGAATCCCGGCAAGCCGATAGACGCAAACATTGCGATAGCGATAACAGCAAAGTACTTCGGCATTTTGTTTGCAAGACCGCCAAAATCGTTAAGACCTCTTGTATGAGCTCTGTCATAAATAATACCCACAGAAAGGAAGAGGATTGCTGTAATAGTACCATGATTGAACATCTGCAGTATTGCGCCGTTTATACCGATAGTAGTGTTAGACGCCATACCAAGCAAGACGTAACCCATGTGAGAAATTGACGAATATGCAATGAGTTTTTTAAAGTCCTTCTGAGCCATAGCACACAATGCACCATATATTATATTAATGGCGGCAATAATAGCTATCGGATACATGAAGTAACGGGCTCCATCGGGAAAGATTGAATATGAAATCCTTAACAAACCGTACGTTCCCATTTTCAGAAGAACACCAGCAAGAATAACCGAAATAGCTGTTGGCGCTTCAACGTGCGCATCGGGCAGCCATGTATGGAACGGGAAAGCCGGGACTTTGATTGCGAAACCTATAAACAAAGAAGCAAATGCCAGTAGCCTCCAGGTTTCGTTTAACATACCGAAAATAGAATCAGGCGGAAATGTTGCAGGGTCCATCAAAGTAAGCATGTTGAAAGTATGCAGACCTGTTGCAGGGTCTTTTGAACTAAAATAAAGACCGATCATTACTACCAGAATAAAAGCACTTCCAAACAAAGTGTAAAGGAAGAACTTGATAGCTGCATATTCCCTTCTTTCGCCTCCCCAAATACCGATTAAGAAGTACATAGGCAGAAGCATAATTTCCCAAAACACAAAGAAAAGGAAAAGGTCAAGAGCTACAAACACACCCATCATTCCCGTGACGAGGAAAAGATACATTATATAGTATCCTTTTTCATTTCTCTTAACGCTGAAAGAAGCGATAGCGCCAATGAATGAAATCAGGGCTGTCAATAAAACCATCGGGAAAGAGATACCATCAACGCCTAAGAAGTACTCAATTTTAATCCTGCCATCCCACAGGAATGCAGGAACATCAATCCAGGTAAGCTTTTCCACAAACTGGAAACCGGCAAGAGTATTAATTCCTGCTTTAGCCGGATCATAAACACTAAGCAGCACAACAGAGAGGACAAGAAGTAAAAACGTAAATCCTACTGCAATGTACTTGATGGATTTTTCTGCACTTTTCGGAACAAAAAGAACGGCAATCATACCCAGAACAGGCAGAAATACCATCCATGTCAATATCCCAATTCCAAGAAGTTTAAATTCAATCATCTCAAATATTTTTATTTATATATTAATTGCTTTTAATTAATAGTGCCGAAAGAGGGAGTCGAACCCTCACGAGATTTGAGTCTCGCTGGATTTTGAGTCCAGTGCGTCTGCCAATTCCGCCATTTCGGCATATATTAAAGAACTTTAAAACTAAAACTACATAACACGGAAAACGAAATACAAAATCAGAATTCCGAACAACAAAAATGCAATATAGGTCTGTATTCTACCGGTCTGGAATTTCCTGAAAATAAGACCAAAAGCTCCAACAATCCCTCCTGTAAGATTTACGAGACCGTCAACGGCTATATTATCGAATAGTCCGTTATATTTAGAGAAGACTCTTGTAACTGAAGAAGCACCGTTCACGGCACCATCGACGATATTATTATCGAACCAGGCACTAATTCTGGAAAGACCCATTGTTGTTGCAACTGCGATTTTATCGTAGAGTTCATCAAAATACCATTTATTAAGAGAGAAATTATATAACGGTTTTATTGAATCTGCAAGTTTATCAACATTGACTTTCTTCCAGTAATAAAAAGCAAAAGCTGTGAGGATACCGATACCTGAAATAATGAGTGAAAGAGCCATTGCGGTATAATGCGCATGATGGATGTGTTCCATGTATTCTTCAAGCGGAAGCAAATGGTACATAAAGCCTTTTGTACCTGCGAGAAGATGTTCGGGCATCTTAACAAGATTCAGAAACCAACCTCCATCGCCTGAAAGCGGATTGAAGGAGAAGAATCCGAAAAATGATAATACTGCAAGAGCAATTAAAGGTATAGTTATTTGTTTTGGAGATTCGTGGCAATGGTCGTATTTTTCCTTGTTTCTCGGTTCGCCGAGGAAAGTAAGGATTAAGAGTCTAAACATGTAGAACGCTGTCAAACCTGCGACAAAGAATGCGAGCACAGGTACTAAATAATTTATGCCGCCGTTAATGCTACCGAAAGCAAGAGTAGCAGAAAGGATAGCATCTTTACTTAAAAATCCTGAAGTTAAAGGCACGCCAGAAATAGCAAGAGTTGCCATTAAGAAAGTGTAAAATGTAATCGGCATTTTCTTTCTTAATCCGCCCATTTCCCTAATATCCTGGACGTGATGCAGACCGTAGATAACTGAACCAGCAGTAAGGAACAAACATGCTTTGAAGAAAGCATGAGTTACAAGATGGAAGAAACCGAATGAATAAGCACCGACACCGATTGCCATTATCATATAACCAAGCTGGCTTATAGTTGAATAAGCGAGAACTTTCTTAATATCGTTTTGTGTAATCGCAATAGTTGCAGAAATGAAAGCAGTAATAACTCCGATATAAGTAATGACCGTCAATGCGTCAGCAGAGAGCATAACAAACACTCTTGCAACAAGATAAACACCGGCAGCGACCATAGTTGCAGCATGGATTAAAGCTGAAACAGGAGTAGGACCTTCCATAGCGTCGGGAAGCCAAACATGCAACGGGAACTGTGCTGACTTACCGACAGCACCGCAGAACAGAAGAATTCCAGCCGCAGTGAGCATACCGCCAGAGAGCTTACCTGCTGAGACGCCTTCAAAAATACCATTAAAAGTTAATGAGCCAATTGTAAAAAAGATTATTAAAATACCGAGAAGGAATCCTGCATCACCGATTCTATTGACTATAAAAGCTTTTTTAGCAGCTTCCTGCGGAGCGGGTTTTTCATACCAGAAACCAATCAGCAAATAGGAACTAACACCTACGAGTTCCCAGAATACGTACATCAAAAGAATGCTGTTACCAAGTACGAGTCCAAGCATAGAGAATGTAAACAAACCGAGATAAGCATAATACTTTTTATACTTTGCATCACCTTCCATATACTTAACTGAGAAAAGGTGGACGAATGCACTAATAGCGTTTACGACAACGAGCATAATAGCGGTCAGGTGATCAATCTGGAAACCGGCATAAAAGTTAGTTATGCCCAGAATTTTATTTTCACCAAGATTAAACCATTCAACATTGAATTCATACTTACCGAGAACGGTTAAACTGTAAAGGATAAAGAGTGAAAAACCCAGATTAATAAAAATCAACGTTGTTGCAAACCAGTCACCGCTTCTTGGGAGTTTTCTGCCGAAGAAAGAAAGCACCAGAAAACTGAACAACGGTATCAGTAATACAAGAACAGGTAATTTATGTAATGCAAATTCCATTATAATATAATTTTAATCTTTCAAAGTATTAGCTTCGTCAATATCGACAGTGGCGAAGTTGTTGTAAAGGTTTAAGACAATACCGAGCGCAATAGCCGCTTCAGCGACAGCCAGAATCATAACAAAAATACTTAAAACCTGACCGTCAACACCCAGCCCGCCATAATAAGAGAAAGCAACAAGATTGATATTTGCTGCATTAAGAATCAGTTCAATACCCATTAAGACGAGTATTGCATTTCTTCTGGATATCATAGCGAACAGACCGAGTCCAAAAAGTATTGCCGATAAGACTAAATAATGATTTAAACCTATTTCCATTTTAATATAATTAAACTTTTATTCTTTTATTTTTCTTGCAAACATTGCCGAGCCGATAAGAGCGACGAGCAGAACAATGGATGCAATTTCAAAAGGAAGCAAATAGTCAGTCAACAGCATTTTACCTATCTGCGAAACAGTCTCTTCATTAACGGAAGGCTGTTTAATGTTCCATTTAGTAGAAATAATAATAAAGACCAGAATAGCAATAATACCTACGCTAAAAATCACAGCCGGAATCTGGTTAAGATTTTTTGTGCTAATCTGAATGTCGGTAATTTTTGTCGTCAGCATAACACCGAATAACAATAATATCAGAATACCACCAACATAAATCATAATCTGCGTGACGGCGATAAAATCAGCACGCAGCAATACATAAAATCCTGATACAGCGAATAAAGTGAAGAATAAAGCAAATGCTGAATGGATTACATTTTTATTGAACACGACAATAACAGCCGATACTACGGTAATTGTCGCTAAAACATAAAATATTATAGTTGTATATGGCATATTATGATTCTTTATTATCTGTTTCGGGTTTTGCATCTGAAGTGCTTTCGGGCTTAGCGTCTGTTTTAGTTTCAGCTTTCGCCTTTTCTTCAGCGGCTTTTTTTGCAGCTGCTTCAATAGCAGCCTGTTTTTTCTTTTCTTCCTGCTCTAAAGCATACTTCTCATACATTGCTTTCTTTTCAATACCCTGTTCAGGGGTTAAATCAGCGAACTGATATTTCAAACCATTTCTTTTATAAGCAGCGAATTCAAAGACATCGGTCATGTAGATGCAATCAGTCGGGCACGGAAAAACACAAAGCTGACAATAGCAGCATTTAGCAAAATCGATGGTAAAGTCTGTAACGTGCAGAGCTTTTTTCTTGCCCTGAGATGTTACGCCAGTTTTACCGACTACATCACCGGGGACGACTTTGACCGTAGAGATATCGATGCAGCTAACCGGGCAGGCTTTTGCGCATTGATCGCAACCGATACAGTCTTCCATGTTAACAAACAGTCTATTGCGTTCTCTTTCGGGTAATTGCAATCTTTGTTCAGGATACTGAATAGTAACACTTTTCTGAAAAATATGCCTAAAAGTTATTCCCAAACCGATAGAAATCGAAGAGAACGCCTGATAAATATTTCTGAAATATTCTTTCATTTATAATTCGAATAAACTTTAATCTTTAATGAAATAAAACCATATAAAGAGCAACAAGGAACAAATTCACAAGAGTAATCGGAATAAAATATTTCCAGCAAATTGTCATTAACTGGTCAATTCTGACTCTTGGAACAGTCCATCTAACCCAAATCTGAACACCGACAAGCATTAATCCTTTAGCCAAGAACCAAAACACCTGAAACACGGGAGTATTTAAGAACGGAATAAGGTCACCAAAAGGCGACTGCCATCCGCCAAGAAACAGAGTACTGATAACAGCTGAAACGGCGAACATCTGAGCATACTCCGCGAAGAAGAACATTGCGAACATCATTCCTGAATATTCTATATGAACGCCAGCAACAAGTTCTGAATCTGCTTCTGTAAGATCGAAAGGTGTTCTGTTCGTTTCGGCGAGAGTTGAGGCAAAGAGGATGATGAATGAAATTACCATGATTGGTATCAGGAGTAATTTCCATAAATCACCCGGACCACCGAAGATGTACCAGTTAAATAATCCGCCGGACTGAATTTCAGCATATTTTTGCATACTCAAAGTGCCTGCAAGCATAACGATAACAACCGCAGAAAGAGCAGTCGGGATTTCGTAACTCACAATTTGAGCCACTGTACGCATACCGCCAAACAATGAATACTTATTGTTCGAAGCCCAACCCGCCATTAAAACACCTACGACACTGAGCGAAGAAATTGAGAAGAAATAAAACAATCCAATGTTTAAATCAGCACCGATAAAAACCGAACTGAAAGGCAAAACGGCATAACCCATGAAAGCAGCCGTAAAGACTATGAAAGGAGCCATAGTGTACAGACCCTTATCAACCTTTGATGGATTAATAATTTCCTTCTGGACGAGTTTAATCGCATCCAAGATGGTTTGTATTAAACCGTATCTATCAGTACGATTAGGACCGATTCGGTTTGAAATCCAAGCAGAAATTTTTCTTTCTGCAAGAACCGCATACAATGCAAATACGCTAACATAAATTACAACCGGAATTGTTATTAACACGTAAGTTAATAAGTTATCTCCGAACCACTGTGTAAAAATGTTTTCCAATTTAATATATTAAAATTTTTCTATTATTAATTTTACTATCTATCAATACACCCGAGAACAATATCAAAACTTCCGAGAATCATAACCACGTCGGCAATCATGTGACCTCTTGAAATCTGATTAATTACGCTAACGTTGCAAAACGAAGGTGAGCGAGCTTTAATCCTGTAAGGATTCAGGCTTCCATCGCTGACTATATAGTATGCAAGTTCGCCTTTTGGAGATTCCGTTCTGACATAAGCTTCACCAACAACGGGTTTGACTCTTTTGGGAACCGCGGACTGAACATCACCTTCCGGTATTGCATCGATTGCCTGTTCGATAATTCTCAGTGATTGTTCCATTTCATGTGCCCTTACGATGTACCTATTCCAGCAATCTCCTACAGTTCCGAATTCACCAGTACCCACGCAAACATCAAAATCGAATTTATTATAAATAGAATAAGTATCATCTTTTCGTAAATCGTATTTGCAGCCTGAACCTCTCAGTGTTGGACCAGATGCACCGGCATTGATAGCGACATCAATCGGTAAGATACCGATATCAACTGTTCTTTCAATAAAAATCTTATTGTAAGTAAGCAAATCGTTTATTTGCTTAATTCTTGGTCTGAAGTAAGTTATAAACTCCTTAGTTTTTTTAATAAAGTCGGGAGTAATATCATGAGACAGTCCTCCTACCCAGATGTAATTATAAAGCATTCTTGCACCACAAACGATTTCGAATAATTCAAGAACTTTTTCTCTATCTATAAAACAGTATAAGAACGGAGTAAAAGCACCAGCATCATTGCCGTAAGTACCGATAGCAACGAGGTGGGAGGCGATTCTCTGAAGTTCACACATAATAACACGAATGTATTCAACTCTTTCGGGGATTTCAATACCAAGTAATTTTTCCACAGCGAGAACGTATGCAAGTTCATTACTCATAGAGTTTACATAGTCCATTCTGTCAGTATAAGGGATTACCTGAGGATAAGTCATAGCCTCGGCATGCTTTTCAAAACATCTATGTAAGTAACCTATTTCGGGTCTTACGTCCTGAACAATCTCACCATTTAATTTTAACACCAATCTCAGAACCCCGTGAGTTGAGGGGTGCTGGGGTCCCATATTAATAGTAAGTTCTTCTGTTCTTAATTCTGCCATTTTTAGAATGTAAAAATTTGTATTTTATTAATAAGGTACTTTCATACCCTTGTAAAACTCCGGTACTTTATAATCTTTTCTGAGCGGGTGACCTTCCCAATCTTCAGGAAGCAAAATTCTTCTTAAGTCCGGATGTCCTTCGAAAGTCATCCCAACGAGGTCGTATGCTTCTCTTTCGTGCCATTCAGCAGCAGCCCAGACATCGCTAACAGTTTTAACGACAGGATTTGATTTCGGTACGACAACCTTCACTACCAGTTTATGATGATGAACGTATGAATACAGATGATAAACAACTGCAAGGTTATCCTTATCGTAATCAAGTCCGCTTAAACATGAAAGATTATCAAACTGCATAGATTCTTCGTCTCTAAGGAATAAAGAAACCGCATTAATTTTATCTGCTGAAACGAAGAAAAACGGGCAGACAGGTACATCTGTCTTAAGTTCACCTATACCGTCTTCAAAGACCTTTTTTAATTTATCATAAACTTCGTTTGTTTCCATATATAAATTACTCTTGATTAATTATGCTTGTTTTTTAGCTAATGACTGTTCACGTATTTTTTCCTGAAGCTTAATTAAGCCTTCGATTAAAGCTTCAGGTCTTGGCGGACATCCCGGAACATAAACGTCGACAGGAATAATCCTATCGATACCCTTTAAGACATGGTATCCGTGTTCCCAGTAAGGACCGCCGCAATTAGCGCAGCTACCCATTGAGAGGCAGTATTTCGGTTCAGGCATCTGGTCCCAGAGTCTTTTGATTCTTGTAGCCATCTTTAAAGTTACAGTACCAGATATTAAAATAATATCTACATGCCTTGGAGAAGGTCTTGGAATAATACCAAACCTATCGAGGTCATAATGAGATGCTGAAGTAGCCATCATTTCAATAGCACAGCAAGCGAGGCCGAAGAACATCTGCCACATAGAAGACAACCTGCTCCAGTTTAATAGTTTATCGGCGGAAGTAATAATAATATTACCGCTTTCAAATTGTTCAACTCTGTTATCGAGTTTATTTAAAATTCCCATAGATTAGATTTCGCTTTTAAATATTTGTCTATCGAGTTTTGGAACAACCGGTTGAGGTTTATCCCAGTAAAGGTCTCCTTTAGCGTAAGCATAGATGAATCCAACGATTAGAATAAACAGGAAAATTGCCATCTCGATAAAAGCAATCAATCCCATATCTTTAAATACAACAGCCCAGGGGAAGAGGAAAATGATTTCAACGTCAAAGATGATGAAAATCAGAGCGACTACGTAGTAACGTATATTGAACCGTACCCACGTATCACCGACGGTATCTTCACCGCATTCATAGATTGATTCTTTCCCTTTGGAGGGATACCGAGGACCGACGATTTTTCCGGCAGTAACAGCGATTGCAACAAATCCAATCGATACAATCATAAAGATTAAAACTTGTCCAAAATCCGATAACATGAGGTATATTTACTTAGTTGTAAAAATGATTTAATAAAGCAAAAGTAAATATTTAATCTAATAAATGAAACTTATTTCACCAGTATAAAAAGTGGAAATAATTTTTGAGTTGATATTTTCAGATGTTTTTATCTTAATTCCGCCGTCGTCAAGGACATCGACTACTATTCCTTCGATTTCTTCGTTTAAATCTGTTCTAATAAACTTCACTTTTCTGTTAATCATGCAGGAATTGAGCCGCCACAGTTCCATAAGAATGTCTTTTCGTTCGAGCAAGACCAGATTATTGTAGAACTGATTTGTAAAACAGGGAATTATTTCATTTAAGTTAAAATCTTTTTTAAAATAGTTTTTAAGAGAAACGGCTTTGTGTGAGATTTCATCGCTAAAGGTTTCCTGATTAACATTAATGCCGATACCTATAATATATTTTTGCGGGATTTCGTTTATATCGATTAATTCAGATAGGATACCTGCAACTTTTTTACCGTTCAACAAAATATCATTAGGCCACTTCAATGAAAAAGCTTCAACAGTATTATCTTCTTGCTTACTTATGTATTCTTTAAGAGACCTTAGTACGATGTAGGAGGTGTAAAAATTTACGAGGTGAGGAGACTGAATGTCAAAACTTTTGATAAGAGAGATTGTGATGTTTTTGCCTTTTTCAGATTTCCAGGATCTATCGAGCCGCCCCCTTCCTGAAGTCTGGTGCTCTGCAATAATGAGCAAGTCATTTTCATCCTTACATGATTTAGCAAAAGTGTTTGTAGAATCGATTGAATCGAAATAGAACACTCTTTTGACACCTACTAAATCAAGGTTTGAATAGTCTATCATTCAACAAGTTATTTTTTACGAGCGGGTTTGTCTGGATTGCTATTATTGTTGTTTCTATTCTCTTTAGTCTGCTTCTTAACAGCTTTTGCACCTCCATCATCATTTCTATCGTACTTTTCAACAGGTTCATTAGTCACATCTTCATTCTTAACATCAACTTTTTTATTTTCTTCATTAACTTTTGTTCTTGTAAATTCATCGTTATACGTTAAGGCAAGGAAAAAATCGACTCTGCCGTAACCGTAGTAAATATCGAAACCACTTTTATCTTCGGATGGGTCGCCTAATCCGTCAACAGCAGTTTCTTTAATTATAGTTTTAATTTCATTGCCGGTTCGAGTCATATCCTGAGAGAGAAGGAGTGAAGCGAGACCGCTGACGATAGCGGTAGATTGAGATGTACCGCTCCAGTATGAATCGAAGTTGAATGGGTTTTCATAATCGATACCGTAAATTTTATTACCCGGAGCGACAACAGAAATATGTTTACCCCAGCAGCTTCCCCCTCCCCATGAGAATCTTTTACACCTTTTTCCGTCTGTATCTGTAGCACCGACAGCAAGGACACCGTCAAAACTTGCTGGATAGTATTTCCTGCCGTCACCTTTATTCATCATAGAAGCAACGAGAACGACTCCTTTATTGACCGCATAATCAACACCGGTTTTAAGCACTTTTGAATAATCGTCTCCACCCTCGCTCATATTGATAATCTTTGCACCGTTATCGACTGCATATTTTATGGACTGAGCCCACCATTCGTATTCACCTGAATTGTTGTCACTGAGATTTTTGCAGTTCATTAATTTGCTGTTTGTGTTAATACCAGAGAAGCCGAAAGAATTATTTGTATTTGCGCCAATAACGCTTGCTATGTTTGTACCGTGCCCGAAACCGTCGCCGTTTGAATTATCGTCATAAGCAAAGTCCCAGCCTTTGTAATCATCAACATATCCGTTTCTGTCGTCGTCTTTATTATTATTGGGAATTTCATCTTTATTAATCCATAACCTGCCTTTTAGGTCAGAGCTTTCATCTTCAATACCCGAATCGAGAATAGCGATAATGACATCGTTACTTCCAGTTTCAACATCCCATGCTTTTATAATATTAATATCTTCGCCGACTTTTGCAACGCCGCCTGAGCTAGGTTTTATGTTTCCCCTATTGTCAAGATACCATTGAAGTGAAAAATAAGTATCGTTGGGAAACATGCTTAGTGCACTTTCTTTCACACCCGCAGCCATACCAGTGAAAACCGGTTCAGCATATTCAACGTTTAAGTCTTTAGCATAATCATCGGCAGCATTGTAAGAATCTGCTTCTGATTCGAAATGAACGACGTATATTTTTGACATCTCAAGTTTCTGATAAAGCTGAACATCACCGTTGTTAATTTCAAAAACACGACGGATTTTACTTACTTTATATTTGAAGTTTAATAAATCGAGAGAAGGGATGCCAGTAACGGTGGAGATTTTACCTGTTGCCTCTGATATACCGAGTTCTTTCTTAGTTTTAATAAAAATCTTATTTTTTACGTACGATGAATTTCTGCTCCATTCAAAAGTGTTTGATTCACGGGGAATAAAGACCACTGATAGACAGATTAAAAATACCGATATTAATTTTAATAATTTGTGTAACATGCGCTCATACGTAAATTTTTATACTTATCCTTTTATAATTGAACATAAAATAATAACTGAAAGTTTATATCTTATAAATTTTAACGTTAAAATAATAGATTTGTTCCTTTAAAATATGCAATTTTTACTTTAACACTTAGGTATCGGGGACAACTCGTCAGAATCTGCACGCTCACGTAATGATTGACATCGTTTTCTTTTAAATACTGAATATCATTGTCATGTTCGCAAATATACAATTGCACACCGTGCATTTGAAATATCGGCTTGAATAACGTGTATACTTCTTTTGAGCTGACATGTTTAGAGCGAGATGAAGTCCGTATCTACATTCCAGAGTGCATCGCTGTACATTTGACTTAATTTAAGCCAATTTGCTGCTGCTGCTAAAGGATAATGCGAATAATTGTTTTTCCATGTGTTTAAATGAATAAAGGTAAAAATTAGAGAATAAAATCAAATAGATAAAAGAATAATCATGAAAAAGCATGAATTTTGGTTAAAACTTGAGCAAAAGGGAAAATATCCTACAAAATACGAACATTGAATACGGAAATAACGGGGTGCAATCGGGGTAAATTCGGGTCTACAGCGGGCATAATACGGAGTAGTATAGGATGCTTATGGGATGTTTATGGGATGCTTATGGGATGTTTATGGGATGTTGAAATAAAGAATTGTATTTACAGCTTTTTAAAACATGGTTCTTTTTTATAAATTTCATGTTTTTTTTAGTTAAAGTTCGAATTACGAGCTATTATAACTAAAATAAATATGCAAAAAATATTAATGAAAGTAAAGGGAAAAACACAAGTTGATTTCGAAAATTATTAAATTCGATAAGGAATTTATTTTTATGATAAAAGCCCGGCACTTTTGAGCACCGGGCTTTGAGATTCCTACCTAAAGGTAAACCTAAAGGTGAACCTGCAGCAGGCATGCCTGTTTGCAGGAATGAAAAACCACAGAATTATTTAATTAACATCATCTTCTTAACATCGGTGAAACCGTTTACTGATACTTTGTAGAAATACATACCGCTTGACAAATTACTTGCGTTGAAATCTACTTTATAGGTACCTGCATTTTTGATTTCGTTAACTAATGTTGATACTTCCCTACCGAGGACGTCATAAACTTTAAGAGTTACGAAACCTGATTTAGGGATTGCAAAATTAATCTTTGTGACCGGGTTGAACGGGTTAGGATAATTTTGAGACAAGGAATATTTATCAGGAACGTTTGAAACAACAGGGGTTACAGATGTAACCAGAC
>CAZVCC010000040.1:0-30434 GCA_964626015.1 uncultured Ignavibacteriaceae bacterium
ATTACAAACCAGAACTTTATGGTTGACCCGCCAAGAACATATATTACAAGGTATAGGTATGATGAAGCGGGAAATAGAACTAGAAAAACAGTTTTCCTTAATACTGAATAACACTCTCCTTCCTTTCTCTATTTTTTTATTACAAAAGTCTTGTTTTTACAGCACTTTTGATTTTATGCTATCTTGCACTCTAATTAGCCTCTAATTAGTCTTAAATTTGTCTTGAATAATCCATTCAAAAAAAATCCCTTCCTATACCTTAAAAAAACCCATACTCTGCTTTATTAAATCCGATTTTATATTACAATTGTAACATAAAATATTTAATTTTGTACGAATAATTAAAAACTTTAACTCTACCGCTATGAAAAAATTAGTTTTTATACTTTTAATTACCTTTGTTTCAACTTCTCTCTTTTCTCAGAATATTACGCGCAAAGCACAAATCGGAATCAGAGTTGCTGAAATCAACGACTCAGTTAAAACAGCTTTAAACCTCGTGTCGAAAGATGGTGTGCTCGTCACATCAGTTACTTCGGGCTCTACCTCTGAGGCTGCAGGTTTAAAAGTAAATGATGTCGTACTAAAAGTTAACGATGTAATTACTTATACAGTAAAAGCATACAGGGAGGCGGTTAAGAATATAAGAGAAAATGATAAGGTTAAGTTCAACCTGATTCGTAATTCTCAAACTCTGGTTCTGAATGCAGCTGCTGTCGGAATGCCTTATGAAAAATCAGATAAGTACGATGTCGTTTATGATGAAGTTAAATTTAAAGATGGTTATCTAAGGATTATCGCAACAAAGCCTAAGTCTGCGGGAAAGTTTAAAACTGTTCTGTTTATCCCGGGTTATATGTGCTATTCGCTCGATAATCTCGGAAAACATCCCTACGGTCAGTTTGTAGATAAGCTAAGCGAAAGGGGATATGCAGTCGTTCGTGTCGAAAAATCAGGTATGGGTGACTGTGTAAACACACCCGATTGCTTTGATATAGGTTACGCAACAGAACTTGAAGGTTTCGAAACAGGATTCCAAAAAATACTTGAATATGATTTTGTTGATAAAGATAACGTATTCATATTTGGTCATTCACTCGGCGGATATCAGGCTCCCATGATTGATAAGAATAAAGTTGCAAAGGGTGTTATCGTATGCGGAACGGGTCTAAAGACATGGTATGAGTACATTCTCGAAATGTTCAGGTTTCAGAATCCTATCATGGGAGTTGACTATGTCGAGAATGAAAAAATCGTAACTAAAATGATTAATATACTTTATGACTACCTTATCATGAAGAAGCATCCTAAAGATGTTGCGGTTAACGATGAGATTAAATCTATTATGAAAGATTATATGGAGTTCGATGGAGGCGATATGGTTTGGTCGCGTAACTACAGGTTCTGGCAGGAACTACAAGACCTTAACATGCCGCAGGTATGGAAGGATGTTAAAGCTAATGTTCTTGTGATTCGCGGGGAAGGGGATATAGAAGCCTTTTCAAACGTTGACCATCAGGATATTGTAAGCATCGTTAATCTATATAATCCCGGAAAAGGAAAATTTCTTCTGATACCTAACATGGATCATGGGTTTGCAAAATCAAAAACACCCGAAGAAAGCTTTAAAAACAGGACACAACCGGGATACTATGCTAACAATTTTAACGATGCTATCATCGACGAAGTCTCAAACTGGATTGAAAGCCTGAAATAATTCTATTTGTCGTAGGTAAACTTTATTCCTGCTTCTTCTATAAATGTAAGAATGCAGATTATCTGATAATTTATTCTTTCTTCAAGCGGTAGTGTCCTGAGCGTCTCTACCGTGTAAGATGGTATTTTAAGTTTATCTATTATGTTGTCCATGGAATGATTAGCCTTGTACGGAAAGTATTGTATTCGAAAACTGTATTCCTGATTATTTATTTGTTTATTTACATTCAGATGACTTCTGATTAAGAAATCCGAGTATGTTTCTGAGTTTGTTATAAACGTCTGTCCGAACGACTTATCTTTTTGTCTGTTATACCATCTTTCATCAAACTTTGTCCATGCTTCATGAAGATTGATAACATAATCAGGTCTGAATTCATCAACAAAATTCATGAAATCATACGCAAGCTTTTCTTCATATATGGTTCCGTTTGGGTCACCCGGGAAAACTTGATTAAGATCAATATTAACGCCTCTAACGTTCTGCTGGTATGCTGCCATATTCACACGCGGTATAAAACCGACCGTTCCTTCAAGAACATTTATGTACTTCATCACCGTATCGCATGCATAAATCCCCGCAACTTCGTCGCCATGTATCCCTGCATCTATCAGTATTTTAGGGTATTCTTTTTCAGTCCTGAGTATGTAATAAGGCGTATTGTACTCCTTATCTTCACCTATATAAGAATCAATAATGAAATGTTCAGTTCTGCTGTTAATTGACGATTGCGCCTGTAAAGTAAACGGCCTTATTGTAATTATTAAAACAAAAAGTAATAATCTTTTCATGCTTTTTATAACATGATTATATTACAAAAAGTTTAATCTACCTTCTTATTCTTATTGCTCCGGAATATACACACGGAAATAATGCCGCCATTTTTAAAACATAGCTGACATTCGGCATGTTATCCGTTATTGACCAGTCACGCCAGGCACCGCTTCCACTGAACTTTGTGCTTATTCTCATGCTGCCGTCTGGACCCGATATACTCCAGTCTGTCCAGCTGTCTTCGCCCGAAAAGACTGTTGATACTCTTAACGTTGTTTTCCCGTCTGTAACATCCCAGTTCTTCCATGCATCGTCACCGCTGAATACTGTTCTGATTGTTCCGTTTATTCCGCTGAAGTAAAAGCCCCAGTATTTCCACGCGTCATCACCGCTGAAAACTGTCTCTATTGTTCCGCTTATATTTGATAAATTTACATTCCATTTCTTCCATCCTTCATCGCCCGAAAAAGTAGTCCTCATTGAACCGCTCCCCTCTGAAGTTTTTACATCCCAATCGCGCCATGAGTCATTACCCGAATATTTTGCAGATATTGATTTATATTCAATATTTTGTGCGGCTGCGAATTGTGTTAATAAACTGATTATAATCAGTATGATATTCCTATTCATTATTATTTGCTTTATATATTTTCTAACTGTTTTATCAATTCTAATGTTCCGCATTTATTCTCCCATTTACATTGAAAGAAAAAATCTAAACCCTTAATTTACATGGATATACTATAAATGAACGATAAATTAACAATCATAATACCGTTTTATAACGAAGAAACTGCATTGAAGGTATTAATTCCTTCTTTGATTCAGTTTTCAGTCATAAATAAATGTAAGATTATTCTGGTTAATGATGGTTCTGATGACAATTCAGAATCTGTCATTAAATCATTTAATTTTAGTGATGATTTCAAATTTATTAGGCACAAAATGAATCGTGGTTACGGTGCTGCTCTGAAATCTGGTATCGAGAAATGCGAGACAGAATACGTTATTACTTTCGATGCAGACGGACAGCATTCACTCGATGATGTTATTGTCCTCTACAATAAAATCATTTCAGAGGATGCCGACTTGGTAATAGGTTCACGTATTAACAATGATAATACTGAAAAAACCAAGAGGTTCGGGAAGTTTATAATAAGAAATCTTTCCAAAATTTTAATTCAGAACAAAATTACTGACCTAAATGCTGGTATGAAAATTATGAGGACAAATCTTGCAAAGAAATATATTCGTATTTGTCCTGATACATTCTCTTTCAGCGATGTTATAACCTTGATTTTCATATCCGAAAAGAATGAAGTTCTTGAAGTACCTGTAAAAGTTCTTCCGCGTGTAAACGGTAAGAGTAAAATCACAATAAATACTGCTTTTGATACTGTTATGGAGATTATTAATATTACAGTTCTTTTTAATCCCTTGAGAGTTTTCCTGCCGTTATCTTTAATGTTTCTCCTTCTTGGAATAATCTGGTCATTTAAAATAGTACTTGATGGTAAAGGCGTAAGCGTAGGCGGTAGTCTGTTAATAGTGATGGGTATTCTTAGTCTTTTAATGGGGCTTATCGCTGAGCAGCTGTCATTTATTAAAAAAAGATTGATGTAGAATGGGGAAACTTTCCTTGCGTAATTGGCTCTTTATAATTTTCTTCCTTGCATTCTCTTTCCGGATGATATACATGCTCGTTCCGCACGTTAATTACTTTAATGATAAGCTTCCTGTGAAGTTCCTTGCTGAAGAACAAATTTCTGACGATAGAACTTATACTCAGCTTGCTTATGGTGTATTAAAGTATGGTTATCCTGCTAAGAAGGATCAGTTCAGTATGTATGCAGGATTTTTGTACCCTTATATTGTTGCAATAAATCTATCATTTTCAAACAACTATATTTACCTTTTTATTTTTCAGATTATTCTTGCATCATTTACATCTGTTCTTATTTCTCTTATCGCTTACCGATTAACAAACAGCTCGAATGTTGCCGTCCTCGCTGGTTTGCTCTATGCATTATACTATCCCAATTTTATCTTTCCTGCTCGGGTTCTGACAGAAACCTCGTTCACTTTTCTTATAGTACTCGGTTTCTTCTTTTTACAGAAAGGAATCAGTGAGAAAAGAGTCTCGCAATTGTTCGTTTTCGGTGCTTTGCTGTCAGTAGCAGCCTTGATGAAGTCCATGTTGTTCTATGTTTTCTTCTTTGTATATTTTTACCTTGTTTTCAGGGCATTCGTAAAAAAAGACGTGAGTAAATATGTTACAGCTTTAATTCTTTTATTCTTCATAATTCAGTCTCCTTATTACATAGTTTCTTATCTGAATACTAATAAACTTATTGTGGGGTCATCAAACGGTTGGTATATGATTCTAACTGGTACCTATCTGCCCCTAAAAGGTGATGAACCAAAAGACCCTGAATATGACATCTTCCCCGACCATCCCGTCGGAAAAGTTTATAAACTGGAACTCGAACAAGGCTGGAACGAATTTCAAATGGACTCTGCTTTTTCAGCTCTCGGTAAAAAGCAGCTCATTGATAATTTCACCAATCGACCGTTTGAATCGATTGAGGTTATGTTCATTCAGCTTTCGAGGTTCTGGTTTCATATGCCTTACTATATACGCCCGATACCCGGAAAAGGAACAATCGTTGCCGCTGTTTATAAACTCATACTGACTGTGTTTATGTTTATCGGATTTTATTGGTTTGCTCTGAAAAAGAAAGATAACTTTTCACAGATTACATTTTTCTTCTTGATTATTTACTCCGGTCTTCACATGCTCGTCTTTTCTTCACTGCGGTACTCTGCTCCGCTTGTACCCTTTATGATTCTTTTTGCTGCTATGGGAATCTATTATTCTAACGTTCTGAAGGGTCTCGGATTTTTCAAAACAAATGATTAACAAAGCTATTGTTTTAATATTATAAATATTATATTTTAACACTTAATCAAACTGTATTAAAAATGGGAATAGCAGGTTTAATTATTGGTGTTTTTTCAATCATTGGCTTTTTTATAGGCTTAATACCTTTTCTGGGTTGGTTTAACTGGTTCAACATTCCATTAGCCTTACTCGGTCTTGTTATCAGTATTATTGGGGCTGCTACAAGCGATAACTCAAAAGGACCGGCTATCACGGGTATGATTCTATGCGGTATTGCATTGTTTGTGGGTGCATTCAGGCTCATGCTTGGTGGTGGCTTAATTTAATCTTATTTATTTAATTCTATTCAGGCTTGTTGTTTAGATTTTATTTAATTTAATTGAAGTATGGCAAGAAAATCAAATTTCAGATTATTCATTAGTCTCCTTTTTGTATTGGGACTTATGGCACTCGTTTACTGGCTTATTAATAATAATATACTGGAATTCTTATCCGGAGATTCTGCTGACGATATTGAACTCGGCAAGGGTTATCAGTATAAGTTTGCCTACACGGGTAATGGTGATATGACAAATATAATAAGCCTTAACAGGGGTAGCTCACTGTTTGAATTCTACCATGAAGGACGCGGTGATTTTTACGTCGATGTTAAATATGCTGACGGGAGACTTCTGAAAGTTCTCGCTCAGACTAAAGGTGACTATCGTGGGAAAATGGAAGTAGAAGTTCCCGAAACTGATGCTTACACCATCAACATCAAAACCACTGGTAAGTGGGGTCTCGATTTTAAATAATTACTATTTATACGTATAATTAAGGTAATCTATCTTTTTATCGAGCTCATCCTTATATTGAGGGTTCAACTGTGTTGCTTTCACGAAGTCCTCTATCGCCTCGTCATATTTCGCTACTCTTTCAAAAGCTGCTCCTCTGTTATAGTATGCTTTAGCAAGTTTCGGATCTTTTACTATTACTGTATCATATTCCTTTATTGCTTGCCATGTTTCATTCAAAGCATCGTAAACAACTCCCTTGTTGAAATTAGCTATCGTATCGTCTGGCTTTAAGAATAAAACCATCTGATAATCCCATAAAGCTCTGTTGTAATCTTTCAATCTCTCGTGTGCTGTTCCTCTGTTCTGGTATGCTGAGTGATTATAAGGATTGAGTTGAATATATCTGTCGTAATCTTTGATAGCCTCTCTGTATTTATGTATGTTCTGCAAATGGTTTGCTCTGTCAAGGTATGGTCCCGGATTCATACTGTCAGCTGCAATAAGCAGGTTTAATTCTTCAAATGCCTTCAGGTTCTGAACCTTGTAAGCACTGTCTCTCGGTATAGAATATCCCATATGAAAACTTTCTATAGTGTCTCTATAATCAAAATATCCTTTCCCGTAAATATCCGTACTGTCCCTTACAGGTCTCCTTACGTCTATTTCCTGTTTGTCCTGAACTATATTCTCGGTTTGTTTTTTCTTGCTGCACGAATAAACCGTCAGCATAATTGCAGTAATTACTATCCCCAGTAATAAAGCCTTTGAAATGTTTGGCATTTTTTCCCCTTTAAATTTTTACTTGCTTACCGTTGTAAACTAAAGATAATTCTCTTTTAAAAAATTGATGTGATATATTTCGTGTCCTGTCAGTAAGTATATTATTGCTCTTACTGTTATTTCATTGTCGTTAGCCACTCCCTTTTCCATCATTGTCAATTTATCAAAACTTCTGAAAAGATTAATATTTGCAGCACGAAGAAAAAGCCTTTCATCAACAATATCTTTCAATGTTCTGTTGAAAAAGTTTGCATTCTTAACGTAATCATCCTGCTCAAAACCTGGTAAAGGCTGAGTGTCTCCTCTGGCTATCCTTAGTGCTCTTGAACTGAATATCCTTTCTGTGTCAGATAGATGCCCCACAATATCCTTTATTGTCCATTTGCCGAATGCGTATGTGTGGTCGCCAAGTTCTTCAGGTATGTTCGATAAAAACTCGTGCGTTATCGCCGATTGTTTCTCAAAGGTCTCAAGTATATGGCCTTCTGGAACAAGGTCAACATAATGCGTATAATGACCCGGATATTCCTCGGGTGATGGTTTTTGATTAAATACTATATCCATTCAGTAATATAATTACTTTATTTATTAAATAAAATATATCAATAAAATCTGTCTTTCAATGTATTTTTATGTATACCTCATTTGAATAACTGTATATTGCCTCCCGTATGTATAAACAGCAGATTCTCCCCGCTTTGAATTTTCCCTTTTCTTATATAATCAATCATTCCTGCAGCAGCCTTACCAGAATAAACTCTGTCAAGAAGTATTCCCTCATCCTTTGCAAATATTGATATAGCTTCATTTGCTCCTTTCGTCTCTGCACCGTAATAATCCCCTATGTATGCATCATCAACCACGATATCTTCCTTTCTGTATCCCGTTTCAATCTTCCTCCCTGTCTCAGCGCATAATGCCTCTACTTCAGCCGCAATTTGTTTCGCATTTTTTGTAATGGCTATACCGTTTATCGTTGCATCATAACCCGTTTCACTTTTTCCTAAAACCAATCCCGTCTGAGTTCCGGCTGAACCCGTCGCATGAAATATATACTTAAAATATATATTCTCTTTATCTGAAAATTCTTTTATTTCTCTCATACAGTCTACATAGCCTGCTGCTCCGGTGCTTGTTGAACCTCCTATAGGCATTTTATAAACTTTCTTCCCTGAGCGCTCAAGCTTCTTCGTTAGGATATCTGCTTCTTTTTCCCAATCATCCCATTCATAAGATTCTACATCGTGTATCTTAGCTCCGAAAAGATTGTCGAGCAGTAAATTTCCCGTTGCCCTTTCTGGTTTTACTCCTCCTAATACAAGCCTAACCTCAAGTCCCGTCGCTGCTCCGTATGCCGCTGCTATTCTGCAAAAATTCGACTGATAAGCACCCACTGCAATTATTGTATCAGCCCCGTTTTGTATTGCCTCATAAATCAGGTAATCAAGTTTTCTCGTCTTGTTTCCTCCGAAAGCAAACCCTGTAAGGTCATCCCTTTTGCAGTATATGTTTGTCTTATATCTTTTTGAAAGATTTTCAAGCTTATGCAGGGGAGTTGGAAGTATTGAGTAATGCAGTTTATTAATTGCTTTCATTATTAAACCTTTGGTATTATTATTGACGAATCTCCGTAACTTAAAAATCTGAAATCATTTTTTAAAGCATATTCGTATATCTTTTTCCAATCCGGTCCCGTAAACGCCGAAACAAGTAAAAGTAATGTCGAAGAAGGTAAATGAAAATTAGTCACAAGTATATCAACGAGTTTGAACTTATATCCGGGTACTATCATGAGGTTCGTTCTTCCTTCTAATGCATCAGTTCCTCTTTTTTCAAGACTTGATATTAGATTTATAATCGCTTGCTCAGGTTCCGGTAAATCCTTATTCATAAAATCATACACTTCCCATTGCTCAATATCAAGTTTATCCTTTTCAGCAAAAACACCAAGCCAGTACAAACTTTCAAGCGTTCTTACGCTCGTTGTCCCGATTGCAATTTTCTTTTTATGCATGTTGTTAAGCAGGGTTTCAAGGAAACTCTTTCTTACAGTGAATACTTCTTTGTGCATTCTGTGTTCATACACATCGTGGGTTTTCATCGGTTTGAAAGTTCCTGCACCTACATTCAACGTTATAAAATCATAACAGATATTTTTTCCTTTCAATCCGTTTAATACGTCTTCTGTGAAGTGCAGACCTGCTGTAGGAGCAGCTACCGAGCCCTCTGTTTCCGCAAAAACTGTTTGGTATCTTTCTCCGTCCGATATTTCCGTTTTTCTCTTAATGTATGGCGGTAGGGGAGTGGTTCCTGCGTTGCTCATAACCTCTGAAAAACTGTAACCTCCCTCCCATTTGAACTTAATACTGAATCCATCTGTATCTTTTCCTGTCTTTTCTGCATATAGTTTCACTGCTCTGTTATCAATAGTGAAATCTTTTACGAGTATTTCATCCCTCCATTTGCTTGCATTTCCTACTAAGCAGTTCCATTCTGATTCATCCCTGCTTTCAAAAGCTTTCTCAATTCCGATTCCAATCGGCTCTAAACAAAAAATTTCTATTTTTGCACCTGTAGTTTTTTTAAAGAAAATTCTCGCATTTATTACTTTTGTATTGTTGAATATCAGGAAGGAATTATTTGGCAGGCATTCATTAATTTCCCTGAACACTTTTTCGGCTATATTTCCTTTGTTATAGAATAAAAGTTTTGAAGAAGCCCTTTCAGGCAAAGGTTTCTGAGCTATCCTGTCTTCGGGTAAGTCATAATTGTATTCCTCAATATTTATTCTTTCATCCAATTAAACTCTGCCGTATTTAGAGTTCATTTCGTATATCTCTTTATTAATATTTAATCTACATATTTTCTCAAGATTAAAAGGTAGCACCGCTGTCCAGTTCTCGTCATTCACAACACCCGGAAAGTTAATCCTGAATGACCTTTCTTCTGTTATTCTTAAAAAATTATCATCGAGGGATAAGTACTCCTGCAATAAATGAATGCAGAATATTGAATCTGTCCCGCAAACGAAATTAAGTATTTTCCTTATGAAATCCGTCGTTACCTTACCGTTTTCTCTGAATAAATTCATTTCTTCATGACTGCTGAATACTCTTTTAACAAATTTTTCTTTCTCTCCATAACTCTCATCGTAAAGTATCACTAAATCCCAGTTGGTTTCTTTATTCAATCCTAAAATCCCTAAAAATTTCTCTCTTGTATCAATTTCTTGTTTCCAGTACAACCTGTTATAATGAGAGTTCTCAAGGTCGAACAACTTGGCTTTAACGTCATTAATTTGCTCAGTGTCAAAACCTTTATTCCTTATAAGTCTCTCAAATAATAATCCGTCAACAGTTCCGGCTTCTTCGTGCCACCATTCTATCAACGAAGATGAATCGTGTGTCGAAACAGTAGCAGCCGTCAGCCAGCGGAATTTTTCCCTCGGTATGAAATCATTCGCATCTTTTCTCCATCTTTGCACATCCATTCCGGGTATTCCGTATTCCCAAAGAACACGTGCAGAACATTCAGGTACCGTTCCAAGGTCTTCAGCACACGGAAGGAGTCTCGATTTAAAAACAATTGCATCAAGAATCTTTTTTCCGGTCTCTTCCCATACGTTTGTATCCTCCGGAGAAAATTTACCGTTCAACCCTCCGGTTTCTTCAGGCTGCATTCTGTCTATTGTCCATACTCTGAAAAACCCTACGAAATGGTCAATCCTGTACATGTCGTAAAAGTTTTCTGCATACTTTAGCCTGTCTGTGAAATATTTATGACCGTCACTCTCCAATGCTGCCCTGTTATACGGAGGCATACCCCATCTTTGTCCGTTGGCAAAATACATATCGGGCGGGGCTCCCGATTGTAAACTCAGCTCAAAGTAATTCTTTCTTGACCATACATCGCAGCTGTCGCGGCTTACCAGAAATGGTATATCTCCCATTATCAACACGCCTTTTTCAGCAGCGTATTTCTTAGCACTCTTCAACTGCTCATATAGCTGCCATTGTACCCAGTAATGAAAATGTATCTTATCAAAGTTTTCTTTCTCAAATTCTTTTATGCGGTCTGCCTCCCTTAACCTGTACGGCTCATCCCAGCTTTCCCATGTATTGTTTCCGTTGATGTGTTTAAGTACTTTATATATCGCATAATCATCAATCCAGTACTTGTTTTCTTCCGTATATTTATCAAATCTCCTTATTCCCTTCGTGTATGAACGTTTATATATTCTCCATAAAAGCTCTATCTTGCTCTGCTTTATTGCGTAATCAACCTTGTTATTTGCATTGCTGAATTTTTGCCTGAGCTCTCTTATATCTTTTTTGAATGGTGCTAAGTTAACTTCTTTTAGTGATTGTAATGATATGTACATCGGATCTATAGCAAACGAGGAAACACAATTGTAAGGCGCAAAGTCATAACCGGTATCATTCAGCGGTAATAGCTGAAGTATTGTAATGCCAGTTTTATTGCACCATTGTACTATTAGTTTTATATCGGGTATCTCGCCGATGCCTACGCTTTTCTTCGACTTTATAGAAAATAATGGAACCGCAGCACCTGCCCTTTTTCTAAAACCAATTTTTTCCCATTTATCAGCAGTCTTGCTTTCTTTTAAAAAACTATAATCTATCATTATTCTCCATTCCTAAATTCAAATATATCTCTTTACCATTCTTGTATTCAGCTATGTTGCTCTTAGCTTTCTCTAACTCATCGAGAAATTCATCGTGTAAAGAAATTCCCGAAATCCGCTCTCCAAGCTCCATTGCTCGTTTTGCATATTCCAGAACTTTAACCGATTCTATGCCTGAAATCTCTGAAAAAAACCATCCGCAGCTCGTAAACATAAGCATTGAATATTTTTGCATCTCAAGCAGTTCTATCGCTTTCTCTGTATCAGCTTTGCTTAGTTTCTTAATCGCATGCTCTGCAAAAAATCCTTTTCTGTCCCCTTTTAATATTATATCAATATAATCGTTTCGTGCATTCCAGACATTCTTGAAATATTTCTTTCCTTCTAATTCAAACAATATCCCAAGTTTGCCGTTAAGTTGGTTGAATGCATTCCTTAAATGCCTTCTCCATCTTTGATTCCAGCCGTCATGACCGCCTGTATGGCACCCGCAGTTCTTCTTCCATCTCGCAACACCGTGTATGCAGCTCCATGAAGTTCCCTCGCCTCTGTTTCCTTCATTTAAGGTCACCTCGTACTCTGGCTCATGCAGCGATAGATATTCTCCGTAGTTTACTACTTTGTATCCGTTTGCTTCAGCATACTCGGAGAGCAAAAAAGCTATCGTTCTCTCTGTAAAATGTTTGTGATGTCCGAATGTCTCCCCGTCAACTGCCATTGATATAAGCTGGTCTTCTTTAAAATTGCTTATCTTTGCTGAATCTATTTTTTCCATTAATCTTTTCGAATCGTACACTACATCATCAAACGCAAGACCTTTGGAAAGCGCCCCGTCATAGAAAAATATATCTATGTACCCGGATTGTTTCCCCGAAAAAAACCTATATGGAATCTTTGTGTTGATTCTCCCCCCGATTACTTCTTCCCAGTTTGACGTTCCTATCTTCCTTATCTTTTCTGCCTGAGACGGATCAAGTATTGTAAACCTTATCCCTTCTTCAATAAGTACTTCCATTGTTGCATTGTTGCACGCAGTCTCCGAAAGCCAAATCCCTTCTGGCTTTCTGCCGAACCTGTATTCAAAATCCTTTACACCCCATCTTACCTGCGTTATCTTGTCTCTTTTGTTTGCAAGAGGTAGTATTATATGATTGTAAACCTGTGCTATCGCATTACCGTGTCCGTTGTGTTCAACTGCGCTCTTCTTGTCAGCTTCGATTATCTTGTTGTATGTATTCTTGTGCTCTTCTTCAATCCAGCTAAGCAGTGTAGGTCCGAAATTAAAGTTAAGATATTCGTAATTATTTACTCTTCTTAAAACTTTTCCGGTTTCGTCTGTTATCACAGCCTCCGAATTCGGTTTATAGCATTCCTGAAATATCCTTTCATTCCAGTCGTGAAAAGGAGCTGCCGATGGCTGCTGCTCTATTATGTTCGTCCATGGATTTTCTCTCGGAGGCTGGTAAAAGTGTCCGTGTATGCATAAGTGTAATTTCATTCCTTAGTCCCTTTCGTACACAAATACATTAGCTCCAAGTGGCGGCAGGTTTATTCTCACTGAGTTTTCCCAGCTGAATCTTCTCTCTTTCGATGTGTGTACTCCTCCGCCGTTACCAACTCCGCTGCCTCCGTATTCTAACGCATCTGTGTTAAGTATTTCTCTGTAGTATCCTTCAAAAGGTACACCTATTATATAATTCTCTCTCACAACAGGTGTGAAATTAAAAGTGAACATTGCAAACTGTTTTCCGTCTCTCGATTTTCTCATAAAAGCAATTACTGAGTTTTCCCAGTCTGAAAAATCAAGCCATTCAAATCCTTCGTTCTTAAAATCTACATCGCTCAAAGCTCTGTAACTTGTGTATAAAGTATTCAGGTCTCTTACTAATAGATTGACCTTTTTATGCATGTCAAAGTCTGCAAGATACCAGTCAACGCTGCCGTCGCAATTCCATTCATTATACATTGCAATATCATTTCCCATGAAGTTTAGCTTCTTTCCCGGATGTCCGAACATAAATGCAAAAAAGAGTCTTAAGTTCGCAAACTTCTGCCATGCATCTCCCGGCATTTTCTCAAACAGAGCTCTCTTTCCATGCACAACCTCATCGTGCGATATTGGCAGTATAAAATTCTCGCTGAATGCATACCACATCGAAAATGTAATCAGATTGTGATGATATTTCCTGTGTACTGGGTCATTTGAAAAATATTTAAGTATATCGTTCATCCATCCCATGTTCCATTTCATGTCAAACCCCAGCCCGCCTAAGTAAACAGGTAGCGTCACTCCCGGAAAAGCAGTGCTTTCCTCAGCTATCATCAGTACCCCCTTAAAGTATTCGTGTACTTTTACGTTAAGCTCTTTTATGAATTCTATCGCTTCAAGATTTTCCCTTCCACCGTAAATATTCGGTTCCCATTCTCCTTCTTTTCTTGAATAATCAAGATATAGCATCGAAGCTACTGCATCTACACGCAGTCCGTCTATGTGATACTTGTCTAACCAGTATATTGCATTCGATATCAGGAAATTTCTAACTTCATTCCTTCCGTAATCAAACACAAAAGTTCCCCAGTCCATGTGGTAACCCTTCTTCCAGCTTTTGTAAGCATAAAGCTGCGAACCGTCAAAACTCGCAAGTCCGTGCTCATCACTCGGGAAATGTGCTGGTACCCAGTCAAGCAGTACTCCTATTCCTGAACTATGACAGTAATCAACAAACCACATAAAGTCCTTTGCTGTGCCGAACCTGCTCGTCGGTGCAAAATAGTTTATTACCTGATATCCCCACGACTGATCAAGCGGATGCTCCATCACTGGCATTAGCTCTACGTGTGTATAACCCATTTCTTTTACATAATTCACAACTTCTATTGCAAGATCTTTATAGTTTAAAAATCCCCCTTCTTCATTTCTTTTAAAACTACCGGGATGTAATTCGTATATTGATATCGCTTCCTTTTGAAAATCAAACCCTTCTCTCTTCTGCATCCATTCTTCGTCGTTCCATTCGAAACCTTCTATATTGCAGACTATCGAACCTGTTTTCGGTCTCACCTCCATCTGAAAAGCATAAGGGTCGCTTTTAAAAAACACATCACCCTCCCAGGGCTTTAATCCGTACTTATAAACTTCTCCTTCATCAATACCCGGTATAAACAGCGCCCAGACTCCCGAGCCGTTTACGTTGTGCATTGGGAAATTCCCTATACCCCATTGATTAAAATTTCCTGTTACGCATACCGCTTGTACACTCGGTGCCCATACAACAAACTCAACACCTCTCACACCTCTTTTTTCTTTAACCCTTGCACCGAAATTTTCATAACTCTTATGAAGACTTCCTGTGCCAAGTAAGTACAGGTCAAAATCCGTTATATCTGTATGAAAACTGTATGGGTCTTCCATTTCGATTGGATATCCTTCCGAATATTTCACGCTGAATTTATATCCAAATTCTTCTCCTACATTCCTGAAACTTGCCTGAAATAAATCCGACCCTTCTACACGCTTCATAACTTGTTCTTTCCTCGTCTGTATCGCTGGTATTATTCTTACTTCTTCTGCATTCGGGAAATAGCAGTTTACAAAGAATTCTTTCTTCTCGCTGTTGTAATGCGGTCCGAGTATATCAAACGGATTGATATTCTCAAAATTTACAATTTTCTGATAATTGTCTTTCGTAAACTTTCTGAAACTAATCATTTTTATTCCTGTCAATAATTTAATTTATATTATACAAATTCATTTTTCGAACACAAAAATAACTTCTTGTATTATTTGATTATATGCAAAAACAATCTCAATCTTTGAAATTAAGGTTCTGTATTAACCCTTTTTTAATATCATGTATCCTACAATACCCGACAATAAAGAACCGGTTATTATTCCTATCTTTGCAAAATCAATCAGTTCCTGACTGTTGAATGCAAGCGAACCTATAAACAAACTCATCGTAAAACCAATACCTGCTAAAAATCCCGCTCCGATAATCTGTCTTATACTCGAACCCGTCGGTAATACTCCGAATCCAAGCTTCACGGCTGCCATTGAAAATAATCCCACACCAAGTACTTTACCTATAAATAAACCGGCAATTATCCCTAACGTTACTCCGTTTATCACACCCCCGCTCACCCCGCCAAGTGCTACTCCCGCATTTGCAAGCGCAAATACTGGCATGATGAAAAATGCTACGTAAGGATGAAGTTTATGCTCAAGCCTGTGTGCAGGGGCTGTTGCCTTTTCGCAATTCTCTTCTATTGTGTAAAGTACTTCGTTCACTGAAACCGAAATCCTGTTCTCATCCTTCACAAGATCCCTTTCTTTCATCTCTTCCAGCGCATCGCTTGTTTCATCAAAAAACTTCTTGCCGTTCATGCGCGTCTTTGTCGGTATCGTAAATGCCAGCACTACTCCTGCAATTGTTGCATGCACACCGCTCTTCAGAAATAAAAACCAAAGTACTATACCAAATACTATATACACAAGAGGTGACTTTATTTGCAGATAATTTAAAAGTACTAAAATAATTAGTACTATACCCGCAGCACCAAGCATCATCAACGAAATATTAGTTGAATAAAAAACTGCAATTACTATTACGGCACCAAGATCATCAATTATTGCTACTGCTGTTAGAAATATCTTCAGCGCAAATGGTACTCGGTTGCCGAGAATTGATAGTATACCGATTGCAAAGGCAATGTCAGTCGCCATTGGAATGCCCCAGCCTTTCGCTGCTTCACCTTCGCCGTTCATCGAGAAATATATAATTGCAGGAAATATCATCCCCCCCAGTGCGGCAACAGCCGGTAGTACGGCATTCTTCACGCTCGAAAGTTCTCCTATAAGAAGTTCCCGCTTTATCTCAAGTCCTACAACGAAGAAAAACACAGCCATTAACCCATCGTTTATCCAGTGTAAAAAATCTTTTTCAATCTTAAAATCACCAAATCCGAAACTAACCTTGCTTGTCCAGATGCTGAAATATGATGAAGCGAAAGGACTGTTCGCCCATACAATAGCCGCTATTGCAACGGCGATTAATAATAAACCGCTCGCCTGCTCTAACTCAAAGAACCTGATTACCGGTCTCAAAAGCTTGCGAATTCTTGGATTCTCTACTACTTCAATTTTCTTCTTCATACTTTATAAATTTATTTATTCCTCAGCCATTATTTGGTTTAAAATATTTTTAATTAAGCATAGATGCCAATTCGGATTTATTGGAAATCCATTCAAATAAATCGGGTATTATCCGAATCGATATAATTGTGTTATTTTCTGTTATATCTCGAAAAGCTTCTTTAAGGCATTGTATTTTGCTGTTTTATCAATTAAAGAAGCATTATATCTATAACCAAATTATTCTTCTTTTTGTTCAAAAATCAAGCACGCTTATCCCTTTATTTTTTGTTTCATTATGTATTTTTCACCCAAAATCACTTTCTATCAATATATTTACAAAAAATATTATTTATCTATTGATTTATGGAACTCGATTTATTATATTCATGTTGTATCTATAAAATACAGCACAAAGATGCTTATTTTATTATTTCATACAAAATAAGCTTATATTTATCAATTCTTCCTATCTTCACTTCAAATCCACTTAAATACCAGTTCAAACACACTATAACTCTATTATAATTAGGTCTTACTTAGGGTATATATGGTCCTAATCCAGTCTTCCTTGCGTATTCGTATACTGTTAATTAGTCTCAAATTGTACTTCCTTTCACTCCTGCTAATCCGCTCACAATACGTAAATTGAATCCTCTATTAGCTTTTTTAAAATCTTGTAAGCAAATTATTTTAACTTTCATCAAATGTGTTTTGCGTTTTCATATTTCTATTTTCTAATTATATTGAATAGAATTATTAACTAATTTAAGAATGACTTTCCCTTAATTGATGTGTCATTTTCTAAAATTTAAATATACAGTTTTATGTATAATACTCTTTCCCTGAGTCTTAAGTGTCCTCATTGCAGTAAGTCTTTGATGGATTCTGAAGTCCTCGTCGATAATGAAGCAAGTATTGCTTTACAAATCGAAATTACCGGCACAAAAGGAAAAATAAACCTCAGCTCTATCTACGGAAGTTTTAATTATTCTTCCGTTTTAGAAAATCCCGTCGGTAGCATTGCTGTCTTCTCTTGTCCGCACTGCGGCAAGGATATTAAATCGTCTTCTTCTTGTAAACTTTGTAATGCTCCTATGGCTTCACTCGTTCTTGATATCGGTGGGAAGGTTAGCTTTTGTACTCGCTCGGGCTGCCAGAATCATACCGTAGAAATTGAAGACCTCAATAATGCTCTAAGAAAATTCCATCAGGTTTACGGTTTCGAAAGTTCACTGCCCGAAAGAAAACCCGGTGAAATTCATACCCATGTCCATGTGGATGAAGACTTGGAAATTATCGAAGCAGGTACTTTCCTGCAGGCATATTGTCCTCATTGCAGGAAGAGTCTGATTGAGGCAGAAATGCTTAAGTTAAAACTCGTAAATGATAAAAATGAATCCGGTGATATTTTGCTCAGTCCGTATTTGAATGTATTTTCTGCTAAATCAACCTTGTTCCTTACTGAAGGTAAACCCGTCGGCGATTTGCGATGCTTTCACTGCGACCATACTCTAATGGTCGAGGATAAGCAATGCGATTCCTGCGGGTCGCCTGTTTGCGGTGTTTCCATAAGTGCACGCTCTAAACTGATTGACTTTTTCATCTGCTCTAAAAAAGGATGTAGGTGGCACGGACTTAGCGAAGAAGATATTAACAATATCAAGCTCGATGAAAGCCTTGAATGGTAGTCCATTGTTTTATTCTATTATATTAATTTTATTTTCTTATGAGAGTCTTACGTATCAATAAAAAAGAGGTTAAGCCAGTAACTAAAAAGCCTGTCGACCTAACACTTCTCGACACTTTAATCAACAAATACAGACATAAAAAGGGTAACCTTATTCCGCTGCTTCAGGGAACGCAGAATATTTTCGGTTATATCCCTAAAGAAGCTTTCCTTTACATCTCAAAGGAAACAGGTCTGAAAGTCAGCGATATGTATGGTGTCGTTACTTTCTATGCACAGTTCAGACTTCAGCCTGCTGGAAAATACATAATGAAGATGTGTCATGGTACGGCTTGCCATGTTCAGAATGTTAAAAAGGTTACTGAAGATGTCCAGAATTTCCTTAATGTTAAAGACGGCGAAACTACTGAAGATGGTATTTTCACACTCGAAACTGTCGCTTGCCTCGGCTGCTGCTCTCTCGCTCCTGTTATGATGATTAGCGATGAAACTTACGGTAAGCTCAGCGGTAAGAAAGCCGTAGATGTAATAAAGGAAATTAAGCGAAAGGAAACTCTCGCTGCAAAACAGCAAATTTCAAATAACTAACGATTGAAAAGAAAATTTTAACTATATGTCTCAAACACAAATAATAGTCGGTCTTGGTAGCTGCGGACTTGCAGCAGGGGCAGGAAAGGTCTATGATGAACTTCTTAGAATTCGTGAAGCTGATAATCTCGATTTTAACCTTAAGAAAACAAGCTGTATCGGCATGTGTTTTAAAGAACCGCTCGTCGAAATAATTGACGATTCAGGTAGTTATCTCTACGGTGAAGTGGATGTTAAAAAAGCCGATGAAATAATTGAAAAACACCTTGTCAATTTTACTCCTGTAAAGGAATATCTTGTGAAGTCCGATGTTATCGAAACAGGATTTAATGAGTATTTTGACGGTCAGGTAAAGATTGCTCTGCGTAACTGCGGTAATATTGACCCTGAAAGCATTGAAGAGTATGAGGTTCGCGGAGGTTATGAAGCCGTTAAAAAGATTGTGAACGAAAAACTCAACTCTCAGGATGTTATTAAAACCGTTCTTGATTCAGGTCTTCGTGGTAGGGGAGGCGGAGGTTTCCCAACAGGGTTGAAATGGAAGTTTGCAAACAACAGCCAGTCTAAAGAAAAGTATATAATCTGTAATGCTGACGAAGGGGACCCCGGCGCTTTCATGGATCGGTCTGTCCTCGAAGGTGACCCGCATTCTGTTCTCGAAGGTATGATAATTGGTGCTTATGCTATCGGAGCAAGCGACGGCGTTATTTATTGTCGTGCAGAATATCCTCTTGCAATCAAACGTCTTAATATTGCAATAGAACAGGCTCGCACAAAAGGTTATCTCGGAAAGAATATACTCGGTCTCGAAGATTTTAATTTCGATATCTACATTAAAGAAGGTGCGGGTGCATTCGTATGCGGTGAAGAGACTGCATTAATTGCATCCGTCGAAGGCGAGCGGGGTATGCCTCGTAAACGCCCTCCTTTCCCCGCAGTTTCAGGTTTATGGAAGAAACCAACTAACATTAATAACGTCGAAACGTATGCAAATATACCTTGGATAATTATAAACGGAGCTGATGCCTACGCTGCTTACGGCACCGAAAAAAGTAAAGGGACAAAGGTCTTTGCTCTGACAGGCAAGATTAAAAACGGCGGACTCGTTGAAGTACCTATGGGTATTACAATTAAAGATATTATTTACAAACTCGGTGGCGGTATAATAGGGGATAAGAAGTTCAAAGCTGTTCAGCTTGGCGGTCCGTCAGGCGGCTGCATTCCCGAATATCTTTCTGATACTATAGTTGATTATGATTCAGTAAACGCTACTGGCGCTATCATGGGCTCTGGCGGTATGGTTGTCATGGATGAAACAACTTGTATGGTCGATGTAGCAAGGTTCTTTCTTGAATTCACTTGTAAAGAATCCTGCGGTAAATGCACATTCTGCCGAGTCGGTACTAAACGTATGCTTGAAATTCTTACTCGCATAACAGAAGGCGAAGGACGTCAGGGCGATTTGGAAAAGCTTGAAGAACTTGCTTACCAGATTAAAGACGCATCTCTTTGCGGACTTGGTCAAACAGCGCCTAATCCGGTTCTTACAACTATTAAGTATTTCCGTGATGAGTACGAAGCTCATATCAATAATAAGAAGTGTCCTGCTCTTTATTGTAAGAAACTTCTTACTTATGAAATTATTCCCGATAAATGTACAGGATGTATGGTCTGTAAGCGTGGATGCCCGACCGAAGCAATTACGGGCGAAAAGAAACAGGTGCACTTCATTCATCAGGAAAAATGTATTCAGTGCGGTGATTGTTACTCTAAGTGTAAGTTTGACTCTATAGTTGTTTATTAAATTCAAAATCAAAAAGTTTTTTAATAAATGGATAATAAATTAAATATAATTCTAAACGGTAAGATTGTTACAGGATTCGAAGGAGAAACAATCCTCCAGCTCGCTAATCGTTACGGTATTCAAATTCCTACTCTCTGCAACGACGATAGACTTACTCCGTTCTCATCTTGTTTCGTTTGCGTCGTTGAAGTCGAAGGTACTCGAGGTCTTCAGCCCTCTTGTTCAACTAAGATAGTAGAAGGAATGAAAATTAATACCGATAATGATAAAGTTCATAAATCGAGGAAATCAGCTCTCGAGCTTCTGCTTTCAAATCACTATGCCGATTGTACTGCTCCTTGCAAGCAGACTTGTCCCGCAGGCGTTGACGTTCAGGGATACATTGCACTTATTAATAAAGGAATGTATCGAGATGCTGTAGGATTAATAAAACAAACGAATCCTCTTCCTGCAATCTGCGGTAGAGTTTGCGTGAGACCCTGTGAAGTTGCCTGCAGAAGAAACCTACTCGAAGGCAAAGGCGTTGGAATAGATTATCTGAAGAGATATGCTACAGATATGGATTTTGAATCAGGTGATAAGTATATGCCCGAATGTAAACCTGCTACAGGGAAAAAGGTTGCAGTTATCGGCGCTGGTCCCGGTGGACTTTCTTCAGCATACTATCTTGCACTCGAAGGACATTCTGTAGAAATCTTCGAATCAAGTCCTCATCCCGGCGGTATGCTCCGCTATGGCATCCCACCTTATCGCTTACCGAATGATATTATTGATAAGGAAGTCGAAAGCATCGAGCAGATGGGCGTTAAGATTAATTACAATATCAGGCTTGGCGATTCACTCAGCTATAAGGATTTAAAAGGTAAATATGATTCAGTAATACTCGCTATTGGCTCACAGAATGGTACAAGTATAGGATGCGATAACGATAAAGCGGACGGTGTGTACTCAGGAATTGATTTCCTTCGCAATATGGAGATGACAGGCCAGAAGTATGATTTCTCAGGAAAAAAAGTAGCTGTCATCGGCGGCGGAAACACTGCAATGGACTGTTGTAGAACTGCAATGCGCTGCGGAGCTTCGAAAGTCTATATTATTTACCGCAGAACTGAAAAGGAAATGCCCGCTAATCCAATCGAAATTCATGAGTCAAAACTTGAAGGTGTTGAATATATGTTCTTAACAGCTCCCGCTAAAGTAAACGTTAACGATGAAGGAAAACTTAATTCTTTGTCGTGCTATAAAATGGAACTTGGTGAGCCAGATGCATCAGGCAGAAGAAGACCCATTAAAGTTGAAGGTTCTGAGTTCAACGTTGAACTTGATATTATTCTTGCCGCCATCGGTCAGAAGACTGACGTAAACTTCATCGATGATATTAATATATATTCCGATGAAAAACTCATTGTGAATAAATGGGGTGATATTGATGCCGATAAAAAGACTCTGCAAACTTCAATTAAATCTGTTTTTGCCTGCGGCGACAGCGTGACGGGTCCTGCTACACTTATTGAAGCCATTGCCCAGGGCAGGAAAGCCGCAAGGAGCTGTCATCAGTTCTTGTCTGCTTTGCCGATTACAGGTGAAAAGTATGAGTTCATTTCTAAACGCGATAATTTTGAGAAACAGATAAAAGAAGATTATCTTGGAAAATACGGTGAGCAGCTTAGAGAAGAAATGCCGACACTCGACCCTGACAAACGAAGTAATTTTTACGAAGTAGAACTTGGTTATTCTCACGAAGCTGCGCATGAAGAAACCAAAAGATGCATGGAATGCGGTTGCGCAGAATACTATACTTGCGACTTAAAGAAATACTCTACTGATTATGAAGCTGTGCAAAACAGGTTTGATGGCGAATTCAAAAAATATGACGTTGACTTCAGACATCCTTTTATTGAAATTGATAATAATAAATGCATTCTGTGTTCACGTTGTATTAGAATATGCAAAGATGTTGTGGGTGCAAACGCTCTCGGTCTTGTTAACCGCGGATTCGAGTCTTACGTCGCTCCAAGTCTCGGTGAAAGCCTTCTCGATACAGATTGTGAATCATGCGGAATGTGTATTTCCACTTGCCCGACAGGAGCTATAACCGAAAACTTCAAGTTTAAACCCGGTCCTCTCGAACTCGATTCATTCGAAACAATCTGTAATTATTGCTCTGTCGGTTGTGCTGTAAGAATACATCATAAAAACGGATTTGTTATGAAAGTAACTGGAGCAAGCGGTGAAATAAATAAAGATGAAAATATCTGCCGTTTCCCGAAATTCGGATACAGATATCTCAATGACGGCAAACGTGTTACTAAACCTTTAATAAAAGTGAATGGAAAGTTCGAAGAAACCTCTTTCGAAAATGTATTCAATGTTATAAAGAAGAGAATTCAATCTGTTAAACCCGATGAAAATGCTTTCTTTGCCGGTGCTCGGCTGACAAACGAAGAATTATTCCTTATAAAGAAATTGTCAGATTCTGTTAAAACAGTGAATACTTCAAGCTTTCACTATTTAAATAGGGGAGATGGTTACAAAAACATATCCGATGCTAACGTTCCTTTCTCCCAAATTAATGGCTCAGGTAAAATTTATCTTCTCGGTTCAGAAATAAATTATGAAAATCCCGTTGTTGGATACATGGTCAATAATGCAAAAACACAATACGGTGTAAAAGTCAGTGTAATAACGGATAAAGAGTTCGATAGAACAATGAATAAAGCAGATAATATCATTAAGGTAGATTCATATTTCAACTTTATCAAAGCCGTTAATTATTACATACTATCCAACAGTCTTGAAAACAGTGTATTTATAAATGACCGCGTAAAATGTTTTGATGAGTATAAGAAGAATATTCTCTCTCAAAACTTCGAAAATCTTGTTAATCAATCCGGATTAGTTTCAGATAAGCAGCTCGTTGAGTTTATTGAAGAGTTTAATAATGAACCGAATGCAATACTTATCTTTGCCGAGAAGAATGTATCATCAGAAACAGCTAAGGAAATATTCAATCTAATGCTTATTACCGGAAAACTCGGCAAAACATCTTCCGGGATTATTTCTCTGAAAGAAAAGAATAATTCGCAGGGACTTTTTGATATGGGCATTTGTAACGGTAATCTTCAATCCGGACAGTTAGAAAACCTGAAAAATATTTTCATATTCGGTGAAGACCCTGTAGGTTGTGCATTTAACAAAGACGAGATTACTGCTAAGCTGAATAAGTCGGACTTCAAAGTTGTTCAGGATTATTTCATGACTGATACTGCATCTTTAGCAGATGTAATCCTTCCTGCTTCTTATCCGTTTGAAATTGGCGGTAGTTATTCAAATGCACAGAAGTTTATTCTTAATTTTGATGCTGAATACAAATCAAAACTTGAAAAAGATTCTGTCACTCAATTTATAGAATTATTGTTTTTATTTAGTGATAAGAAAAATGCTGTTCAATCTGAGGATATTTCTCTTGAAATTGCATCAATGCTGAAAGATAAAGTGGAAAGCAATTCCGAAAATTTGTATTCCTTAAAAATGACTACAGAAGACTCGAACTCGAAATTGTTCGATTATGGCTGCGATTATATCACGAAACGTTTTGAATTGTATTTTGAAAAACAAATATCTGAATCAAAAGAATTAGTAAATTAATTTAAAATACTTTTAATGGAAAAATTTGAAAACATAGACGATGTACTCGATTTTGCTATAGAATCTGAACAGAAAGCCGTTGATTTCTACCATCAGCTTGCTGATAGAGTGAAGAATGAGGATATGAAAAATATTTTCCTTGAGTTTGCTCAGGAAGAAGTAGCACATAAAGCTAAGCTTAAAAAGATAAAAGAGGAAAAAGTATTTATTGCTTCTTCAGAAAGCATTTCGGACCTTAAAATCAGTGATTATGTCGATTCTGTTGTTATTAAACCCGATATGAGCTATCAGGAAGCATTGATTGTCGCAATGAACCGTGAGAAAGCAGCCTTTAATCTCTATACACGCCTATCGAAAAAAACCAATGTCCCTGAACTTCAAAACATTTTTAAAATGCTTGCTCAGGAAGAATCAAAACATAAACTCCGTTTCGAAATGGAATACGACGAGTTTGTTCTGCGCGAAAATTAAATTACACAAAAAGTCTGTTTAAAGCAAAAGCTCTTTCACCGTTAAGTGAAAGAGCTTTTTTATAAACAAATCTAAAATCTATTATCTGCCTACACTGTCCAAATGTTCCTTCTTTGCCATGAGTTGCTCTTTCGTTTCTACATGGTCGGGATCCAATATAATTGCTTCTGTAGGACATGCCGGAATACATTGCGGCTCATCGTGAAAACCTACACACTCAGTACATTTATCGGGGACAATATATGTATGCTCGTCAGTAATTGCAGGCTTTGTTTCACCGCCGATTACCCAGTCTTTTCCTGCTTCATAAATTGCATCGTTTGGGCATTCTGCTTCGCAGGCACCGCAGGCTATACATTCTTCTGTTATCTTTACTGCCAAAGTTTTACTCCTTGTTTAAAATGATTTTTGAAAAGTCATATAAATTTAGCAGAAATATTATTAAAATTAAATTCAAATATTCGGTTCTTTTTGTTGACCTTTAATTATCCGGGAAATTTTATAATTTTAATTCCATTTTTATTGTCGGTCTTTCGTATCGGGTTTTTGTGTTTGTGCCGTAATTTACTTCTTCAAATCCCAGCTTTCTGTACAATTTGACTGCTTTTTCAAGTCTTAAACTCGTTTCAAGCACTATTTTTGCCGCGCCCAAAGATTTTGCTTTTTTTATTGCTTCCTTCGCAAGTTTCTTCCCAATCTTTTTCCCCTGATATTCCTCCGATACAGCCATTTTTGTCATCTCATATTCTGAATCACTGTTTCTTTTTACTGCAACCGTCCCGCAAATCTTGTCCTCTGCTTTTGCAAATAAAATAAACCCGCCTTTATTTATTATATATTTTTCTGGATTGTTCAATATCATTTCATCCGCTTTTTCTACCTCAAAGTATTTGTTCAGCCATTCTAAATTCAAATCTTTAAAATGTTTCTTCAGCTTGCGCGAATAGTCTACAATCTTTATTGTGTTCTGACGTTTCACTATTACAAGTGTGTAATCATCTTTATAGTATTCAGACTTGGAAAAGTTTTTTGTTTCTTCTATAATCTTATATAGCAAATCATTAACCGGCATTTTTATATTCGGTTTAATTACATCTATTAACTTATCCAGCCCAAATTCTTCTTTCTTGTCATTAAATACTTCTGTCACACCGTCAGTGTAAAGCACAATCTGATCTCCGGGATTCAGCTTTGTTTTTCCCGTTTGAAATATCACGTTATCCATTATACATAGTGTCGGTCCGTGCAAATCAAGCAGCTCAACTTTTCCGTTCGTTCTGAAAAGCAGCGGTGGATTGTGTCCGCAGTTAGTGTAACTGAATGTATTATTCTTCGCATTTAAAATTCCGTAAAATGCTGTAACAAAATCTTTCTTCCTCGTAAAGTCTGATAACTGATTGTTTAAATAATGCATTAAATCAGAAGGGTTGTCGTACGTCTTTACGTGCGAACGCAAAAGCGCTCTGTATGCCGTCATTATTAGCGCCGCGGGTATTCCGTCACCTGATATATCAGCTACTGTTACTGCAACGTTATCCTCATCAATTCTAACATAGTCGAAATAATCGCCCCCGATCTCATACGTCGGTATGCAAAGCCCCGCAAATTCATAACCTTTTACCTCAGGAGAGTTCTGCGGTAAAAGTCTTGACTGAACTTCTCTCGCAATCTGAAGCTGCTTCTCAACCTTTTCCTTCTCAAGTATCTGTGTGTGTAGCATTGCCCTTTCAATTGATATCGATGCCGCATCTGCGAAAAAGCTGAGTATTTCTAAATCGGTTTCGTTAAAGGTTCCCAGTTTATCGCTTTCAACATCAAGCGCTCCTATCGTTCTGTCGTTCTTCTTTATAGGCACTACTATCTCTGATTTCGTCTGCCTTCTGCCGGGTATATATCGTGAATCAAGCCTAACGTCAGGTATCACAAGACTTTCTCCGGTGTTGATAACATGACCTATTAATCCCTTTCCGAATGATAGCATTTCATCTTTTTCCGGCGGCAGGTTAAATCCTCTTTGTGCTATTCCTGAAATATGTTGTTTAGGGAAATTGTAATGAGGATGCGAAGATATATCCTGACTAAGTATAAAGATTCCCGACGCATCGTGTTTTACAACATTCTTCAGTGCATCAAGCAGTTTATTCAGTATTTCATCAAGCTCTAAAGTATCTCTCATTTTATTCGAGATTTCCTTTAGTAGTTCATACTTTGTTTCCGCAGTTAATTTACTTTTCATTGTTATAAATTATCTAATACCATTTCGATAATCAATTATTATTTCGCTTCCGACTAATTTACAACCTCAAACGGCTCATTAAACGATTCATTCGGCTTTAAAAGTAGTTTCTTCCCATAGTAATCAAACACAAGATTAAACCTTCTAAGAGCATCATTCGAAATCACTCCGTCGGCGTAACTATCCTTCGAACGCGAATTCCCTTCAAAAAATGTTGCTGTTACATCCCTGAACTCATACTTCCCGATTTTGTAGCTGTGTATCCTTGCTGTCTTTCCGTGTACGTCGCCGCTTAAGCCGAACCCTCCGTAATCAGCTATGTATTCTTTCGGAAGCCCAAACTTCATTCCTTCTTTTATCGTCAGCTCCAGCGAAAGACTCGCCGCATAATCAATATACACATCCAGCTTTACAGGTTCTTCGCCTGCAATCGAAAGCGATATATCGAGATGCGGTTTGTTGTTACTGTCAAATGTAAGCGGTATTGCCTCATATCCCGTCTCATCTATCTCGTCAGTGTTCTCATGTAAAGTAATTACTTTATTATCGTAATCCACTTCCACTTTATAGTGCCCGAAATAAGAATAACCTATCACGCCGTCTGTTGGTGACCCTTTAAATTTATCGTTCTGAAGAAATATAACCCTTTGATTCTTAAACTCGCAGCTTCCTGAATTGAACGTCATCGAGTCGGACATTATCGCATTCGAAGGCGGTCCGTCTCCCGCTCCCGGTATCTGAACCTGTATCCTGTTATAAAGCTGTATCGAATCAGCCAGGTCGCCTTTAAATAGTATTAATCCGTCAAACCCGAAACCGCTGTCGAGTATCACCTCAAAAGTCCTCGAATCACCTATATTAACTGGCACAAGCACTTTGTTGTTGACAAGTTTAAATGGGAAAGTATACTTGATTTCTTTTTCAAATGCTTTGCACGTGAATGATGTAATATGAAAAGATATAATAATTATAAGTACATATAAGTTTTTCATGATGTACCCCTTCCTTTTTATTTATCTGATTAATATACGTAATTCTTTGTATTATTGTTCAGTACTATTTCCGGGATGAACTTATATGTGTATTAAGTATTGATATTATTTCATCACTTTCTCAACCCACTTCATATATTTTTCAATTGATGAAATTCCCGGAAACTCATGCCCTTTGTCCGGTTCTGTCTGTAATTCAATCGTTGCACCCGTCTTTTTCATCTTGCTCGCAAAATCTAATGTTGCCTGCAATGTTACGTTTAAATCCTTTACTCCGTGAAATATAAATATAGGTACACTTTTAAACGAACTCAGATTCTTTTCGTCAGTAAAATCAGGTGCAAGCTCTACCGGTGCGTACCTTGAACCAATGTTCGGTCCTCCGCTGAATACTGCCAGAGCTTTGTATTTGTTTGGTGTCTCAAAAAAAGTCCTGTAAACGCCGTATCCACCCATTGAAAATCCCGTTAATAATATCCTTGCCGTATCTATGCTGTAATCTTCACTCACTGCATTTATAACTTCTGCAATATCGTCCTGTGCATTGTCGCGCGAGTATGCATTCGATTTCCCGCGTCCAAACGGTCCTACTGCAATAAAATCTTTTGGTATTATTCCAAGCACTCCGTGTATGTTACTCTCGTCTGAAGCACTTCCGTGAAGATATACCATTAGAGGATATTTTTTACTTTTATCATAATTCTCCGGAAGATACACTACATAAGGCTGCAAAGTACTGTCAACTTTTGAACGGTAAGCCTTGCGTATGAAACCAAAGCTGTTCTCAAACGGGTCAACTCCTGAGTTAACCAAATTTATCATTCTGCTTAACCTCAAGATATTAATCCGTTCAGTCCTGCAAGTCTCATAAACTTTTAACTTCTTTATTCTTTCGCAAAGTTCTTTTGTTAAAAATTGCATCGTACAGTACGAGCTGTTTGACAATACATCCCTCCGTTTCTGTAGTAAATTCTCAAATTCATCTTCATCAAACTTTGGTAGTATCGATAAACCCATCGCACCCGCACTTATCTGATTATGAGATTTCCAACGGAATAAATACGCTCCTTCAAGTGCTTGCTTAGAGTTTATCTTAAATTCCTGCTTCGTAATTCCGGGTGTGCATTCATACTTCAATACATCAACAACTGAAGCTCTTTCACCCGATTCCAGAGTGATAAATATATTCTCCTTTGCCGATTTGTTTGATAATGTTACTACCTCAACCCCTAAATCTTCACCCTCTGTTATATGTCCTTCCCTAAACGAAACATACGTTTGCGGATTGCCCTCCAATTTTGGCTTCTGAAAGCGCATCAACTCATATTTTCTCTTCTGAAATTCTGCACCCGAATTATCATCTACTGTCTGATACCAGATTTGCCCGTTCGGTTCTATCGCCTTGCAAAATGAAAGATTAAATCCTATTCCTTCCGAAAGCCATGGATGATTTGGTCTTACATCAGTCCAGGGAAGTAATAATTCAAATCCTATCTTACCGTTTCCTTCCGTAAATTCAAGCTTTGTATCAGTGCTTGTAGGAACAAATATTCTGTCAACATTGTAATTCCAGAATATATGCCGTGTCCATTCTTTATCGGGAGAGTTTACTGCCGAGCAGGCAAGCTCGTAAAATTCATCCGACGCACTGTTGTCAGCCGGCGGTTTGCAAATTAACAATAAAAATCCGTCCCCGTTTTGATATGCTCTGTCTCGGTATGTTAGCTGCTTTGCTTCTGCCTCAATATATACATATAAAAACTCAGTACCGTAACCAATTCTGTAAGTTACTGTTGGGGTTACGTCATTCTGTATTCTGGATATATAAGTGAACTTCCTTAAAGGCAGCGACTGAAGACTTTCATCAAGCACGCCGTCTATAACAGGTGCCTTGGATAGAAAATTGATTTCAACTTCACTTACGCTTGTATTATTTTTAAGAGTGTCAACAACCCATTGTGCATTGCTTGCTGAAAAGCAGCAGATAGTTGTAATTGCAATAATCATAACTCGTATCATTTTATTCCTCCGTTTTTTATAATGATGAGTCTAATAATAATACGCTCACGTACCTAAAAAGTTAACACAAGTTTCATCCCAATTTTTAATAATATAATCTCTTAATGTGCTTTGGTGTAATCACATTAAAAAGCTCTTAACAACAAAATTATCTCTTATTGTTTTCAATGACAACTTTTAATAAACGAATATTATAAAACAAAATGCGGGATTAAAAAATCCCGCATCAATAAAATCCCTGATTACAAAAAAACTTAGCCC
>CAZVCC010000041.1:0-2787 GCA_964626015.1 uncultured Ignavibacteriaceae bacterium
GGATGTAAACCAACTAACGGAGACTTAAAATTTACACACTAATTGGAACGTTATCGATTAATAATTCAGATAAGATACTTTAATCGCGAGGATATATACAGAAAAGATATTAAACCCAAAATATAATTTACCAAAAAGATATTAAACCAAAATGATTTTTAACCGCAAAGACCGCGAAGAAGAGCAAAGGACGCAAAGAGAGCAGAGAACGAAAGAAAGCAAAGGATTCCCGGCAAAATAGAAGGCTAATCTTCGACTCAAAGAGCAAAGGTTGGGGATCAAATTTTATAAAGGTTGAGGGATATTAATTTTGGAGATTATTTGTTTTAAAAAGATTGCTGTATTTAAAACTTTGGAAAAGATACCAGTATGAGGTACATAATAGGTTCATATAAGCGCTATACAAGGTCTATATAAGGGGTGTGTAAACACAGTGTAAGGAAAGTGAAGGTGAACTGTAGGGGAAGTGTAGAAAGTGGATATTTTTGCGGTTTTTTAGAAGTTTTACTTCTAAAAGCCTGAACATAAAATTCTATAATTTTTGTTCAATATTTAAAACATAAAACTACGAAAAAAGTTCCATAAAGTCAATAGATGGGAAAAAGGTAATATACTGATTTTTTGAATTTAATCTTATGTTTAAAATATTGATATTTAAGGATACAATTTAATAATCAAATCGAACCTATGAGTAAACTTTCAGATAATTTAGAACTCAGAAAAGATTTTCCGAGCACATCATTTGAAGACTGGAAAAAAGCAGCAGAAAAAGATTTAAAGGGCCAGTCATACGACAAGAGTTTAATCACAAAAACTTATGAAGGTATAGACCTTCAGCCGATTTATACACAGGAAAACATAAATGATAATCCCCTGCTCGAAAATTTTCCCGGATATAACAATTATGTACGCGGGAATAAGACGGAAGGAAATTTGAAAAACGGCTGGATGGTATCGCAGGAACTGCCGTATTACAGTCCGAGGGAATATAACGAAGCACTAAAGTATGATTTGGAAAGAGGACTGACTGCAATATACTTTAAGCCAGACCTTGCGACTCTGCTTTCGAAAGACCCCGAAACAGAGATAAACGGCGAGCAGGGCAAGAGCGGTACTTCAGCAGTCTCGCTTGAGGATTTGGAAGAATGCTTTAAGGATATAGATTTAACAAAGCATCCGTTATTTGTTAACGGAGGGTTTTCTGCGATGCAGATTTTCTCATTGTTTGTTTCCTACTTCAGGAAATCAAGAACAGATATGAAGAAGCTAAATGCGGCATTTCTTTCAGACCCATTCGTTTTTGCGATGCGGACGGGAGTTACACCTTATGAGTTAGAAATAGCTTTTGATGAGATTTATAATGTGACGAAATGGACTGCGGACAATAAGCTAAACATTAAGACGATAGGAGTCTGCGGTTACGAATACGTAAATGCCGGCGGGAGTTCGGTTCAGGAACTCGGGTATGCTATGGCATCGGCGGTTGAGTACATTAACCAGATGCTGAAGAAAGGTTTAACGATTGACGAGGCGGCACCGAGGTTCTTTTTCACGTTCGGAATAAGCACGAACTATTTTATGGAAGTTGCTAAGCTGAGAGCAGCGAGAATAATATGGTCGAATATAATTGATGCTTACAAAGGGAAGGAAGATTCGAAGAAAATGTTCATACACTCGAAAACATCTTTTTACAATCAGGCGAAGAATGATATATACGTAAATCTGCTGCGGACGACGACGGAGGCATTTTCTGCTGTAGCGGGAGGTGCGGACAGTATTTACACGTCGCCTTTTGATGAAACGGTTGGAATACCGGATGAATTTTCGAGAAGGCTTGCAAGGAACACACAGATAGTATTGAGGGAAGAATCACATCTTAACTCAGTGATTGACCCTGCGGGCGGTTCTTATTACGTTGAAACGATAACGGCAGAGATTGCACAGAAGGCATGGGAGATTGTGAAGTCGGTTGAAGCAGAAGGCGGGATGCTTAATGCGGTAACGAAAGGAATTCCGCAGACAGAAATTGAAAAAACTGCAGCTGCAAAAGAAAAGGATTATGCGAAAAGGAAGAAGGTGATTGTCGGGAATAATATGTATGCGAATATGAAGGAGGAAAGTATTGCGGAAAGAGAAAACGGGCTTGAAGATGCGAGGAAAGAACGGGCAGAGAAATTTAAGAACAGAAAGCAGAGAGAAGTAAATTTGAAAGAAGTTACGGTGGATTCTTTGGTAGATAATTTCCTTGAAGGTTCTACGATTGGTGAAACGGGAAAAGCTCTAAAGAGGAAACCTGCGGAATCGAATATAAAAGCACTGAAGGTTAAACGCGCGTCCGAGATATTTGAGGAATTGCGGGAATACTCATACAGTTATAAGGATAAAAAGGGATACTTCCCGAAGATATTTCTTGCAGCGATGGGACCGCTGAAGCAGCATAAAGCGAGAGCGGATTTTGCGAGAGGATTTTTCGAAGTTGGCGGGTTTGATGTTATTTATGAAAAGGGTTTTGAATCTAACGAGGAGGCGGTGAGCGCTGCGGTGAAGAGCGGTGCGGGGATTGTGGTGGTATGTTCGACTGATGATACGTATCCGGAAATTGTTCCTGTGCTGGTGAAAGAGCTTAAAGAGAGGATAAAGGGCGTGAAGGTGATACTTGCGGGATATCCGAAGGATATGGTAGAAGCTTATAAAAATAATGGGGTTGATGAGTTTATATTTATGGGTGCGGATGTGTATGAGGTGAATAAGAAACTATTGAAAGAACTTATTTAACCGCAATTGAAT
>CAZVCC010000041.1:2887-30157 GCA_964626015.1 uncultured Ignavibacteriaceae bacterium
AATTAACTAATTAGATAATCAAATAAAGATTTTAAACGCAAAGGACTAATTTAACCGCAATTGAATAATTAACTAATTAGATAATCAAATAAAGATTTTAAACGCAAAGGACTAATTTAACTGAAATTGTATAATTAACTAATTAGATAATCAAATAAAGATTTTAAACGCAAAGGACGCAAAGAAGGCAAAGATCGCAAAGAGAACAAAACTGAGAATATTTATTTTAGATAGAATTACGCTAAAAGATTTTAATTATATATTTTGACGCAATGAACACAAAGATTTTAAATAATATATTTTAACGCAAAGGACGTCCGCCACGGCGGATCTACGACTCGAAGGCAAAGGACGCAAAGAGAGCAAAACAGGATATTATATTTTGATTCTTTTTAACGCAAAGGACATCCGCTACGGCGGATCTCCGACTCGAAGGAAAAGGACGCAAAGAGAACAAAACTGAGAATATTTATTATAGCTAGAATTACGGATAAAAGATTATGAATAATATATTTAAACGCAAAGAACGCAAAGAGAACAAAACTGAGATATTTATTTTAGCTAGAATTACGCTAAAAGATTTTTAATTATATATTTTGACGTAATGAACACAAAGATTTTAAATAATATATTTTAACGCAAAGGACGTCCGCCACGGCGGATCTCCGACTCGAAGGCAAAGGACGCGAAGAGAGTAAAACAGGGTATTATATTTTGACTCTTTTTAACGCTAAGGTCGCAAGGAAGGCAAAGGACGCAAAGAAGGCTAAGATCGCAAAGAGAACAAAGAAGTATGTGTTTAATTTATTTATGAAGTAAATATTGATTTCTGAAAAAATAAATACCAAGAAATTAACTGAAGATGAAATTTCTAAATTCGTTTTGGAAGCCGGTCTGAGGATCCATAAGACGTTAGGTCCGGGATTACTTGAATCAGCTTATGAAGCCTGTTTGTTTTATGAATTAATGAAATTGAATCTTGAAGTTAAGAGACAGGTTCCTTTAGCATTGCAATACGAAGAAGTATTTCTTGACTGTGCTTACAAGGTAGATATAATTGTGAATGATAAAGTTATTATTGAAATAAAGGCTGTAAAAAAGTTAGAGGACTTACACAGTGCTCAACTGCTATCTTATTTAAGAATATCTCATCTTAAATTAGGATTGCTTATAAATTTTAACGAAACAACTTTTATCCAAGGATTTAAAAGAATAGTCAATGGACTTTAAACAATTAATACTTAGTCAACTTTGCGGACTTTGCGGTTAAAATTATTGGAAAAAATAATATAAAATAATATAAGATATGAAAGTAGATTTTTCGAAGATTGAACTGGATTTGAAGTCAAAGAAGACATCATACGAAGACTGGAAGAAGAAATTCAAAAAAGAAACGGGAAAGGATGTCGAGGAGTTTATCTGGCATACTATGGAGCAGATAGACGTGAAGCCTCTTTATACAAAAGATGATATAAAGGACTACGAACATATTAATTACATGGCGGGAATACCACCGTTTTTAAGAGGACCGTATTCGACCATGTATGTTCAGAGACCATGGACTGTCAGACAATATGCAGGGTTTTCGACTGCAGAAGAAAGCAACGCATTTTACAGGAGAAATCTTGCAGCGGGACAGATGGGGCTTTCGGTAGCTTTTGACCTTGCGACACACAGAGGTTACGATTCAGACCACGAGAGAGTTGTTGGTGATGTGGGTAAAGCCGGTGTTGCGATTGATTCGATTGAAGACATGAAGATACTTTTCTCTAAAATACCTTTAGATAAAATGTCAGTCTCGATGACGATGAACGGAGCGGTACTTCCTGTACTTGCTTTTTATATAGTGGCTGCAGAGGAACAAGGAGTTAAGCAGGAACAACTTACAGGAACGATACAGAATGATATACTGAAAGAGTACATGGTAAGGAATACTTACATATATCCACCGACACCTTCGATAAAAATAATTGCGGATATATTTCAATTCACTTCAGCAAACATGCCGAAGTTCAACAGTATAAGTATTTCAGGATACCACATGCAGGAAGCCGGTGCGACGGCTGACCTTGAGATGGCTTATACACTTGCAGACGGACTGGAATACGTAAGGACGGGAATACAATCAGGAATGGACATTGATACGTTTGCTCCGAGACTATCTTTTTTCTGGGCAGAAGGAATGAATTATTTCATGGAGGTTGCTAAGCTGCGTGCTGCAAGAGTAATCTGGGCTAAATTAATAAAGATGTTTGACCCGAAGAATCCAAAGTCAATGGCTTTGAGAACACACTCGCAGACTTCCGGATGGAGCCTGACAGAACAAGACCCGTATAACAATGTTGTAAGAACATGCGTAGAGGCTATGGCGGCAGCTCTGGGGCATACACAATCGCTACACACAAATTCGCTTGACGAAGCAATCGCATTACCGACAGATTTTTCGGCGCGTATAGCAAGGAATACACAGCTATATCTTCAGGATGAAACTAACATTTGCAAGGTCATTGACCCATGGGGCGGTTCCTATTACGTAGAAAGTCTGACGGATGCTCTGCTAAAAAGAGGATGGCAGCATATTTTAGAGGTTGAATCGTACGGCGGAATGACGAAGGCAATAGAAGCAGGAATTCCGAAGCTGAGGATTGAGGAAGCCTCTGCAAGGCGTCAGGCAAGAATTGACTCTGCACGTGAGACGATCGTAGGTGTTAACAAATTCTGTTTAGAAAAAGAGGAGCCGATGGAAATACTTGAAGTGGATAATACAGCTGTTAGGTTATCGCAGATTAAGAGACTTGAAGATATGAAGAAAAGCCGCGACCAGAAAAAAGTTGACGAGGCGCTTTTAGCATTGACTAAATGTGCGGAGACGGGCGAGGGTAATTTACTTGATTTAGCAATTAAAGCAGCAAGAGTAAGAGCATCGCTTGGCGAGATATCTTTTGCATTAGAAAAAATATGGGGGAGGTTTCAGGCAGTGACAAGAACAATATCGGGAGTTTACAATTCGGAATACGCTTCGGGCAATGAAGACAAGGTATTGCTCGCAAAGAAAATGACGGATGAATTTGCGAAGAAAGAAGGGCGCAGGCCGAGAATTATGATAGCAAAGATGGGTCAGGACGGACACGACAGAGGCGCAAAGGTTGTTGCTACGGCTTATGCAGACATGGGATTTGATGTTGATATGGGTCCCCTATTCCAGACGCCCGAAGAAACAGCAAGGCAGGCAGTTGAAAATGACGTTCATGTGATTGGCATGAGCTCGCTTGCGGCTGGACATAAAACATTGCTGCCTCAGTTGATTGATGAGTTAAAGAAGCTAGGACGGGAGGATATAATTGTCATTTGCGGAGGTGTGATACCTGTTCAGGATTACGAATTCCTATACGAACACGGTGCGACGGCAATATTCGGTCCAGGAACAAAGATTCCTGAAGCTGCAATACAGATAATGGAAGAGATAAACAAAAGGTTTTAACTGATTAGCATATCTACTATATAACAAAGGGGCTTACAGCCCCTTTGTTAATATAAAATCAAATATATTTATTTACTTTAAAACTATCATTTTCTTGACTTCCGAGAAGCTGCCTGCTGTCATTTTATAGAAATAAGTACCACTCGTAAGATTCATCATATTTAGATTAAATTCGTAAGTTCCTGCGTTCATGTTCTGATTGACGAGAGACATTACTTCCCTGCCCATAATATCATAAACTTTCAAAGTAACGAAAGTACTTTTAGGTACTTCAAATTTGATTGTAGTTGAGGGATTAAATGGATTTGGATAATTCTGTGACAGAGAAAATTTATTCGGGATTTCTCCTACTGAGTTTATACCTGTTGGATTTCCAAATGAGCCGTCAAAGTTTATATTCTGAGCATACATTCCTCCGGCATCGAGACGATTATCCTGCCAGGCAAGCATAGACATACCATTTTGATTCAATGCAACACTCATTCTGCCTTTATCGCCGTTAAAAGCACCTGGTGTAATGATGTTTCCACCCCATAGCTTATTACCGCTTCTATCAAGTTTGAAAGCTTTTGCGTAATCGCTAGTGGATGTTCCTATTTCCATGTAGTAACCAAGAATGCTTGTATCCTTCGTATAAGTCCAGAGACTTGCGAATGAATTTCCGTCAAGCGGTTTTACAACATGCCCTGAGTCTGCCCATAAACGTATCCCGTTGGACGAGAATTTCTGACCATAGACGCCTATCACAGACTGCAATGAATTCTTTCTTTGCCAGAAAACATAGGTTTCACCTGTTGAAGGCATGTAAGATGCTGAAGGCGCAAAGTTTAGCATTGTTGCACCTGTAGTTGTAACTGCTGAACCATTTGCAGGAAACAGAATTGCTCCTGCGGAGTTTTTCCTTTGAACGTAACACACTGTAGGACCTGTTACATAACTTTGCCAGACATAAACGGCACCATTATTTCCGTCAGAATAAATCGAGGGTTGGTATGTGCCTTGTGCACCACCGAGATTAAATATTGTATCCTGAGGATTTCCCCATAAGCCGTTGCCTGCTGAGGAATACTTTTGTGTGTAAAGTTTATAGTTCGCTGGGCTTATGAAGGAACCTGTATAACCAATCCAGTAAAGTATGAAACTTCCGTTATCAGATTTTACCCCGGTCGGATAATTCCATTTTTCGCTTATAGCAGGATTACCTATCAGCATTTTCGGAACGCTTCCCCAGACTTTATTTCCGGATTTATCGAGCTTTTGAATACCTATTTTATTACTATACTGCCAAGGAATTATAAAATTTCCGTCAGTCGTTACAATAACTTTTGGATTTGCCTGATAAACATTTACAGAATCTGTCAAAGCAACGCCATTTGCACCCCAGAGGAACTGCCCTGAAGGACTGATTCTATACGCATAAGGATTGATTGAACTTCCCGCCCTTGTATCGGTGAATGCGAGAACACAGCAGTTACTGTCATCAACTGCTAAATCCCAGTCAACGAGCGAAGAGCTTTGCGGGTTATTGCTTATAAGCAGACCGTCGGCGGCAAACTGTTTAATCCCCTGAGAATTTAGTTTCTGTAAATAAACAGCATAACTTCCGCCTCGCTGGTCAAACCAACCGATATAACAGCCCCCATCGGATGTTGCAGCGATTTTTGGCAACACCTGTTCGCCTGAAAGGTCGCTGATTAATAAATTCACAGCGGGGTCCATCGACCACTGCGAATACAGCGATACGCTGCATAATAGTAATACAGCTAATAATAATTTTCTCATTTTTATTTTTTTAATTAAGCCCCGAGTTTAATATACAAATTCTTAACATAAATTTATACTGCAACGTTTTATTAACGGATTTTAAGTATTGAGAAATAAATGATATTTTATGGGTGTAATATTTTGAAATAGATTTAGATTCTAAATTTTTCTATTTTGTAATATGAGCAGTTCAAACAAACAAAAATCATATAAACCTGACTGGGCACCTAAGAACGCTGGTTCTGAATTTGCGGTAAAGATAATAAAAGGTGTCGATAATGGAAAGATGAAGCCTGACGAGAAGAAGTTCAGCAAACGCAGAAAGCTTGATTTGAAGGATTACGTTAATGGCGTATTGAAAAACGACAGAACGATACTTGCAAGAACAATTACGCTAATAGAGAGTAATTCAGCAATTCACAACGAAACAGCACAGAAAGTACTTAAGGAATTATTACCGAGCACGGGAAAATCACTTCGAATAGGCATAACAGGATTTCCGGGAGCAGGTAAGAGCTCTTTTATAGAAACATTCGGATTATACCTTATAAACCTTGGATATAAAGTTGCAGTACTTGCAATCGACCCTTCAAGTACGATAACAAAAGGTAGTATATTAGGCGATAAAACAAGGATGGAAAAACTATCGAGGGAAAATAATTCATTTATCCGTCCATCGCCATCAAGCGGTACACTTGGGGGTGTAGCAAGAAAGACAAGAGAAACGATGTTAGTTTGCGAAGCGGCGGGTTATGATGTAATACTCGTTGAAACGGTTGGTGTCGGGCAGAGTGAAACAACAGTGAGGTCAATGGTTGATTTCTTTTTACTAATAATGATAGCTGGTGCGGGAGATGAACTTCAGGGAATCAAGAAGGGTGTTATTGAACTTGCCGACGCAATATTAATAAACAAAGCTGACGGCGATAATAAAGCAAAAGCCTTACTTGCTAAATCTGAATTTGGAATGGCACTTCATTATTTGATTCCTGCCACAAAGGGATGGAAAACCTCTGCCGATGTATGTTCAGCATTAACGGGTGGAGGAATTAAGGAATTCTGGGCAAACGTACAGAAATTTAAAGAAGCCACGGTTAGCAGCGGTGTTTTTGCTGAAAGAAGGAACCAGCAAAACATAGATTGGATGCTTAAGATGATTGATGAAAAACTTCTTGCAGATTTTTATAATGACAAAATAATAAAAAATGAACTAGTAAAAGTTACTGAGAAAGTACTTAACGGAAGTTTACTGCCAACACAAGCATCAGAATTGCTCTTAAAGCTTTTTAATAGTTAATAAAATAAATCCCCTTTCAAGGGGATTTATTTTATTAAGAAATAATTATAATTAGAACTCCTGACCTTCCCTATCCATGTTCTCTTCTTGCTGCTGAGGTTTTCTTTTCTGCTTCTTATCGTCTGTACCAATCCTGTATGTGAATGTCAGGAATAAAGTCCTGCCATCTCTTCTTCTGTACGTATCTCTTGTGAAAGTGGTTGTTCTCTGACTAAAGCCAAAACCCTGAGTATTGAGAAGATCTCTTATTCTGAAACCAAGGCTCATGCGTTTCTGCAAGAAGTCTTTTTTTACAGTCAGATCCATTGACTGCATAGGATTGAAAGTACCCTGTGATGTAACATTTTCACCCTGGTAGAAATATGAAAGCTGAACGTCAAACAAATCTTTAAAAGTCATGTTAGAAATTAGCTTAGCAGTCCAAGAATATCCGCTGTTGTCAATTTCAGCAGATTGAATGTTACCGTCAAGTTCAGACCTGAAATAGGATGCACTTGCGTTAATGTTCCACCATTTTGCGAGGGAACCTGTACCAATAAGCTCGACACCGTAGTTTCTTGCCTGAGAAAGGTTTTCCGGCTTATTTGTTGCAACACCATTAGAATCAAAAACTGAATACCTTGTTATAACATCTGTTGTCAGCCTATAAAAAACAGAAGATGTAAGAGTAAAAGCAGTGAAATATTTTACGGCACCGACTTCTACGCCATTAACGTATTCCGGTTTTAAGTCGGGATTACCGGTTCTCAGGTTCTGAGGGTCTGTTCTAATAATGAATGGATTGAGACTCCATAAACTTGGCCTGTTTATTCTTCTCGTAAAACTTGCCTGCAATTCAAAATCATCAGAAAGTCCTTGTTTAACGAACAAACTCGGAAAGAAACTAAAATAGTTATTATTATAATTTTGAGCGGTAACAAGCTGCTCTGATTTTGTAAATGTCTGTTCGAGTCTTAAACCAATCTGATAACCAAACCTTTTTATTTTATTTTCAAAGGTACCATAAACAGCATGAATTTGTTCATTGTAAGAAAAATCGTTGCTAACTGACGCATCAGTATTAAAAGTATTCGTGCCGTAGTTTAAAGTATCAAGTCTATAGTTATCGTCAGTATTTCTTAACTGAGACCTGAAACCAAGTTCCAATTTGCTAACAAGCTTGAACCCATGTGCTTCATCAATTTTTAATGGGTGGACATAATCACCCTGCACCGAAAAAGACCTGAATTTACTATCTACGTATTCGTTCTGAATATTTGGTGTATTATTAACAGGAATGCTGTTATAATTCATATCCTGCCTGTTAGAATTTATGTTCCCTTTTTCATTTGAAGTTGAGAACTGTGAAGATATAGTTAAGTCCTGAAATTTTTTCTTAAAATTAAGTTTGTAGTTTAAATTAGCATCGATACCATCTTCAAGTTCATCATCAGCAACATGCATATCATAGAAGAAAGTAGGATTAAGTAATTTGTCAAAGTTTTTATAATTCGTCAGTTCATTTCTTTTTCTATCCCTATTGCTGTAACTCAGAGACATACCGAGATAGTTTTCCTTATTAATGTCAAAATCAAACCCAACGGTTCCTAAATGTGACCTCATTTTATTGAACATATTAGTGGAGGTATTAAGAGCAAACAAGGAATCGCTTAAAAAATTATTGCTTTTTGAAGCACCTGTAACATTCATATTGAATGACCTATAGCTGTAATTCCCGTATAGATTCCATTTGCCAGTACGGTATGAAAGACCCGTAGACAAATTGTATTTATCGCCTGTACCCGCGTTTACGCTTAAATTATAGGTATAACCAGTTTTGGATTCTGTCTGACCTTTTTTGAGAACAATGTTTATAATACCGGACATACCTTCGGGGTCGTATTTAGCAGAAGGATTATTTATGACTTCAATTCTATCGACAGTATTTGCAGGAATAGATTCAAGTACACCGATAGGGTCTGTAGACAATAGACCAGAGGGTTTACCGTTTATTAAAATCTTTACATTACCGCTCCCCCTTAAACTAATTCTTCCATCGCTATCAATTGTTACTGATGGAACGTTCTTTAAAACATCGGTAACGGAACCGCTTTCACTGTTAATATCTTTTTCAACATTAAATACCTTTTTATCAACACCCATCTCCATAAAATTCTGTTCAGCTTCAACACTAATCTCAGATGTTACAAATTCGTCACCAGCTTTAATTTTAATATCACCAAGACTCACCTCTGGCGACATGGGAGAGATTAAAACTTCTTTTATCTTTGAAGTATTGTATCCGATTGATGAGACTCTTACTTCATATTTACCGGGTTTAAAATCGGTAATAACAAAATTACCATCTTTATCTGTAGCTGTACCTTTTACTAATTTAGTAGTATCCTTTGTTGAGAAAATCTGCACAGTAGCAGCTTCAATCGGGTTACCTGAATCAAAATCAATAATTCTACCTGCAAGTTTTGTTTTAACATCTGATAAATCTTTTTTCTTTTTTTCGCTTTCAAGGTCTTGTGCAACCAAACTAACACTTAATATAGCGACTAAAACCAAGGATAATAAGTATCTCATTTTAAAATAATTTAAAAAGTTAACATCAAATCTAACAACATAAATTATGGTTAAATTCCATTGAAATTAGACAATTTTGAGGATGAATTGGTTTAAATTAAAGGAAATTTTTTCTAACCATAGACCAAACTGCCATCGACATACCATCATGAATTTCATTTGCGATTATTTTCTCTTCAATTTCGCCGGGTTCGAGGAATAGATGCTCAAATTCTTCCTGCTCGTCTTTAATCTCTTTATCGGACTTAAATAAGTTTTTTGCTATATAAACATGACAATATTCACTTGTAATTCCGTTAAAAGGATTAAATTTTCCTACTTTCTGCAGTACACCATCGAAACCAGTTTCTTCAATTAGTTCTTTATGAGCTATTACTTCGGGATTTTGGCCGGGTTTCATACCTCCTGCGGGAAATTCGATACTGAATCTTTTATTCAAATAACGATACTGATTGACAAGGATAATTTTACCATCATTCATAACCGGTGCAATCATAACGGAGCCGCCAGTATAAACATAATGATATTCATACTCACGTCCGTTGGGGATATAGCATTTATCCAAACGGTATTCCCACCATGGATTAATGAATAATGTTTTACTTGATTTAGGTTTCCACTCTTTTAGTTTCATTTAAGCAAACAGATGTACAAAAAATTTAAGCATAAAAAATCCCGTGAAAAACTCAAAATAATCACGGGATTCAAAATAAAATTTACTTTTTAGTTTCTTCTTTCTTTACATCTTTCTTTTCATCTTTTTTCACTTCTTCAGTACTTTCGGTAGTCTTCTTTTTCACGATCTTTTTCGGCTTAACTTTGCAAACCTTTTCCTTTTCCTTCGGCCACGATGTCAGCTGGTCTTTTGTAAGAATTTTTTCTATTTTACCCATAGTTTCGTCATGCATTTTTTTCATAGATTCATTCTTTGCATCTTTGGACATTTTAGTCATGTCCGTACCTTCCATTTTCTTTGCAGCTTCAAGGAAGATTGAATAAACGCTATTGTACTGTTCATTCGTAAGTTTTAGTTTCTTGTAAAGATAATCAGCTCTTGCGCCCGCGATATCACCGGGGAAGTTTTTAGCAAAAAGATTAGCTGAGACGAACAATGCTGCAACAACCAGCATCAAAAGAATTTTTTTCATAGTTTGTTTTAAATTTAATTTAGAAAGCTGTTAAATTAGTTATACAATAATGTATAGTCAATATACTTAGTCAATGTCCTTTTTGTTTCATTAATCTCTCAAAAAGGAACAATAAAACACAACCAATCCCCAGAAGAATGCCAGCGAGCCAGAATGAAAATTCCAGAGAGCCTGTAGTCGCTTTAATCATTTGTGATACTCTGCTAAGAACAAAACCACCGACACCCCAAGCCGTAAACAAAGCACCGTAGTTAATACCAAAATTTTTCATTCCCCATAAATCTTTTGCGATTGAGGGGAATAGGGATAAGTTCGACCCGTAATTAAATCCAATAAATGTTGTCAATAGCAGTAGAAGAACTATACTGAATGATTGTTCAACAACTAAAGCTGAGATAACCATCAAAACACATTGAAATAAAAACATAATAAGCAGCGTTTTTAGCCTGCCAATTTTATCTGATAAATAACCTGCGGCTACTCTGCCGCCCGAATTGCCAATAGCGATAATTGCGACACCCAAAAACGCTTCTTCACCGAGACCTTTTTTAACCATATCGGTCGTAAACCCAATGACCATAAGTCCTGCGCCCGAACCTATAAAAAACAGAATCCAAAGAATATAGAACTCATACATTTTTAGTATGTCTGATAATTTTATATTATCTTTTAAATTTGAATGGTTAAAAGCAGGCACATACTTTCCAGATTGAGGCGGATTAAAGAGTAAAAATGAACATATACCGACTACAACAGCAAAAACGATTGCGTATGTATATAGAGCAAAGGAAATATTATTACTCTTAATTAGAAAACTGAAAAACGGAGCGATAAAAACTGATGATAGACCAAAACCACCAACAACAAATCCTGTTATAAGACCAGTTTTTTCCGGTGGAAACCATTTAATAGTTGCAGGTGTAATAACAGCATACCCAAATCCAATTCCTCCACCAACTAAAACTCCGAAGCCGAGAATCCAGTTTATATAATTCGTAGACGAAGCAGAAAGCAACAAACCCGAGACAATAAGTATACCACCTGCTAAAGACGTAATTCTAGGACCGAATCTATCAAAAACCTTACCAGAAATTATCATAACAAAAGCGAATGTAAGAATCGCTACAGAATACGGGTCATTGATTGAAGCTAAATCCCAATTAAATGCATCAAGATCGCCCTTGTTAACAGAAACCTCAATCACGCTTTTTAGTATGCTCCATGTATACAGCACACCTAATGCAAGACTTATAAAAATGGAAGCCGTAAAGACAACCCATTTTTTATTACTCATAATTTATGTTATGTAAAATATTTATTAAATGACGGGGAATAATTATTTCCTGTGTTCTGAGATAAATTCTTCAACTTCGGGTATTCCACCCTGATATATTAAATAACCATTGCTTGGTTCTCGTTCTGTTATTTCACCGTTAATAGGCGTCAGCATTATTTTCTTTATCTCTTCAAGATCTTCAGTCTGACCTAAAGCCCAACCAAGTTTAACATAAGCGACTTCCGGAAGCATGTTTGCTGTCGGAACTACACCAAGTTCCATCATGTCGCGACCTGTATCATAAACATACATCTGTACATAACCCCAGAGAGTTTGTACAGTCATATAGACGGCAATGTTCTTTTCCTTTGCTCTTTTTAAAGCCGGATATAAGGGTTTATTTACATGCCCAAGACCTGTACCAGCTATAACAATTCCTCTGTAATCATTATCAATAAGCGAATCAATGATATCGGGTTTCATATTAGGATAGTAATAAACAATTCCTACTCTTTCTTCAAAAGCAGTGTTTATTACAACGTCTTTATCGCTGCGTCTTCTTTTATAATCATGCCTTAACGGCTTAATCTCAGTTCTGCTAACCATTGCAACAGGAATGTCGCCAATTGTTCTAAATGTTGAGCGATAAGAAGAATGCATTTTCCTTACCCTTGTTCCTCTGTGAAGAAGTCCATATTCATCGGAAGTGGGACCGAACATACAAACAAGGACCTCTGCAATATCGCTTTCAGCAGCAGTTTTAACACTGTGCATTAAATTTAAAGCCGCATCGGATGAGGGTCTATCGCTTGAGCGTTGAGAACCAACCATTACAATAGGTACTGGTGAATTCTGAACCATGAAAGAAAGTGCGGCGGCAGTGTGGTGCATTGTATCGGTTCCGTGACCTATTACAATCCCATGAATACCTTTTTCAATTTCAGCACCGATAGCTTTAGCAGTACCAATCCACTGTTCAGGACCCATATTCTCACTAAAAACACCGTAGAGTTTTTCTGTGTTGAGATTACAAATATCTGCGAGTTCTGGAACTGAACCGTAGAGCTCGCCGGGTGTGAATGCAGGAATAACAGCTCCTGTTCTGTAATCGAGCCTGCTAGCAATAGTTCCGCCTGTTCCCAAGAGCTTGACGTTAGGTTTTGCGGGGTCAAATGGAAATTCCTTTTCTGGTATTTTATAAATCGCTTCTTTACGTCCTTCAACTTTAATGTTTTTAACACTATCAGCAAGAATACCGACGTTATAACCTGAGCGTAATTTTAAAACTATATGGAGGTCATCTGCAGTTTCGGAACGCGGTAATATAATACCAACGAAATCGGCACGAGGAGTAGCGATAACTACATCACACCAAACAAGTGCTTCGAACTTCATTAAGACATTTAAGGCTTTACCCTTATATCCTTTGTACATATCATCAGCCATTATTTGCCCTCCTTCATGAATTTTGAAACTAAATCTGTTGCCTCTTTACCATCAATTCTGCCTCTAACTTTACCCATCACTAATCCTTTAAGTACAAAATCACGTTTATCAAAATTGTACAATTTCTTTCTATTTAATTCTGTTTCACAGCTTTTAATAATTGTAGTTACATCTTTTGCAATAATTTTAGAGGGCAGGTTCTTTACTTCAAAATAACCTAATTTAACCGAATCGTACATAACATTTAGAATCCCCTCTTTAGCAATCAACCCGTCTTTATAAGCTTTTAAAATATCTTTCAGTATATTTGAATTTAAGGAGTTAAACTTAAGTCCCATTTTTTTTAATCTCTTAGGGTACTGAATTAAAACTACTGCTGATAATTTTGGATTTAATTTCCATTTAGAAACAACTTCTTCGAACAGATTTGCCAGTTCCGAAATTGCAAGAGGTTCTATTAAATCAACAGGGACTCCGAGTTCAGTATACCGTTTAACTCTATCACAGAAAAACCCGGGTAATTGCGACTGAATATTTTTTATTCTTTCTTGTCTGATTCTCTTCGGAGGGAGGTCAGTATCAGGGTACATCCTTTCGGGTCCGGGCAAGATTCTTTCAAAACCCGTTGTGCCGTCTTTCAATGCCTGTCTTGTTTCCGAAGGAATGCCGATAGCAGCTTCTTTGGCTCGTATTGCAATTTCTTTCATTGCTGTATTTACATCCATTTCATTGCCCCATACTATTACAACTGTATCATTCTCTGCAGCACCAACGGCTTTTTTAACTTTCTGCCATTCTGCTATTGATATAGTTTCGGAAGTGCTGTCGGAGTGTATAATGTTCGGAAGATTAGTGAGACAAGCTACAACACGTACTCTATCGGAAATTTCCTTAGAGAAATAAGTTTCGGTTTGTGTTTGCCAATTCAACAAGCCTTTGAATCCTCGTAGAATAACAGAACCAATTATCATTTCTTCGTTTAGTGCATTTGAAATCGGCAGGTATTTTGTTTTTCTTAAGATTCTTGTTATGTTATCGTGTTTAGAGGTGAAGGATTCCGGTGTAATGTTTCTATTAAGTAATTCTTCTTTCAATCTTAATAAGTTCCATTGTCGCATAGCTTCATTATACGTAAGCAAAGGAATTCTTTTTAGACTAGGTACACCTTTTATTTCAATACGGGTACCACCCGTTACGCTGACATTAACATCTTCTCTTGCTGCACCGGCTCCGGTTCTTACCTTTCCAGTACTTTTAACGATATTGCTTAGAATCTTGCCAACTTCTGCCACCTCAAACGGGGTTTTCATGTCCGGAGCAGTAACTGTCTCGATTAGCGGCATTCCAAGTCTATCAGCAATATACACTCTTCTATGTCCGTGGTCGCTTACTTCTCTGCAAGAATCTTCTTCAATCGAAAGCTGAATAATATTTATCTCTCTGTTCTTATAAGGTATAATACCGCCTATACTTATGATTGCGGTTCTTTGAAAACCTGTCGGGATGCTACCGTCAAGATACTGTTTCCTTGCGATGTGAATTTCATCAGTAGTTGCACTTTTGTATAGTAGTGCAATTTCAAGAGCTATATCAAGAGCCTGCTCGTTAATTTCGAAAGGAGGAGTATCGTCCATTTCATACGTACAGACTGTTTCTCTATTGATATGGTATATAATATCTTTCTTTGTTTTGAATTCCATCAGTGCGGTTCCGTCATACTCCCCAAGCTCTGAAAGAGTTGGACGCATGTGACGTAATATTTCAGCATCGAACTTGTGATTATACTTGCCCGCAGGACATCTGCAGAAAAGTTTTTTCTCAGTAAGAAGCTGTTGATGGATTTCAAGACCGGATTTAAAACCGACAAGTTTATAATCCTCATCAGTCATTTTATCAAATGGTTTGAATACAAAATCTATCATCTGTGATTATACGAGGTTTTGAGGTTAATCAATTTTTTCATAATCATAAAATTACCAAAAAGGGTTATCATTTTAAAGACAATTATTAATAAAAAATGAAACTTTAAAGACCCTTCTTATTAAGCTCAAATTAATAAACTCAAGTATTTCGTTAAGAAATATCACTAAAATATGCGCACTTTATGCGCACTTTATGCGCACTTTGTGCGCACTTTTGTTAAAATTTCTCTATAAGGGTAAATTTTTCAATAACATCCAATAATAAGATGGATAATTGAAAATCATAATATTTTATTTCGGATTTACTTGATTTATTTAAGGGATTTAACGATTATATTTTTTTAGGAAGAATTCATTAAAAGAATAAATTACTTAGTATTGTTATATAAAAATAATGGGGAAAAATAAAAGATGAAGTTTGAGTATTTACTTGAGTACAATCCGGTATTATTAGCACTTCTGGCAACTCTTTTCACATGGGGAGTTACGGCGCTTGGTTCCGCAATGGTATATTTCTTTAAATCAATAAACAAGAAGGTACTGAATTCGATGCTTGGATTTGCTGCAGGGGTAATGATTGCTGCAAGTTTCTGGTCGCTTTTAATGCCTGCGATAGAAATGGCAGAGGCAAACGGTTCGATTGCATGGGTTCCGGCATTAATAGGGTTTTTATGCGGAGGCGGGTTTTTATATTTAGTTGATAGAATATTGCCGCATCTGCATATGGGACTGGCAACAGAAAAAGCTGAAGGGATAAAGACATCCTGGCAACGAAGTGTACTTTTAATACTTGCTATTACACTGCATAACATACCTGAAGGTCTTGCGGTTGGAGTAGCATTTGGAGCATTAGCAATAAATGCCGACCCAAGTTTAGCTGCGGGAGCAGTTGCGTTAGCGATAGGAATCGGATTGCAGAATTTTCCTGAGGGTGCTGCTGTATCCATACCATTACGAAGAGAAGGGTTTTCAAGGACAAAAGCATTTTATTACGGTCAATTATCCGGAATTGTTGAACCGATAGCGGGTGTAATAGGAGCGTATTTGGTTCTGGCAATTACACCACTTCTTCCGTATGCTTTATCATTTGCAGCCGGTGCGATGATATTTGTTGTAGTGGAGGAATTAATACCTGAATCACAAACTGGTAATGAAACCGATTTATCAACTATTGGAGCGATGCTGGGATTTGCGACAATGATGCTTCTTGATGTAGCATTAGGATAAACTTTCTTGTATGAATACAGATAATACAGATAATACAAATAATGCAATATCTTGAAACTTGAGAGCATAATATATATGTTTGAATAAAAAACAAAATGAAACAGTGGTACGAGGAATTATTCGAGAATTACGCTCACAAGTATGATAATGAAGTTTTCACACAAGGCACACTTGGGGAATGTGATTTCATAGAATCTGAAATAGGATACAATAAGAAGTTCAGAATACTTGATATAGGATGCGGTACTGGCAGGCATTCAATAGAACTTGCAAAGAGAGGATATACGGTAGTGGGGGTTGATTTGTCCGATTCTCAAATTAATCGTGCAAAGGAAAAAGCCGCTGAATCGAATCTTGAAATAGATTTCCAAAAGCATGACGCAAGGAACTTGCCGTTCGTTAGTGAATTTGATGCTGCTATAATGATTTGCGAGGGAGGATTTTCGCTGATGGAAACCGATGAGATGAATTACAGTATATTGCAGAATGCGGCACGTTCTCTAAAGAATGACGGTAAATTAATATTTACTGCATTGAACGGATTGTTTCCGCTTTTTCATTCAGTAAAAGATTTTATTGAATCACAAGCAAAGGAAGGGAATTCTACATGCACCAGCTTCTCATTTGATTTAATGACATTCAGGGATACAGATACAACGACATTCGAGGATGATTCGGGAAAGAAAAAAGAGTTGATTTGCAATGAACGCTTTTACGTACCCACGGAAATTACATGGCTTCTCAAATCTCTTAATTTTAAAATAATAGATATATACGGTGCAAAGCTGGGTGCATTCAGCAGAAATGATAAATTAACAACTGAAGATTTCGAGATGCTGGTTATTGCACAAAAATAGGAAGCGTATATTGAGCAAGTATACATGAGCCTTCTATAAGTCTCATCGCTATTCATACAACTTTTAGCTGAAACATAATTTATTCTTTAAGAGGTTTAATAAAACTTTTTAATGATATATTTATGTTATATATTCAATAATATTAAAGTCACTATAAAATGGAGAACAATTGAATGAGTAACATAGAAAATGCCGAAAAGACAATGATTGAAAATCTGTTGAAAAACTCGGGTAAATCTCTCGAACAATGGATTGATATTGTTAAAAAACAGAATTTTCAGAAACACGGTGAGATAGTTAAGTTTCTCAAGGAGAAGCATTCTTTGACCCACGGATATGCAAATTTAGTTGCACACAAAACAAAAGGGTCAGATGCAGGTTCGGCAGAGAATAAGGATGAACTTATTGAAAAGCAATATAAGGGAAAGGAGCATTTTAAAACAATTTATGATAAACTTCACGCTGAGATTTTAAGATTCGGGAATGATGTAGAAGTCGCCCCTAAGAATGCATACGTTGCATTTCGCCGTAAAAGACAATTTGCAATGCTTACACCAGCAACAAAGACACGGTTTGAAATCGGGCTTAACCTGAAAGGAGAACCAGTTCAAGGGAAGCTTGAATCGGCAGGGTCTAACATGATGTGCTCACATAGAATAAATTTAACAACAGAAAGCGAAATCAGTAAGGAAGTTATTGACTGGATTAAAATGTCTTATGAAAGAGCAGGCTAAAAAGCAGAACTCAATTAAGGACTTTCAATTCGTTGGGGAATAGTTCGGGGTTCAAAGCTTTTCTGATATGAATAAACACATCGTCGACAGAAATGTGGCTCATGCAGGAAGGAGCTTTGCAACCGTAATCGTGTCCAAGATAAAGACAAGGACTGCAATATTTATCACTCTGAATTAATACTGTATTTTTGCTGTAAGCGCCCCATTTTGCAGGATTTGTGGGACCATGCAAGCCCATAGTTTTAGTACCCATACAAGAAGCCAGATGGAGCATACCAGTATTACTGCAAACGATAAGAGTTACTCGTTTAATCAATGCGACTACATCATCAAGAGAAAACATACCTGCGATATTTATTATTTTATTTGTGTTACCGTATAATTTTCTAAGGCCGCTTTCCAGTTCATTGCATTTATGTTTTTCATTTGGAGCACCTGTAATTAGTATTACTATTTCATTGTTATATTCAATCAACCGTTTTCCAAGATCAACATAGCTCTGGATGTCCCACTCTCGCGGGGCTCCCAATCCCCCGCAGCCGGGATGAAGAGTAATAACATTCCTTCCGTTTAAATCTTTTTCTCTAAAGAATTCATCAGCGGTATCATCATTTTTGGGTGAGAGAAAATACTCGAGGACATAGTCGCTTTCATATACCGGAACAAACAGCGGTGTTAACAAATCAATAAAAGTATCGAGTTCGTGCTTTTCACGGGAATGATTAATAACTCTGTTGAACATAATATGTTTATACTGTCCGGGAGTTTTAAATCCTATAGAAAACTGATAACGCAGCAAAGCGATAATAATTGCGCTTATTCGAGACCATTGTTCAGTATCGATGATTATTGAGTACTTGTTTTTTCTCAGAAAAAATATCATACGGAGAAACTTCAATGGATTTTTCAGATAGCTGTGAACATTTTCAACGAGGACTTTATCAACATAAGGAACTTTACGAATAATAGATTCATTAATTTCCGAACAAAGAAATGTGATTTCCGCTTTCGGGTAAGCCCGGCGAAGAGTTCTTAGCATAGGGATCAGCATTATACTATCGCCTATTGCAGCAAATTTGACGACGAGTATTTTGTTTACATCGTATGCCGGGAATGATTTTCTTCTTTTAAACAACAAGGCAAGAACCATGAGAATTGGTATGCCGAGAAACCTGTCTAATTTACGATAAAGAAGCTTACGATTCATTAAATTGTTTTAAGAAGATATTTTGTAAATTAAGCATTAACAAAGAAACTTACAAAATATTTAATTCAAGCAATTGCAGTAAAGTATCCTGACTTTCTGAATTCTTTAACAGCATAATTTAGTTTATCCTTATCACCTCGATTAAAAAAACCATAAATAACCGCACCGCTACCGCTCATCGACGAAAAGACGGCACCTCTTTTGTACAGGGCAATTTTAACTTTTTCGAGAATAGGATATTTAGGAAAAACTACTTTTTCAAAATCATTAACAAAAAGTTCTTTGTTTTCGAGATTAAACTCAGTGACTTGGTTCAAGACTTGATTTTTAACGTAATCGATCGATAATTCAAGACTTTCGTAAGCTAATTTAGTAGATACATGCTGATTGGGATTAACGAGCAGAATATCATAGTTTAAGACAAAGCGGTTTAAGAGCTGCAGATACTCCCCTTTACCGGTAGCATAACAAGGTTTCTGTATAAGGAAAAAAGGAACGTCGCTACCGACTTCAAGAGCACATTGTATAAGTTTTTCTTTTTCTTCGGTAATATTGATATTAAAGTGTTTCACTAAAAATCTTATAACAGCACCGGCGTCCGAGCTCCCTCCGCCAAGTCCTCCGCCAATGGGTATATTTTTCCTGAGTTTAATTTCCAGCTTATAATTGTCTTTAATACGAAAGGCTTTGAAGAATGACTGTACCGCTTTAAAGCATGTATTGTTCTTGTTCAGATGAACGGTGTTCTTTTCAGTTTTTATAATAATGGAATTAGTACCTGAGTCAGTTTTTTGAATTTTGATAAATAATTCATCATAAAGTTTTACCGGATAAAATATTGTCTCCAGATTATGATAACCATCATCTCTCTTGCTTAAGATTCTTAATCCGACATTTATTTTTGCAGGTGCTTTTATTAACATATCTCAAGTTTATTGTTTCAAATTTAAAATAGTATTTTTAGAATATAGTTTTAGTGCTAAAAAGAACGCATAATGTTTAAGATAATAAACTCTCAAAGAAGTTAACATCATTGATATGATAACTTTGGTTTCTTTTACGATCTATAGTTAATGGCATTTTCAAATCTTTAAGTCTCGCTTATCTTAACATCTTTGAGAACTATATTGGGCGGTATGGGGAAAGTTCCTAGATTTGGTACCCATTGCAGCAAACATAATGCAGTTATTATTAATTAATATATAGATATAAGTGAAGTACATAAATATGATTTTTACGTGTATGTTCCAAAAACCCTGTCTTTGCTTAAATAATTTTATAATACTTTATTCGGATAAATATTTAACTCATGCAGATTATTTAATACAAAGTCTACTATAAAAGAAACTCTAATATCCACTTTAACATCAAATCAGTCTTCTTATACTGACACCTACTATAAACCTATACATAGCTTCAACCAATAACATAAGCAAAATTTTCGCTAATGGAAACCTGTTTGGGAATGATAATCCATGAAAAATAATACATAAGAAATATTTTATTCGTCAGTACGTAAAGTAAAGCAAATAAATAAAACGTAAATAATTAAAACATAATTAATTAAACACTAATGCTAATTATAAATATAAAAAATGATACAACAAGTTTAACAATTTTCCAAAAGATTTACTTGCTTTTTATTTATTATTAACGTTCCGATAACGGATGGCAAAAAAGCTCAATTTATTAGAAAAATATACAAATATAACTTCCTCATACCAAAATAAGAAAAAACAAAAACAAACTCGTATTTTAAAAAGAGATCTCCTGTTGACATTGTAAAATAATACTCATATTTTTGAAATGTAAAGAATATATTGTAAACATAAACTGTGAGAGGAAGAATTAATAAATAGTGAATAACATTTAATGCAAATAAAATAAGGAAGAATCTTATTTTAAAAACATCGAAAATAAAGCATAGGAATCAATTAGTGAATAACAATTAATGCAAATAAAATAAGGACGAAATCAAAATTTAAAGGATTGATAATAAAACATACGAAGAAATTGATAACACATTCAAAGACAATGAAAAAATAAAATTATAAATATATATAAAAGAAATGAATATAGAAGCACCACCACAGGAATGAAAATCTTCCTGTCAGCCAAAATCAATTTGGAAAATAGTCTGAAATGATTTGATAATCCCGACAGCAAGATTATAGTAAAATAATATCAATTTATAATTCAATACACTTTTTACGATTGTATTTTTCCCGTTTAGTAATTAATCAAATGACTCGTAAAAAGAAAAATGAAATGAAGAAGTGGATAGTAAATTCAGTCAATAAAAATCAAACATAAATTATAAAACCATTTGATAAAACAATGAAAACTAATAAAATAAAACTACTTATTTCTCTAATTTCTGTTTTATTGTTTGTATTTTCAAACAATTATGCTCAAATTCTAGACACAGAACTTAAACCAACTGATTTTTGGGGTAACACACATTTGTATTGTGTAAACCAAGCAAGTAATTTTTTATTCCACAACTTAGGGTATAATTATTTAGATATTCTAAATAATATAGAATACATTAGAATCGGTGATTTAGATGAAGATGAGTTTGACCTTGTTTGGGATTATGAGGGTATACTTTCTGTAGGTGAAACAGTAACTCATTTTTGGAAAGCAGATCATGGAGATAATCAAACAAATGATTTTACGTGGTGGATTTTTGGATATCGAGAGGTACCGAATGCATACACAAAAGTTCGAAAATTTATTGATGGCGATTATACACTTAAAGTTACAATTGGAAATACCAGTCATCACTTTCAATACATAAGTAATACCCCAGGAGTTCCCGGATTAATTGATTATTTTCAAAATGGGCATGTTTATTGTACTGCGAAAAATCCTGATTGGACGGAACATGGTTGGGAAAATCATAGTCAAGAAGTGAGAAAAATTTTCACTTATAAACTTTTAGGCCATATGTGTCATTTATTGCAAGATATGAGTGTACCTATTCATTCTCATGTAGAAGTGCATCCTGATGAATGTTTTGAAAAAGAGTGTGGAACTACTTTAACATTGCCTACATATATAAATGCAGGTGGATTTATTAATCCTTTTGATCCAATTTTTAATAATAACCCCATAAGAGGCCTCTTTTATACTGCAAATCAAATTGCAGATTTATACCCTAGCAATAATACAGAGGATTGCGGTGCATATAATTTTCCTTTTAATATTTATGGTAATAATGCTAACCCTCATGGTACTAATGATATAATAAATGCACATTATAACTCATATTTTCCAAATGGTTATTATCAAATGTCGGTTTGGAATATTCAAAAAAATAGATTAGTAAGTCATTCTATAAGTGCAACAGCAAGCCTGTTATATTGGTTTGCTGTTAAGGCTGGCCTTACAGAAAAAGTCTATAAACCCGTTGTAACAGGAATGACGAGTAATATGGTTGGCGATTCTATTAATGGCTATACTTTGTTCAAAGGACAAACCGGTACTTTTTATCCCTCCATTCAAGGAAATAATATAAATTATAGTTGGAATTGTTTCGTTTGTAATAGCGATTATGCACAACCTTGGCCATTCAATATTGCAAATGTTGAATCAAAATATGGTCAAACAAATCCGACCTTTAATGTTTATAATGCAAATTTTACAGGCGAATCCTGTTCAACAGATGATTATGTACCTCAATCTAAATATCTGAGAGCACAATTAACAGTAACAAATAATTATGGTGCCGTGAATTGGTCGTCCAAATTCAGAATCAACCCTGCGACGATTTTAGCTGGCGGCGGATGCCCGTATATTTTCGTTTTAGGAAACGATACATCAGGTGGGAAATATTTTACTGAAAACAACATCCTTCATCGCTCTGAATTTTCAGAAAACGCAAACCAAAGCATTACTGACGTTTATAAGTTAAACACTGTTCCCAAAATTGACAGCAATAAAATTACTATACAAATAATGGAAACAGAAAACGATGTGAATTATTTTGACCAGATTAAACTTTTTGCTGTTGACCACCCCGCGGGCTCTAAAATCGGTATAACGGAATCTAACGATATTGTTATGTATTATTCCGAAGATGTCTCTTCTTCCGATTATGCAACCCAGAACTTCAGTTCTTTCAATATTGCTCCTTACATTCAATACGGTCAGCCTACTCCTAAAATAACAGGCTTAAGTAATGATTTTGTAAACTCTCATTACGATAGCACTTCTCAATACTCAAAGCTGAAATCTTATAAAAACCGTTCAAAAGCAAAAGGATCTAAAGGCTCCTCAGATAGTCTTGCTTTAATAGGGGAAATTGGTTCTGATGTTATGGTTCCGATTCAGCCAAATGTTAAAGATTGGGCAGGCAGTATTTCTATTTACACAAATTCAGATACTTACATAAAACCGTTTTCTAAAAGAGTTAATGTCTCCGACGTAATAATTCCTTTCTCTCAAACAGAAGATAATGTTGATCATATTGATTTTAATTTTAATTCTGACTATGCTATATCATATTTTTCGGTCGTTCCTGTTTCCTATGAAGGATTTACAAAAACCGAATTATCTTTATTAAGTGCTGTTCACGCCGTCAATGGAGATATTCTATCTTCTCTTAGTGAAATTGATAATGAGTTTGCTGTTATGGACACTACAGCAATAATTGATTTAAAATTTGGAAGTATAAATCCTTCCGACCCGTCAATGGTTAGAGATTATGTTTTTGTTGTTAACGGGTTATATACTTCGGAATACGGTTATAACAAGAATCAGCCGTTTAGATTAACTTCTAACAATAACTTAAATCTTGAAAACATTGCATATAAATATAGATTGAACACAAACTACCCGAACCCGTTTAACCCAAAAACAAAAATCAGTTATTCTCTTGCTAAGTCTGGCATTACCAGGTTAGCGGTTTATGATGTTTTGGGACGATTGATGAATGTACTGGTAAATGAATATAAATCATCAGGCGAATATACAGTTGAGTTTAACGGCTCGCATTTATCTTCGGGAGTATATATTTATAGATTAGAATCCAATGACTTTGTGGATACTAAGCGAATGTTGTTGATTAAATAGATTTAATTCTTAATTTTTGAATATGAGTACAAACAATAAAAGAAATAACAGAATTAGTTATTATATATGGGTAAGCGTAATGCTTACCCATATTTTAATTATTAATAATCTATCTGCCCAGTATCAGCAGGAATGGATAAAAAAAGTTACCGGAACCGGTTCAAACAGCGCCGACTATGGAAATAATATTGCTTTCGATAAGCAAAGCAATGTCTATGTTGCGGGGTACATACAAAATAGCGGAACTTCATATGATTATTTCTTAATTAAATATACACCTTCTGGACACACTATTTGGAATAAAACTTACAACGGCGCAGGTAATAATTGGGATGTAATCCTATCTTTAGCTGTGGATGATTTCGGTAATGCTTTCGTAACAGGTTATAGCAAATGGTCCAATGCAGGTGATGATTGTATAACAATCAAATATGACTCTTCGGGTAATATGAAATGGACTAATATATATGATTTTGGTTATAATTTAAGTGATCGTGGCAGAATAATTAAAGTAGATAACAATAAAAGTGTTTATGTTGCAGGTGAATGTTTTTCAGCTCAAGATGAAATTGATTTTTTATTGATTAAATATGATTCACTTGGAACACAAAAATGGGTAAGAAGATTCCGCGGTGATTGGGGGAATAATAATCTTAAAGATATGGTTCTCGATAATACAGGTAATATCTATGTTACCGGTTCTAGCTTTAAATTTGGTATAGGAATCGATTGTATGACAATAAAATATTCTCCAAGCGGTGATTCTTTATGGTCAAGAAGATATGATTACAACTTATTGACAAATGATCTTCTTTCTATTGCTATTGACAGTATTGGCAATATTTGTGTAACAGGTTTTGCAAACGATAATATAAATAATAATACAACATTAATAACTTTAAAGTATGATAGCATAGGGGTTTTGAAGTGGGCAAAAACATATCAAAATAATAATACTAGTTTTAATGACTATGGCTTTTGCATCGGTATTGATAGATATAACTACATTTATGTTGCCGGATATACAACGGTCGGTCCAGATATTATATCCAACAGAGATTATCTTACGATTCGTTACAAACCAAACGGAGATACATCCTGGGTTAGAAAATATAACGGTCCAGGTAATAATTGCGATCAGCCATATAAACTAACTATCGACAGGCAATGCAACGTTTATGTTACAGGTGAAAGTTATGGTAATGTCGGTTCACAGGATTATTTCACAATAACTTATGATACTCTTGGAAATGTGATCTGGAGCAACAGATATAATGGTTCTGCAAACGGCTATGATGATGCTCGATATGTCGCATTAGATAATGAACAAAACCTTTATGTCACTGGTGATGCATATGAAACAGCAACTGGAAGAGACATAGTTACAATAAAATATAATAAGAATGTCGGAATACAAAATATCAACGAGAAAATTCCTGATAATTATGTCTTGTACCAAAACTATCCAAATCCGTTTAATCCAAAAACAAAAATCAATTTTGATGTACCCCGCTGGCGGGGTGTTGAGAGAAGGACAACCATTTTGCGTATCTATGACGTTGCGGGGCGTGAAGTTCAAACACTCGTAAATGATAGATTAAATCCAGGAACATATGAAGTAACGTTTGATGGTAGTATGTTAAATTCGGGTGTTTATTTTTATAAGTTGACCACGGGAAGTTATTCAGCAACAAAGAGAATGTTATTAATAAAATAAATACTATGAATAAGTTAACAATATTTTTGCTTTCGCTATCTTTTATTGTTTATTCATGCCAAACTACAGATATTTACAACCTTCCGCCTGCAGAATATAAATCGAGAGAAGATTTGATTACCGATGGCAATATTATTGAAATAACACTAAATAATTCTGTAATTAATACCGATGAATATACCGTTACTTATCAAAAAGAATATAAGAATATTCCTGCTTGTTTAAACCTTATAAAACATGATACAACATTTATAAAAAATAAAAATGAGAAACGATATAGGGTTACTGATGATACGACCAAAATTATTATGAGTGATATTGTCAGCATAAAAACCGAATTAACATATACTGATTTTAAAGAAACATCTCACTGGGTAATCGGGGTTGCAGCTGTAATTGCTGTAATTGTTTTTCTGGAAGGGTTACTTACTTATAGGATTGACAGTAATAAATGATTATTTTAAAAATACTATATTTTGATATTTGATAAAATGCTTATACTGAATATAAAGCAGAAGATACTTATCGGATCAAATAATATTTTACGACATTACTTATAATTAAGTGATTTTTAATATAATAATTTGTCAATAGTGTGTATTTAATACGAAAAACAAAATCCATGATTAAAGGGATATTCTTGGAAGAGTTAATAATCCCAAATAGTCGTTTGAGAAATTTTACAATGAAAGGTATTGACGAAACTGGAAATAAATTGTTGTTTAAATAACAAATTATTAAATTACAAAAAATTTGTTTAACTCTGTAATTTTCATAAGGAAATCTTATAGCAATAGATTTTAAAATTGAGTATACATTAAAGCAAATCACCCCCGAGGTGATATAGTATTAATGAAGAGATTTCTCGATAAATGGGGATAGCGGAATATTAAAAGAAAGACTGGAACTGCCAAAGCAAAACAATTATCAAAATAGTTGTTTTGTTGTAAACATGACAAACCTGACTGTTTCAATAATATGGCAAACATACAAAGTCAGAGCGAACTCTAAAAGAAGAAAAAAAGAAGTAAAGTATGATTTTTGAGCAGATAGTTTCAATATGCATGAATTTTAACGAACCGAGGTAGCACTTAATTTTCAAATAATGACATAAGCATTATTTTAACAAACAGTAATCTAATCAGATGTATTTAGTAGAATGAACATGTTGCGCTATACAACGTTTGGAATAAGCTGTAATAGAACAAAAAACGGAAGTCAAAGAATATTAAAAGAAATCAACCGAAAGAAATTCTAAGGGTTCAATCAAGTAATTTCGTTTTTCAATATGACGATACTTAAAAACATTTTTTAATGAATTTTTTGGGGTTATCTACTTCTTAATCGGTATTCCGTAATTCTGAATCTTCGTCTGCATTTCGGGACTCAATTGTTTTACGAGTTCTACATTATAAGAAAACACAGGCGGTACATTAAATATCTGATTTGCAGCTATTGCATAGGAACGTGATATTTCTGCGAATGATCCTTCTTTCCTGTTTTAAGCGATGGGACACCCTAGAAATATTGGTTTATGATTTTTATCA
>CAZVCC010000042.1:0-29356 GCA_964626015.1 uncultured Ignavibacteriaceae bacterium
TTACTTCATTGGTCTGATGTGCTACATAAGCTGCGGCTTCATTTCCATCAATTGTAACTTTTTTCCTTGTGGACATTTTAATAAGGACTCCTTATAATTAAATTAACATAATTTGTTTCTTCCGTAAGCTTCAATAATGCTTAATATGTTTCGAGGTATCGTATCAATTATTATAGTTATCATAAACGGGGAACATCAAAATTGAAGTCATTTCATTTACATACATAAAATTAACCATTTTATACCAATGAAAATATATAAAAATTCAGTATTCAGTTATTTGAAAACTAAATCTGTCTTTTGAGAAAGAAAAAAGGCGGTTAATTCAATATTTTTTTCAAAGCTGCTTGAGTTGCGCTTATCGTATTTTCGATTGCCGAATGTGAAAATGGCTATCAGACAATTGCGGACTGGAAATCGGGATTATCTTTGGCTTTTTCCGCTTTGATTTGTTTCTTGGTCTTAATGCTTTTGATTCTTTCGTGTTCTTTCACGTCTGCTTCATGCAGCTCCATGCCTTTTAAGATGAAACCTTCAGCATTAGTGCATAGTACGGGCACATCACCAACGTAAAATACGATTGAAAAGAAAACCATAGCCTTGCTGAATTCATCCAGTACATTTTTATAAATCCTATCAAAAGGAAATGAGAATATATTTTCTTTTTCATTAAACACGAAAGTTTTTTCGGATTTCTTCAGAATAATGAACTTGTGATTATCCTTAACTTTATTCGATTTTTTCTCAATGGGATGAGAAAGGTGAAGCATCAAATAGAAATCACAACGCGGCTTAAACTCTCTTATCAGACTCTCTTCCGCATTGAATCCTATATTAAATTTAGATTCGTTTATACTATAACTTAATATTTTAATGTCATGACTGTTTTCCGGAGTGAGCATAGTACTTGTGCTCAGATAATTATTTGCGGATAATTTGTGATTTGCGGCTACTATCCTGTTAAAAGTAGAGCTTTCAATGTATTGATAGGCAGCACTGAAAACGGAAATGTATTCTTTCCATACTTTTTTGAGAGCATTGATTTTGTATATGGCTGATGCAAACTTAGAAACAATTCCCATCGAGCTCAAGACCGCTTTGCCGGAATCGGTTTTCGGTTTACTTGATTTTGTGGGAGCTGCCCCAACAAACTTCTTTTTTCCCCGCATTTTGTAAACTATGGAGCCAACCTGTCCCTGTACGGTTCCTAAGTGTGTATCCCTTATTTTTGCCATGATTAAAGCTACTCAAAAAGTACAAAAAATGAAATGTAAAATACGATTTCCGGGAGGTACGACAATAGCGGGGGCATTGCCAGGGTATTACCGAGCTATATGCAGGCCCTAGAGTACATGTATAAGATAAGTAGGGAATAAGTAGTGGATAAGTAGAATAAAAGTAGAAAAACAGTAAGGATTTAATAGTAAATTAACAAATTATTTGTAAATAGCTCTTTCTAATTTACTGTTTATACAAGAAGTACTGCCAACAAAATTACAGAGAAATATAATTTTGACCCTGCAGTATTAACCTGTTTTCGACATTTTTAAGAACAACGAGCAAATTTGTACTTCAAAAACACGCTGCTAATTACATAAATAAAATAGACATTTTACATAAAAAAGTCAAGCCAAAAATGTAAAAAATAAATGTTTTTTTACATTTTCCAGAAAGAAAAATTATTTTAAAATCACGGCTCTTTTTACATCCCTAAACCCTGAAGTTTCGATCGAATAAAAATAAACACCTGATCCTAACGACCCAGAATGCCAGTTAATTTCGTATGAGCCTGCGTTGAGATTCCCATCAATAAGAGTCTCAATTTCTTTCCCGGATAAATCATAAATCTTCAATTTGACCAAACCGTTTTTAGGAATCTGAAACCTGAATTTTGTTTGTGCATTAAAAGGATTCGGATAATTATTATACAATTTGTAATCTTTAGGAATTTCTCTCGAAATTATATTTATTCCCACCGGCGAAACAGTGAAATTAAACACAGTTGACCATGGACTTTCCCCGAGGGAATTATAAGCTTTTAATCTCCAATAATATTTTGTGTTGTGTCCGAGTACGCCCTGTCTGATTACAAACGGGGTGTTTGCTACAGTGGTGTCATAAGCCAAAGTACCAAAACCCATATCTGTAGAGAGTTGTATCCTGTAACTGACGGCATAGAAATTACTGTCCCAAAGAAAATACGGTGTTACAGGTTGATTCAGCGAATTGTCAAGCGGCAGCAAAGGAGTCGGTGTAACAGGAATATTGAGAAAGACAAGGAAAGCTGAATCCTTAGAAAACAAATTAGAAAACTGGTCTGCAACAGTGCATTTATGATAACCCGTTGAAGCTTTTCCGTCAATAATAATGTTTCCGGACAAAGTGGTATCGTTAACAATAACAACACTATTAGTATTTATACCGATACTATCAAAAAATATTTCAAAATAAGGTGACAGTGTCCATTCTGTTCCCGTTCCATAAACTCTGATAGGAAAGGTTTTTCCCTGTCTTCCAGTATCCGGAACGACTCTTGATAGCACCTGGGAAAATAGTAATCCTGTATTCAACAAAATTAAAAATAAAAATAAAAGCTTCTTCATCTTTCAATATTGATTATTGGTATTAAGATAATCCTTAATTTTTAAAAAAACACTATAATTCTTAATATATATTATATTCAATTCTTTGTTTTCAAGTTCTTTCAACAGATTAAAAGCATCATCTTTTCTTCGTTCATTTGTATATAATGCCAGCAGGTTGATTTGCGGTTCAATATAATCCGGAAACAAACATTTTATTTCAAGATACTGCTCTTCTGCTTTCTTTGTATTACCAAGCATATACAATGCTCCTGCCTCGTTGTTCATGATTACAGGATAATACTTCATTAATTCTCGTGCATTCTTGAAACTTTCAAGAGCTTTTTCATAATACCCAAGTTCGAAATATCCAATTCCTCTGTAAAAATCGACAGGCATTTTGTTCATATCAATCGGGTAATAGAAATTTGAAACCCCATTTAATTTATCAAGCATTTCTGCATAATGAGACGTTGTTTTCAATTGCATTGCCTCAAGATAGGTCTTCTCATTAACGTATTTATTTATTCCAAACCAAACCCCAAAGGTAAAAAGAACGATACCAATAATGCTCAAATATCTTAGAACGGGGAAATAATTCTTTAATTTAATGTAAGGGTCCGAGTAACCGACGGCTAAAGTAATAACAAAAAGAGAAAAAGCCCAAACATTTTCAGAAGGAAATGAAAAGAGCATAGCTATGCTAATCCCAACTGCTGAAAGAAAAAAAGGCAAGTTAAGTAATTCTTTTCTGCTGTTTCTAAATAAAAGATAAAGTCCTGTGAAAATAAACCCGGTAAAAATTACGAATCCCGGGATACCATACTCAGCCAGCATTTCAAGGTATTCATTATGCGGATTTACCGCAGAATTCATTCCGATGGTTGCATCTGTGTAAGAATGTCCATCATATTTCGGGTATAATCCTTGCCAGTTTCCATGTCCAATACCTGTAAACGGGTTCTCCAAGAACATTATTAATGACGCATTCCAGAAGTTAATTCTTGATTTATTTGTGTAGTAATTTTTATCAATGATACTTGAGAAAGTATCTTTAAGACCACTTCTTTCCAGTTCGTAATCTTTCGGGACTACCCAATAAATTATCAAAGAAAGAAATATTGCTATTAATAATGAAATAAAAAGTCTTCTGTAATTTACTTCCTGCTTTGGAGATGAGAAAATGAAATATATAAATAAGGCAAGAATAATTATATATGCAATCCAGCTTGTTCTTGTTTTTAAGTATATAATTAAAAAAGTCTGGAATGTAATTATAATAATACTAAGAATAGTGTATTGAATTTTTAAGCTTACATTTTTACAGCTTATTATCAAGAATACAAGAGAAAAACTTATTAACGATATAACTATTTCTGATGATACTACTCTGTCAAACAGCAAACTAATTCTTTCATGTTGAAAAGCCGGTTGATTTTCAATAAAAATAAAAACCATAAAAACCACCGTAATAATAAATGAAGTAAGTAATATGGCTTTTAATAAAAAATATAATCTGTTATTATTGAAAGATAAATAATGCAGTGTTATTAAAAAAATGCCTGTATATATACAATATAGAAATACGTTCATCGGACCAGTTACAATTATTATTTAAATATACATATTTTATGGGTGAAAAGAATTGAATTTATAAACTGAAATGAATTATGCGGGTTTAATAAAAATATTTAAAGAAAACAGTCATATTTTATTTACTCAGATTGTTGATAAGCTTTATTATTTAGTATTCTGGACGCTGCTTGCCAGAACTTTTTTACCCGAAACATACGGCAGCATTATTATTGTTTTTACGTTTACAAATCTCATGGCAACTTTATTCGGTTTTGGATTACCTATCCATATCCAAAGGAAAGCCGCACTGAATCTCCAAAAGGGGAATGAAGGTTTAACTTCTATATTTTCTGCAAACCTGCTGCTATCAATCCCATTTTCGATAGTATCCATAATAATTTTCACGGTAGTTTATCCGTCGTCGAGTCTTGAATCCATTTTACTTTTACTGGTACTTTTTGCATTCATATCAAACGAATTAATGTTAACTGGAATCTTAAAGGGGCAGCAAAAATACCCGACTATTTTTTCTATTACTGTGATTTGCAGGTCCATAACAATCGCGGCATTCTTTATAGTTTACTTATTTTGGAATAACGGTTTTGGAATTATATACTTATTCCTTGCGGGTAATTTTTTGTTTCTTATTGTATTGTTGATTGTTTCGGGTCAGTATCCGGAGGCATTCAGGTTTTCAAACATTAAGTTTGGCAATTTCATAAAACTAATAGTATTAGTATTTCCGCTCTGGCTGGCAACTGTTTTTAATTTTCTTTATGACAGGGTAGATGTATTTCTGATTTCAAAACTTGTAAGTATAGAGCAGCTATCAATATACAGTATAGCGTACGGTGTTATGAAGTCCTCTACTATAGCATTTAGTTTTATGCTGGTGGGTGGTCTAACAAAGGCGGCATCATATTCGGGAGATAAGGTGATGATGCGGAATTTCATAGTTAAATATTCTAAGTTATTTCTTGTCATCAGCTCGTTGATTTTAGTTATACTGTTTGCGTTTGCCGATTTTTTGCTTATATTTCTTTATACGGACAAATATTCTGAATCGGCATTAATACTCAGGGTTCTCGCTTTTGCAATTATTCCACTTTCCCTGAATAACCTCACGGGAATTGCTCTAAACGGAGCGGGGATGTACAAAGAAAACCTGTACGTAACCATAGCGGGATTTTTATTTAATCTTACGGCAAACTTAATCGTTATACCTGTTTACGGTATAATTGGGGCCGCTTTTGTTACGATAGTTACAGAGATTATAATACTAACGGGAGACATTGCAATTATTAAAAATAAAGGACTGGCATAAAAATGGGGACATCAAACTGGCAGAATATTTCTTACGTTATAGATATTATTAAAGCAATAAATCCTTACAGGATACTTGATTTTGGAATGGGTTTCGGGAGGTGGGGTATTCTTGCCAGAGAGTTTCTTGAAGTGTGGGGTGATGAAAACTATTCCGGAACTTGGAAAAGGCAGATTGACGGCGTGGAAGTTTTTCCTGATTATATAAAACAATATCATCAATACTTTTATTCAAATATATATATAGAAGAAGGTTATGAATGGATACAGAAATGTTCATTTGGGTATGACCTTGTTATTTTCGGTGATGTGATTGAGCATTTTGAGAAAAGCAGGGGATTAGAGTTGATTGAAAAAGCACTTTCTATTTCACGTTATGTACTGATAAATATTCCTCTGGGGGAAAACTGGGAACAATCTAAAAAGAACAAGAATAAATTTGAAGAGCATAAAAGTGTGTGGTCGGGCAGTGATTTTAATCTGTATAAACACAAAGTAATGAAATATTTCAGGGATAATACGGGTAGAAAATATTGTGTTGCGCTGATTTCCAAAGCACCAATAAATTTAGATAAAATGATACTGGAACAATACGGAAAGTACTTTCACGTAAAGAATTTTCTGAAGTATAAGTTAAAGCTTAATAAATTAGTTGATTTCATCGAAAGAAAGAAATATTAAAGTAGTTTTTGCAGGGACGTATAACGAGAGCGAAATCCTGACGGGACCTGAAAAGGTCTGCAAAAGGATATTTACGGAATATACTAAAACACGGCAGACATTGTTTATCGACTATTTCCGGGACGGCAGTAAATACGGGTCGTTTAAAAAAATATTCGGGTACGAAAAGGTTACTGAAGTGAATAAAAGTCAGGTACATCGCCTTGGAATTTTCAGAATGCTTATTCGGTTATTTAAACTCAATCCCGAAATAATACATATACTTTCATTCGAGAGATACACGGTTTTCATTTTTATACTGAAGCTGTTTACAAGGTGCAAAATTTATTATACCGCAAACGGAATAATCAGGCACGAGAATAAATATTACAACAAGGAAAGTGTTTTCAGTATGGTCAAGAACATAATTGCGGAATCAGTAATTATGTACTTTAGTGATATCGTCTTTTATCTGTCTGATCGGTCAAAAAATTTAATATTACAATACTACAGAGTAGACAAATTAAAACTAGAGACGGCAAGAAACGGACTGGATGATTGTTTCCTAAACTTGCCAGACGAATATGCAGAAAAAGAAATAAACTCAATAGTATTTATCGGCGATTTAGACCGTAAAGAAAAAGGAGGGGATTTTCTTTTGGATGCATTATCGCGTGTCGATTTAAGTTTTAACTTGTATATTGTTACCGATAATAAAAGTTTATCAGATTACCAGATAAATAATTTGTCCAAAGTCATATTTATTAGTAAGCTTAAACCAGTAGATCTTGCATATTTTCTAGTGAACAAAAATATTATTGTTGCATCCGGTGAATATGATCAGTTTAACATTGCTCTGCTCGAAGGTATTTCTTGTGGTATGTATCCGGTACTTACATTACAAACAGGAATAAGCGAAGTAGTCAGCAGTATTGTGAAATGCTCATTCGTTGAATATGGTGATACCGAGAAGCTTTCGGGGATTATATCTTCATTAATAAATAATAAAGTAACTTTAAATTCAAAGCCTGATCTTGGCGCATTTAGCTGGGAAAATGTTTTCAAAAAGCATTATTTGAAATATTATTGATAAAAGATTTACAGCAAACATGACAATCAATATTCTAATACTGGCAAATGAACTTAAGCAAGTATGCGGGGTTTCGAACCATATAAAGAATCTTGTAAATGGATTTGATAAGAAATACGGGAACTATAATTTCATTCTTTTGTGCGGTAAAAAAGAAGAGGGGATTGATGTATTTTACAAGTCTAATATTATTATTAATGAAAACTTACTTCATTCGAAAAGAAATTTTCTTTCGTTTATACGTTCGGTGTTTATTGTAAGGAGGATTATAAAACAGTATGACATCGATTTAATACACTCCCATACTCATTATGCGGCAAATATTGCACGAAATGCAGTACTATTTAAAAAGACAAAGACTGTTCAGACAAACCATGGGATTTTAAATGAAGCCGGAAAGTTGAAACATTTCAACGCAGATTATTTTATTGTGCTTTCTGAGAGGATAATGAATCAACTTATTTCACTGGGGATTCCATCAAACAAGATAGAAGTGATTAAGCAGGGAATTTCCGAGGAGTTTATTCCAAGGCGGAAGCAGCAAGACGAAAGGTTAATTGTGTTATCGGCTTCAAGGTTTACAGAAGGTAAATCAATGGACGTTTATATAAAGGCAGCAAATATTATAAATGAAGAGCTTCCCGGATTATGTCACTTCTATATATCAGGTGAGGGTGAACTTGAAAGAGAGTTAAATGATTTGAACGATGAGCAAGGCGGTGCAGTTAAATTTGTTAACCCAAAATCGGACTACAGAGATATACTAAAGAAGGCACATATTTTCGTTTTTAATTCTATTAAAGAAGGAACTCCGATTGTTCTTCTTGAAGCACACTTTAGTGGTTGTAAAGTTATCACATCATCTTTTGAAGGTTGTAATGAAATGCTTAAAGGTGCAAAGAATATTATAGTATATGAACCCGGCAACCTAAATGAATTAAAAGCTAAACTTAAACAAGCTATTCAGAATTATTCAGGAAATGAAGATGCCAATTTTATACAAGAAAATTTTAGGCAAGAATATTCTTTAACGAATATGATATGCAAACACAATGAACTGTATTCTGAAATACTCAAAGAGAAATAGTCTTTATAATGAGATTATATGAAGATAAAATAACCGTACTAATGCCGGTATATAATTCCGAAAGGACTATAAATGCTTCTATTAAAAGTGTTCTTAACCAGTCATACAGGAATTTTGATTTTATAATTGTTAATGACGGTTCTACGGATGGTACCGATTCAATAATCCGTTCTTTCAAGGACGACAGGATAAAATATTTTGTCCGTGAACATAAGGGGCGCTCTGCGGCTTCAAACTTTGCGATTTCAAAAGCAGAAACTGAGTATATTGCAAGAATCGATTCGGACGATTTGTTCTTTAAGTATAAACTCGAGAAGCAGATGAGTTTTCTAAAGTATAATAAAAACGTTGATGTTTTATTCACGTGGTCGATATTTTTTGATAAGAAAATGAGTTTAAGATATTGGAAAAGTCCTGAGAAAGATGTGGATATAAAACAAAGACTTGTGTACCTCAATCCTATAAATCATTCTTCTGTAGTTTTTCGGAGGGAAATAATTGAGAAAGTTATGGGTTATAATGAAAGCATGGAAATAAATGAAGACTATGAACTATGGCTTCGGATATCAGGGAAAGCAACGTTTCACTGCATTCAGGAGTATCTTGTTTTTTCGGAATTAAGAAACGGAGACATAATCAAGTGTTCTTTTGACGGCAAGTTAAGGCAGATGCTGGTACAGAACCTTTTGAAAAGCGGCATGGAAGACACCAAAGAACTAAACGGATTACTCGGGAAAATCGAGTACTATTACGGTGATATAAAAGAAGCACGGAATCTTTTATCAAAAGGCTATATGTTGAAAAATATTAAGAATGTGTTCCTTGCCAATCTTCCAGAATCGATACAGAAAAAATACCGCGGGAACAAATATTCAATGCTTCTTTCAAAAGATACGTTGAGAACAGGAAAGTTTAAAAGAATTCTTAAAGACCTTCAAAGCTAACATGTCTGAAAGAAACAAAACAATAACAGGTTACACAATAATTACACTTATATTTTTGGTGTTTCTTATTGTAAGCGGATATTTACAGACTGGTTTTCTTTCAGACGATTATGTGGCAAGTTATTCCGCGAACGTATCAACGCTTAAGGACAAGTTTACAAGCAATATTATATTTCATAACAGCCTTCTTTTCCGTCCGTTGTGGTCGCTAACATTATATTTTGATATATTCCTATCCAGATTCTTTGAGCTTCAGGCTGGAAATTTTAATATTCCTGTTATTCATAACCTGATACTGTATTTAATGTTTGCACTAATTCCTTCTTTAATATTGTTAAATCTTACCGGCGACAAGTATTTGTCGTATTTGTATTATGTTCTGGTTCTTTTATTTCCGAATAACCTTCATTCGCTTTTATGGATGGTATGCAGGCATGACACGCAAGCAGGTATTTTAGGAATGCTCAGCATGATTTCTATACTTTTTTACTTTAATAAAGAAAAGCGAGTGTACAAATACATTTCCGCAGCACTGTTCTTATTATCGCTGCTTTTTAAGGAAGTTGGAGTTGTTTATGCGTTCGTAATTATTTTCATGGTTTTGTATTTGAAGAAAAAGAATTACAGGTTTAGGGTAAAGGATTATATACTTCACATTGTGGTTCTTCTTGTGTATTCTGTTTATAAGTTATATCTACTTGGAGGTTCAGCGGATAACGTTATTAATTATTTTTCATTTTCCGTTTTGGAACGGATGTATGTAATTCCCAAAGCTCTGTTTTCGCTTTTTTCATATACCGATTATTTATCCGCCAGCTATTTCCTGAGATCTTCAGATATTAAAAATATAATCCTGACATTGTTTCCCGTATTATGTTTCATGACATTGTTTATTGTTGTATATAAAAAGAACAAGAAAGGGATATTTCTATTTGGGTTATTTTTGATATTAATTATTCCCAATATTATTGCAGGCTATTTCAGTCCGCGTCTTGTGATTATACCTTTTGCAGTATTGTTTTTGTTTGTATTTTATGATTCAAAAGGTCTTGATTCAAAACGGCAAATGTTAGTAAAGTTTTTAGTTGTATTGTTGTTAGTTGTTTTCGTATCAGGTGCTAAATCCATGATTGAAGATTATAAAGAAGCGTACAAGTTACTTAGGGATAAAAACACTTTGGTTTCCGGTGAGATATCTAATGAAAAGAGCGAGTACATTTTCTTACTTATGCCGGCAAGATTAAAACAGGTGTACGTGTATGACAATATTCCGACCGTTTACAATTATTATAAATACAATGATTTTGTGTACAAAGACGATGTTGAAGGTTATGTAAATTATGCAGCTCTTGATTTAGAGTCGCTGAACTCTGAGATTAAGATTAATAAATTAAACGATACAATTTTTTCGGCTTGTTGTACGGGAAATACACAGTATTTTTTCAATCCGCTGAATAATTCCGTAACTGATTACGAAAATGAATATATAAAATGTGAGTTTGACAGAGATGAAATGTTTCTCAACAAGTGTAAAACGGTTAAAATAACATTGAAAAAATCGGAGTCTTACAAATATATTGCAATGACCAATAAATCAATAATGAATATTAACTCTAAATGACACCAAGGGTCTTACATATTACCCCTACATTTAATTATACATGCGGAAGGTCATATTACCATTATGTCACGTTCAAACATCTGAAGAAATATGACTGTTATAATTTCCTGTTCTCAAAAGAACAAACTGCGCAAAAGCGCTTGGAAGAGCTTAATATAGATTTATTAACAAATAATTATGTTGGCTCAAATAATCCTATACACTTTACGAAAATATTACGACAAATACATGGAATTGTTTCTGATAAAAACATCAACATACTTCATTCTTACAGCAGAGCAACTGAATTTCTTTGTACTTTATATAAGAAATTTATTAATCAGAATGTAAAAACAGTTAATACGGTAATGAGTCTTGTCAACAGAAAGTATTTTGTTGAATACAAATCCGATAAAATAATTTCAATAAGTAAATGTGTAAAGACGGAGCTTACGGATAAATTTAAAATATCCAATGATAAAATCGAACTTATATATAATTTTGCAGAACCACCTACGGATGAATATGTTCCTGAAAACTCCATACGAGCCGATTTTGTAATACTTGCAGCCGGGAGGTTTCATGAAGACAAGAATTTTGAAACACTTCTTCGGGCTTTACATTTTATAAACAATCCTCAAGTATCACTAAAATTAGTTGGAAGCGGTATACTGGATGCAGAGTATAAAAAATTTGTTTTAAAGCATAATATAAAAGCAGTTATATTTCCATCTCAGAATGATCTTGCTCCATTTTTTGCTCAATGTGATATTTGTGTACTGCCTTCAGTGGTTGATCCTCTTCCTACCTTTATGCTACAAGCCGGATTTTTTAAAAAACCTTTTATTGGTTCAGATGTTGATGGAATCGGTGAAACGATTGAGCATCAAGTAAACGGCTTAAAGTTCGAAAAGATGAATTACAAAGAACTGGCGGATAATATTATGAGGTATTATGAGGATAAGAAGTTAATGAAAAAGTGCTCAGAAAACCTTTTTAATTTAGTTTCTGAAAGGCATTCTCCGGATAAAAATATCGATCAAATTTACAATTTATACATCGAGTTATTATCTAATTGAATAACGATTTTAAAATACTGGATTTAAGTTACAATAAGCTTTCAGATTTGCTTTTACTTGAATCAAAAAATAGGTGTGTTCTTCTGACTTATTATAATTTCAATACTAACTTACTAATTAAGAAGAAACCTGAATTTTGTGTATTACTAAAAGAACATTTTCTTATTCACAATGACGGAATTGGTTCATACCTCTTCTCTAAAAGTCTGTTTGGTAATAAACTTAAGTATAATATAAATGGTTCAAATCTTTATACTGTATTAGTAAAAAAGCTTCTTGACTCAGACAAGAAAATCTTTGTACTCTTTTCCCATAATAATAATTACAACATAATTAAATCACTTATAAGTGAATCTTTCAAGGGGAAAAGTAAATTCATTGAATGTGAAGTTTACGATAGTAAGAATGATGATTTTATTAAAGAGAAAATAATAAATTTCAAACCTGATGCTATTTTTGCGGGACTGGGACAACCTTATCAGGAAGAATGGGTGCTTGGAAACAAAGGATTAATAAATAAGGGCATCATGATTTGTTCGGGCAGCGGGTTTGAATTTATCGTGAACAGAAAGAAGAGAGCTCCGAAGAGTTTTCAAAAAGCAGGGTTTGAATGGCTGTACAGGTTTTTCCAGGAACCCGGCAGACTCTGGAAAAGATATATTATTGGTATTCCGGTTTTTCTATTTCATGTATTAATACAAAAGATTAATTTAAACATTAAAAAGACCGATACTTCATGAAGCGGATACTTTTCATATTTTTTATAATATCAAATATATCACTGGCTCAGAATTTTAACTGGATAACTCCGAATAAAGCTTATCTCAAGCTTTATATCATTGAAGATGGAGTGTACCGTCTGAACAAATCCGATTTCATTAATGCAGGTATAAATCCATCGGCAATTGATCCAAGAACGATAAAAGTATTCTTCAAAGGTTCTGAAATACCAATCTATTTTTCCGGGCAGGATAATGGTGTCTTTGATGATACAGATTTTATGGATTTCTACGGGCAGAGAAATTACGGGGGAAATACAATTGCTTACAAAGAACAAGGCGGAACAAATGTATTGGATTACACCACAAATGAGTATTACAATATGTATTCTGACACCAGTGTTTACTGGGTTGGCTGGGATGGGGCTAACGGTTTACGTTATAAAAATTATAATTTCTTTTCGCCAAATGCATACTCACAGAACTTCTTTTATACAACTGTTCATTTTGAAAAGGATTTAATTTATTCACTCGGTGAAAAAAGGAGCAGTACTGATTATAGGAACTTTAATAATGAGAAAGTATCCGGTGAGGGTTGGTACTGGAGAGAAATGAACAGGGGGAATTCAGTGAGTGACACGTTCAGAACGCCTTTCCTTGCGCCGGACAACCAGCCGTGTACGCTGAAAGTTTTTGCATATCCAAATTCGTATGTGGATTCAATATTTAACGAGCACAGATTGATTGTAAGGGTAAACGGAAGCGTAGTAGATACTCTAAAGACCGATAATTACAAGCGGATAGATACAACTGTTATTTTCTCGTCTTCATTGCTTTCTGCAACTTCTTTGAATCAGTTATCATTCACTTATACAGGTGCAGGGACGTACGTAGGTGTTATGTTTTTTGATAATTTTGAGATAAGTTATCCAAAGAAATTTGATTTTGATAATTCGAGAATTATTTTCAGCACTAACAACAGTGATACAAGCGGAGTTAAATACAGGATAAGCGGTTACAACGGTGCGCAATCTCATAGTGTTTATGATGTTAAGAACAATATGAGGATAATTGGTATATCTTTATCTTCGGATACTTTGACTTTCACCGGTAAACTTAACGGTAAATTTGAGGTAAACAACAATAATGTCACAAAGAAACCTTTTAAGATAAAACAGCGGTCAGTGCCCAATCTTGTTACAAATCTGCAGGGTGCAGATTACCTGATAGTTTACAATAAAATTCTTGAATCTTCGGCAGAGCAGTTAAGACAGTACAGGGCGATAAAGGATGGTTATAGGTCGGCAAAGTTTGAAATAGAGGATATTTATGATGTGTTTAATTATGGTATCGAGAATCCGATAGCAGTAAAATATTTTGTTAAGAATATTTATGATAATTGGCAGCCGCCTAAAGTTAAATATCTATGTTTATTTGGGAGGGGATCTTTAGATCCGAAAAGGAACTCTTCAACATCAATTTATTATCAGAACCTTGTACCCGTGTATGGAAATCCTCCAAGCGACGGATATTTTGGTAATTTCAATGTAGGTACATTTACGTATTATCACCAAATATCCGTGGGCAGGATTCCTGCATACACGAATCAGGAAGGTAATAATATCGTCTCGAATATTATTCAGTATGAAAACCAATTCACAACTCCAGAAAAATGGTTCAAGAACTTTGTTTTTATAACGGGAGGAATGACAATTCAAGAACAAATACAGTTTGCAAATCAGTCAAACTATTTTATAAACACATATATAAAACCACCGCCTAATTCTGGATATCCGGTAAGGGTTTTCAGAAACGATTCGGCTGGCGGGGTAACATTTAATTATCAGGATTCAATAAAGAATGCAATAAACTCAGGCAGTACGATAACAAATTATATCGGGCATGCAGCAAGTTCAAACTGGGACAACGGTCTTGATGACCCTTCGGTATTATCAAATCAATACAGAATGCCTGTTATATTCAGCATGACTTGTTTTACAGGAAAGAACGCAGAAGCAGAGTTCAGAAGTTTTGGCGAAAAGTTTGTTTACATGCCTGGAAAAGGGGCAGTAGGATTTGTCGGCAGTACAGGTTGGAGTTTCTCTTTTTCTGGTAACAGGTTTAATGAGCAGATGATAAAGAGTTTTTCAAAGGATACGTTAAGAAGAATCGGTGATATAGTCAGATATGCTTCGCGAGTTCTCTCGCATGATTCGCTTGATTTTGCAACAAGGAATACCGTGAACTGTTACGGAATGCTGGGTGACCCAGCAGCAAAACTTCTAATGCCAACGTATCCGGAATTCGGAATCGGTATAGCAGATTACAAATTCTCAAATGATTTTCCTTCTATAAGGGAGCCTGTAAGTCTTAAAATTTATCCGTATAATATGGGAATATTTTCAGACTCAATGAAAATTTCTTTTACAATAATGCGCAATGGCTTGCAGTATAAGGATAGAGATACTGTGATAAAAAATTTTGGTCTTACGGATACTGTTTATTATAACTTTGTACTCGATTCAGCAGGAAATTATGCAATTAGTGTTAAGCTCGACCCAAATAACTGGAATACCAAAGAGATTAAAACCAACAATGAAATATCAATCCCAATTGTTCTAAAAAACCTGTCATTCATACCTCTAAAGCCAATAGATAATCAGGCAATTAGTGCAGACAGTATTGAGATTCTGGGCATAAATCCTAATGTTGACCTAAGGATTAATCAAGTTAAACTTATTCTGCAAATCGATTCCTCCAGAAACTTCAATTCACCGTTTCAGAGAACTTATTTTGTGAGCAATCCTTCGGGACTCACTACTAAATTTAATATACCTTTGCCTGCAAAGGATTCAAACGTTGTATATTTTTTCAGAATGAACTCAATTGTTAATTCTGATACTACGGGTTGGTCGGAATATAGAAGATTTGTTTACCGTAGTTTGATTACCGGGACATTTCAAAAAAGGACAAACGTTAATCAGCAAGTCAGCATCGTTAAGAAGTTTGTTACCCAATATAACAATTCTGACCTTGTAAATGCAAGCGGAAATCAGGACAGCATGACTATTGCTTATTATAACGGGAATGTTGTTGCACAATCATGGGGAAATAATCTTACAGAGTTGACGTCTCTAACTATCGGAAATAGCGTTAAGAATCTGATTGATTCTGCATACTGGGGCGGTCTAATAATGTTTAAACTAAACAAGACTAATTCAAAGATACTTGAAATGCAGAGATTCCGCTTCTCAACTAATACTGCCAGCGACTCGGCACTTGCTTATTTGAATTCGTTTGATGACAGACATATACTTGTGATCCTGAAAGCTATACCATACAATACTAATTTCGGTATGAACAGCAGCCTGCGTTCAAAAATCAAATTGTTTGGAAGCACTTCAGTAGATTCCGTAAACCTCCAGAATTTTTCAACATGGAGTCTCATTAGTTATAGTCAGTTTCCCAACGCGATTAAATCTGAAAAGTTTTCTTCTGTATATGCTCCTTCAACCTGTAATATAGAACCACTTTTTCTGCATGATTCGGCTTATGTTAATCACATTATTACCCCAGCTCAATCTTACGGAAATTTGAAATGGTCTTCGTTAATTCCTCAGTATTCGAATTTATTCTTTGATGTTTATGGGATAAATAGGTCGAATCAAACTGTACTCCTTTATAAGAATCTGAATAATGGTTCTAATATCAATCTTGATACTTTAAGCACGATTTTATATCCAGGATTGAAACTTGTCACACGTATGTATATTGATTCTCTGAACGGAATTAATCCTCCCTTACTCAAAAGTATAATGTATTCCTATATTCCTTCGCCTGAAATTATTGCAGATAATTATTCCTTTATTAAAAAGGATTCAGTTTATAATGATGGTGATACTGTTGACATCTCTGTGAATTATGGAAACTTCGGATATGCAGAAGCTTCGGGATTTTTAAATAAATGGTATGCATCATCTCCGAACGGATTGAGATTGCTTAAAGCTGATACAATTAATAAGAATTTAAAAATAGATTCAATTACAAACTCATCTGTCAGACTTCCTACTATTGGACTCCGAAATCCGGTAAAGAAGTCTGACACAATCAGTATTTACTTTGAAACATCACTAATAAACGGACAAAACGAATTTTTCACGTACAATAATACAGCGGTCACCAGGATTATTGTAAGCGGTGATACAACAAAACCTGTCGTAGATATTACTTATGACGGTATTAATGCCATAAACGGGGAATATATTTCTGCAAACCCGAACATTGTTATGAAGTTTTACGACAACAGCAAAATTTTCATAAAAGACACATCAAACATACGGGTTCAACTTGATGATGTTAATGTGTGGTATTACATAAACGGAATGAAGAATCCACTGATTGATTTGCAGTTTCCAGATGAAAAATATTTGCAGGCTGTATTATACTTTAAGCCTCAACTTGCTGACGGTGAACATAAATTTAGGTATGTATCATATGATAATAGCAATAACTATGCTGATACAATTATACACTATTTGAGCGTGAATCCGAATTTGAAAATAATAGACCTAAAAAACTTTCCGAATCCGATGACAACAGAAACAAATTTTCTGATTAATCTTTCGGGAAGTATGCCACCCTCGAATTCAAGATTAAAAATTTATACTATTGCCGGCAGACTGATAAAAACAATAGAATCACCTTTAAATATTGGATTTAATCAGATATTTTGGGATGGAAGGGACGAAGATGGCGATTATATAGCTAACGGAGTATATTTATATAAACTAATAATCGAAGGAAATAGTAAGAAAGAAACCTCTCTTCAGAAACTTGTTGTATTAAAGTAGTATGAAAAATTTATTAATATTATATATCCTATAAAGGTGAAAATATCGCCTAACAAATTTGCAGGTAACAGAGCAGACGCATTGATCAAAATTATAAGTTGTACTTTTTTATTTATTTTGTTTCTAAATTTTTCTGCTCGAGCCCAAAATTATAATTGGATTACACCAAACCAAACCTATCTTAAAATGTATGTCGTTAATGACGGAATGTATAGAATTGATAAAAACGATTTTATTAACGCTGGGATATTAGTATCATCTATTAATCCAATGACTGTGAAGGTTTATTATAAAGGAAATCAAATACCAATATATTTTTTTGGTGAAGACAATGCATCGTTTGATGACGGTGATTATTTTGATTTTCATGGACAACGAAATTATGGAGGGATAACAAGGTCGTATGATATAACGAATAATGTTGTTTACACAACAGATGAATATTTCGACCTTTATTCTGATACTTCGGTTTATTATGTAGCTTGGGGAGGAGCATTTGGATTACGTTATAATAATTACAACACAGTTGCTTTAACGAATTACCCAAATGATTTTTACTACGAGAAGATTCATTTCGAACAAGATCTAAATTATTCGCTCGGGCAGAATATTTCAACAAATGATTTTGGTTACTTTAATAATGAGAAGTATATAGGAGAAGGGTGGTACTGGAGAGTATTACAAACTTCAAACTTTATTGACCAAGCTTTTAGTGTTAATTCACTTCCCACAGCATTACTGCAATGCAGGTTAAAGATATTTGCTTATCCGGGAAATCAGAATACATCAATATTTAATGAACATCGTCTTGCGTTGAAAATAAACGCCACTCAACTGGATACACTTTATAGAGATAATTATAATAGATTCGATACAATAATATACTTCTCAAGTTCGGCGCTGTTCAATGGAAATAATACAATTCGAGTTTTAAACAGACCTGCTACAGGATTTGCAGGGATAATTAATTTTGATATGGCAGAGGTTTCATATCCAAGAGAATTTTTATTCAATGACAATTTTTTATCGTTTAAAAGTGAAATAAGCGATACTGCTGCAAAAATATTCAGAATAAGGAGTTATGTTCCATCCCTGCCCTTATTTATTTATGACAATAAAAACAGTACCCGAATTCCTAATTTTACTTTTTCAAGTGATACACTTATTTTTTCGGGAAAGGGAAATGGTGAATATCAGATAATAAATAATAGTATATCACTTAAACCCATTAGAATAAAACAGAGACAGGTTCCTAACCTTGTAACTTCATCAACCGGGGCAGACTACATTATCATATATAACAAACTTTTTGAAGGACCCGCAGAGCAATTACGTGCTTACCGAAATTCAAAAGATGGTTTTCGTTCTATTAAGGTTGAAATTGAGGATATTTATGATGTTTTTAATTTTGGAATGGAAAACCCTGTGGCAATTAAGAGGTTTGCAAAAAACGCATTTGACACATGGCAATTACCAAAATATAAGTATTTATGTTTACTTGGCAGAGGGTCGCTTGATCCTAAAAAGAATCTTGGTTCTCTATCTGCATATTACCAAAACTATATTCCTGTATATGGAAATCCAACTACAGATGGTTATTTTGCAAACTATACGTTGAATACATTTAATTATACAAGGCAAGTATCTGTCGGGAGGCTGCCCGCTTATACTCTTCAAGAAGCTCAGGATATGGTTAACAAAATAATTATGTATGAGTCACTGCAAAACAATCCGATTAATCTTTGGAAAAGGAACCTGATGATTACAGTTGGAGCTACAAGATCGGAACAAATTCTTTTTATTGATAGAGCAAATTCTTTTATTAATACATATATACAACCCCCACCTGTTTCAGGGGAACCAAGAAGGGTTTTTAAGAATGACACAACTGGATACATTACTTTTAATTATAGAGATTCAGTAATAAATGAACTAAACAGGGGGTCATTAATAGCAAACTATATTGGGCACGCAGGAAGTAGTACATGGGAAATGAGCCTTGATGATCCAACCGAGCTTACAAACAATTTTTTCCAGCTTATCTTAAGTATGACTTGCTTTACAGGAAGAAGCAGTGATGGAAATGTTAGGGGATTTTCAGAGAAATTTCTTCTTCCCCCTAATAAAGGTGCAATTGGATTTATTGGGACAACAGGGTGGAGTTTCTCGAATACAGGTAACAATCTGAACGGATATTTATTAAGGGCATATTCAAATGATTCTCTTAGGAGAATAGGAGATATTCATGCTAAAGCATCAAATTATCTGGCTCCGGATTCTTCCACATCTGGTATTAACACGAATAATTGCTATAACCTGTTCGGAGATCCGGCTGCTAAACTGCTTCTGCCTGTTTATCCTGAGTTCAGCATTACCGAAAATGATTATGAACTTTCAAATAATAGTCCTTCTTTAAATGAATTTATAAACTTAAGAATATTTCCCGGTAATTTTGGTCTTCAAGCAGATTCTTGCAAAATAAGGTTTCAACTATTTAAGGGTAATACACTTAATAAATCAAGAGATACGATTGTTTATAATTGGGGATATGTGGATACAATAAATTATGGATTTAAGATTGATTCTATCGGAATGTATAATATGAAGATTACACTCGATGCAGAAAATTGGCACACACAAGAACTTACATCAAACAATTCAATTAATATCTCTATCAACGTTAAGAATAGTGCTTTTGCTCCACTTAAGCCTGTCAATAACCAAATTGTTTATAATGATTCTGTAAGGTTCGTAGGACTGAATCCAAACATAAATCTAAATTATAACTCCGTTAAACTATTTCTTGAAATAGATACAACAATAAACTTTAACTCAAACTATAAAAAAACCTTTTTTAATGTTGGTTACAATGATATAAGCACTGAGTTTAATGTTCCTTTCCCAAGTCAGGATTCCGGAATTGTATTATTGTGGAGAATGGGAGCAATTATAAACAATGATACTTCCGAATGGTCATCAGTAAGAATGTTGAAGTTAAATAATAATGGCTTATTTAATGATTCGCTTCTAATAATGAATCTAAATAAGAATTTGCAATATGAAAATAAACTATTTAATCTAAGTAATTATCTTAATGATATTATTTTAAAATTCTTTGACGGGAGTTTGTACATCAGGTCATTAGGCGGAAATTCATATGAAGCTTCTTATTTCAGGGTAAATAATTCTGCTCTTTATATTGATCAAAACAGTCCTTTTGTAGGATTAAGTATGCTAAAAGTGAAAAGAAATACCGGAAGAATTGAGAAGTTTTTTAATTTAAGAATGAATACCGCAACATCTTCGGATTCTGCATTATCATTTTTAAATACATTTGATACAACATCATACTTATTATGTCTTAATGCTTCATATGTGCCCGGTGGGTATGGTTTTAATTCCTTAACAAAGGAAAAGATGAGGCAATTTGGAAGCAAGTATGCGGATTCTGTTCAAGCATTTGGGTTTTTTCATACATGGAGTTTTATAGGTTATCTTGGTGCGTTGCCTTCTCAAATTTCAGAGCAGTATTTTTATTTTATACCCGCCAGGGGGTGGCTGGAATCGATCAGCCAAAAATCACCTTTATTTTTATACCCCTCCGGCACCATAACTCAAACCTTTGGGCCGGCTCAGATATGGCAGAACTTCCACTGGGAGCAGGAAGTGTTTCCGAATTCGAGCTTATATTTTGATGTTTATGGAATTAACAGGAACAATCAGGAAACACTATTGATGTCGAATGTTACGACTAATAATAATGTTGATTTGTCGGGAATTAATGCGTATCAGTATCCTTATCTAAAGCTGATTACTTATCTGTCGATAGACTCTGTTAATGGTTTTCAGTCGCCTGTTTTTAAGGGAATAAATCTTAATTATGTCGGTCCGCCTGAAATTGCTCTTGATAATAATTCAATTTTTAAGTCGGATTCGATTGTAAGTGCGGGTGACAGTATAGGGATAGGCGGTTTGTATTACAATGTCGGGTATGTTCCTGTTAATGGGCATTTACGCTCGTTCTATGCTCTTGATGCTGTTGGCAACAAAGTTCATCTTCGTACGGATACTGTTCTTGCTCAACTGAAAGTTGACAGTTCGATGTTTGTGAAAGCAAACTTTAAAGTTAACGGACTTCCAATACACAAGAAGTATAACAATCAGGTATCGATTGTACTTGAGGTGAATTCTTTGAACCAAAACGAGATATATGATTATAATAATTCGGTTATCTCAACGTTTGTTGTCAAAGGATCTGTCACTGATATAAACACTGAAGTTTTCTCTGACGGAATTAAACTGTACGGGAATGATTATGTCCGTTCTAATCCGGAGCTTCTTATAAAACTTTCGGGGAATTCAATAGATGAGTTGTTTGGTTCGGATACATCAATATTCAGAATCATGTTAAATAATAATTTTGTTTCATTGAATCCCGCGGGTGCAAAATCTAAGGAAATGTCCAATCTTATAAAAGAAGCTGATAAGGGTACGCTGGTTCTTAAATTTACTCCTCAGCTGCAGAATGGGATTAATGATTTAAAGCTTATTACTTATAAGAATGATTCGTATGATACAGCTAAGTTTGTTCTAAACGTCACGAATGAAACTTCATTGAAGGATGTTTATAACTATCCAAATCCCATGAAGACTGGAACCGTTTTTTCATTTACGCTTACCGGTAATCAACTGCCAACGGAGTGCAGAATTAAAATATACACGTCTGCGGGAAGAGTAATAAAAGAAATCATCGTACCGGCGGGTATTGGCTTCAATCAAATTCAGTGGGATGGGCGTGATGCCGACGGTGATTACATTTCAAACGGTGTTTACTTCTATCGGGTTGTATTTAAAGGCTCTGCTGAAGCAGTTTCAGATATAAGAAAGCTTGTTGTTCTTAAGTAATAATTTACTTCTTTTTACGTTAGTTTTACAAATGTTTCAGCTTTACGTTATCATATGAGCAGCCTTAGTTAAGACTAATTACCTTCCAATATAGATGAAATTCAAAAGAATCAGATAATAAAATCTACTTGACAAACCGCTGAATTTTCTGTAGTTTTGTACTAACCATATAGTTTAACCAATTAGTTTAAGTGAATGGATATTGGAAATAAGGGAAATATTGAAGATTCTACGGAAAGAAAGATACTTGAGGCATCAAAACGTATCTTTCAGAGAAAGGGTATGTATGGTGCGCGAATGCAGGAGATTGCCGATGAAGCTGGAATAAACAAAGCTTTGCTGCATTATTACTTTCGTTCAAAGGACAAGTTATTTGATGCGGTTTTTCAGGATGCGGCAAAGAGTTTCTTTTCGAAGATTCGGGAGTTAATAAATGTAGATAAACCATTGTTTGAGAAGATTGAATATTTCGTTGAGCAATATCTGGAACTGCTAATGAAAAACACATATATACCTGTATTTATTATTTCAGAAGTTCACCAGAATCCTGAAAGGATTCAAAACATTTTTTTAGGAAGCGGAGTAAACCCGGGGCTGGTTTTTTCAAACGAGGTGAATGCAGCAGCAGCAGCCGGAATTATACATCCTATAGATTCGAAACAACTCATAATAAATATTGTGGGGCTGTGTGTTTTTCCTATTGCTGCACGTCCAATAATAAAAACGATACTCAATCAGAGTGATGATGAATTTTTAAATTTTATAGAAGTCAGAAAAAAAGAACTTGCAAATTTCATTATTAATGCAATTAAAGTACATTGATATGTATTACAAATTTTTAATAACCATGTTAATACTCTTTAACACAGTAACTGCAACTTTGTATGCACAGAATAATCCTGTTACTTTGAAAGAGTGTTATAAAATTGCTTATGAGAATCATCCAAATTCAAAGCAAAAAGACTATTATAAATCAATCAGTTCGCTGAAACTTGAAAACATAGGTGTGAATTTCCTGCCTCAGATATCTTTAAGGGGGCAGGCGACCTATCAATCGGACGTTACAGAACTTGTGGTAAACAACCCACTGTTTCAACCGCCAGTAATTAACAAAGATCAGTACAGGATAACGATGGATGTCCGTCAGCTTATCTATGACGGGAGCAATACTTCATCACTGAAAAACACAGAGACGAAACAAGTTCTTGTTGATGAACAAAAAGTAGAAGTCGATTTATTTTCTTTAAAGCAAAGGATAAATGATTTGTATTTTTCGGTTTTGCTTTTTCAGCAAAGAATGCGAGTAAATCAACTTCTTATCAACGATTTGAAGTCTCGCATAGCAGAAACCGAATCCCGAGTAAAGAACGAATTAAACCTGCCTGCAAATCTGTACATACTTCAGGCACAGCTTATTCAAACTGAGCAAGAGATGGAAAACTTAAATTCTGACAGAGAAGCGTCGTTAAAAATGCTAAGCGAGCTTATAGGATATACGATTCCCGAAAAAACTGAGCTTGAATATCCGCAGCATCAAGCGGTAGTATTTGATGATAACCTTTCTGAAAGGCCTGAATACAAGTTGTTTGACTGCCAGAAAGAACAGCTCAACTCTTATTCAGATGTAATATCCTCACGCATACTACCTAAGCTATCAGCTTTTGGTCAGGCAGGATTAGGACGGCCGGGACTTAACATGCTTGATAACGACTTTAAGCCTTTTTATATGGTCGGTCTCAGCGTTTCATGGAATCCTATTAACTGGGGTGCGGATAATAATGAGAAGCAAATATACCAGATAAATCAGAAGATTGTTGATTCCCAGAAAGAAACCTTCGAGAAGAATGTGAAAGTTTCTCTCGAAAAATATAAATCTGATATGGACAAATACGAGAATCTAATTCAAAAAGATGAGGAGCTGATTACATTAAGAGAAAAGATAGTTGAATCGACATACTCTCAGCTTCAGAACGGTACGATAACATCAACAGTATATCTGACCGAACTTAACAATAAAACACAGTCACAGTTAATGCTTGAAACGCATAAACTTCAGCTTCTTCAAGCGAAAATAAATTACTTAACAACAAAGGGAGTTTATTAACATGAAAAATATATTAATTATAATTACAGTTCTTATGTTCTTGGGCGGATGCTCAAACAATAAACAAAAGTCGGATGCATACGGGAATTTCGAGGCAACGGAGACGATAGTCTCTTCCGAGTCAAGCGGTAAGCTGAATGAATTCAACGTTGAAGAAGGTATGCTAATAGAAGCGGGGGAAACAGTCGGTTATATAGATACCAATCAGCTTTACCTTAAGAAGAACCAGCTTGCCCAGCAGAAAAATACAACACGAACAAAGTTTAAAAATGTATCCGCTCAGGTATCAGTTCTTCAGGAGCAGAAAAGGGTAGCACTGCGTGAAAAGGAAAGAATAGAACGGCTTCTGAAAGATGAAGCTGCAACGGGTAAACAGCTTGATGATATAAACGGCAGCATAGATGTTATCAACAGGCAGATAAATTCTATTGAAATGCAGAATACAACGACGAATGAAGAGTTGAAAGGGCTGGATGTACAGATAGCACAGGTTGTTGACCAGCTTCAGAAAAGCAGCATTACTAATCCTGTTAAAGGTACAATAATATTAAAACTGGCAGAGCAAGGTGAAATTGTCAGCTTTGGTAAACCTCTTTACAAGATAGCGGATATCAGTACAATGGAGCTTCGTGCTTACGTCAGCGGAGCACAGCTGACAGAGATAAAACTTGGACAAAAAGTTAAAGTGCTTATAGATGATGGTGCAAAGGGATATAAAACGTTAGAGGGCGAAATAAGCTGGATATCCTCGAAGGCTGAGTTTACGCCTAAGATTGTTCAGACAAAAGAGGAACGAGTCAATCTTGTTTATGCTTTTAAAGTAAGGGTTGTAAATGACGGTTCGATAAAAATCGGAATGCCGGGAGAAGTAGTCTTTAAATAATGGACTCGGTTGTAGTAGAAAATATAACAAAGTCATACAGAGATGTGATAGCTGTTGACAATATTTCATTGACTATAGAAAAGGGTGAGATATTTGGTTTTATAGGTCCAGATGGAGCAGGAAAGACGACATTGTTCAGAATGCTTACTACTTTGCTGATTCCTGACAAAGGCAAAGCGATAGTCGAGGGTTATGATATAGTTAAGGATTTTAAGAAGATAAGATTAATTACAGGATACATGCCGGGCAGGTTCTCGCTTTATCAGGACTTGACTGTGGAAGAAAATCTAAATTTCTTTGCATCGGTTTTTGGTACTACTATTCAGGCTAATTACGATTTAATCAGAGATATATACGTAATGCTTGAGCCGTTTAAAAGGCGCAAAGCGGGAAAGCTTTCAGGCGGTATGAAGCAGAAGCTTGCTTTATGCTGTGCACTAATACATAAACCGGTAATTCTTATTCTTGATGAGCCGACAACGGGTGTTGATCCTGTTTCAAGGAATGAATTCTGGGATATGCTCGGTAATCTTCGCAAGGAAGGAATTACAATAGTTGTTTCAACTCCTTACATGGATGAGGCAAGTAAATGCGACAGGGTTGCTTTAATGCAAAAGGGAAAAATTCTTGAAACAGATTATTTGAAAAACATTCTTTCCCGCTATTCGAAGAAATTATTTTCACTTAAATCAGAAAACATGTATCAACTGCTTGTTGACCTGAGAGACTATGAACATTCCGGTTCAGCATTTTCTTTTGGAGATTCTCTACATTATACAGACAAACGAGAAAATGAAAATGGTGAGGAAATAATGAATTATCTACAAAGCAAGCATCATCAAGATATAACATTAAAGATAATTACACCAACAATTGAAGATTGTTTTATGGATTTAATGAGCAAATGAAATGAGCAGGGAGAACATAATACATGCAGAAAATATTACGAAGAAATTTGGTCATTTCACAGCTGTTGATTCCATTTCCTTTCATGTTGAGAAAGGCGAGATATTCGGTTTTTTGGGAGCGAACGGAGCGGGGAAAACAACTGCCATGAGAATGTTTTGCGGACTATCAACGCCTACTTCTGGTAAAGCAACCGTGGCAGGATATGATGTTTACAGGGAAACTGAAAAGATAAAGAAGAATATAGGTTATATGAGCCAGAAGTTTTCTCTCTACGATGATTTAACAGTAGCTGAGAACATAAGATTTTACGGGGGGATATACGGACTTTCGAAATCACTGCTGAATGAGAAAACAGACTATTTGATGAATTTATTGAGTATTACGGATGCAAGGAATAAACTCATCGGTTCTTTACCTCTCGGCTGGAAACAAAAACTTGCATTTTCCGTTGCTATAATTCACGACCCAAAGGTAGTATTCCTTGATGAGCCAACGGGGGGAGTTGACCCTATAACACGTCGTCAGTTCTGGGATATGATTTATGAGGCAGCTCACAAAGGTGTTACGGTTATAGTTACAACACATTACATGGACGAAGCAGAATACTGCAACAGAATTTCCATGATGGTTGACGGCAGAATTGCATCTTTAGATACTCCTGACAATCTAAAGAGACAGTACAATGCAGAAAACATGCACGAGGTATTCGTTAAGATTGCGAGGAGCAAATAAATGAAAAGATTTTTTGCGTTTGTTAAAAAGGAATTCAAGCATATACTCAGAGATTACAGAACACTGCTTATTCTTTTCGGGATGCCAATAGCGCAGATTCTTCTTTTTGGATTTGCAATAACGAACGAAATAAAAGACGCTAAGATAGCTATTTTAGATTTTTCGAAGGATAATGTAACGCATGAAATCAGCAATAAAATACTGTCTTCGGGTTATTTCATGCTTTATTACAATCTCAACTCTGTGAATGATATTGAACCTGCCTTTAAAGAAGGGATAATAAAGGAAGTAATAATATTTGAACCTGATTTCGGACAAAATCTGGGGAAATCGAATCTTGCAAACGTACAGATAATTGCAGACGCATCCGACCCAAACCTTGCGAATATGCTAATCGGTTATACATCATCCATTATTCAGGATTATCAGAGAGAATTGACTCAGGGTAAGAGTTTGCCGCCGGTTATTAACACAGAAATCAAGATGCTGTACAATCCTAATTTAAAAAGCGTGTTTATGTTCGTACCCGGGCTGATTTCAGTGATTCTTCTATTGGTCTCGGCGATGATGACATCGATTTCTATTGCAAAGGAAAAAGAACTTGGCACAATGGAAGTATTGCTGGTTTCGCCCCTTAATCCTTTTCAGATTATAGTAGGGAAGGTTATACCGTATTTTGTTATATCTTTAATAAATTATGTTGTCGTGATTGTTTTAGCGAAATTTGTATTTCTTGTCCCTATTGAGGGAAGTATTGTCCTTCTGGTTTTCGAGAGTATTTTATTTTTAATAACCTCTTTATCGCTTGGAATACTGATATCAACTGTAAGCAATAATCAGCAGACCGCATTAATGATTTCACTTTCGGCTTTAATGCTGCCATCAATTATACTTTCGGGATATATATTCCCGATAGAAAACATGCCCTTTATATTGCAGCTACTTAGTTATATAATTCCCGCAAAATGGTTCATTGTAATCGTAAGGGGAATCATGTTAAAGGGTATTACATTCGATTATATCTACGTTGAAACCCTTGTCCTTGCAGGCATGACTCTATTCTTTATTTTACTTAGCATTAAGAGGTTTAAAATCAGACTTGAATAGATGAGAACAATACTGATAATATTGAATAAAGAATTTTTGCAGGTAATAAGGAATAAGGCAATGATACCGTTGATTTTCTTTCTGCCTGTTATTCAATTGCTCATACTTTCAAATGCAGCGACGTATGAAATCAAAAACATAAAGTTCAATGTTGTTGATTTTGACCAGTCGCATTTTTCACGGGATCTTGTATCAAAGTTTACGGCATCTAATTATTTTGTCCTGAATGATGTATCTTTCTCGGTTAACAATTCTGAAGAGAGCTTTAAAAAGAATCAATCAAAATTAATTGTTCACATTCCAAAGGATTTTGAAAAGAATTTCAGGTCAAACGGTTTAACAGAATTACAGCTTGTGTTAAATGCAGAGGACGGGTCAGCTGCAGGCATCATTAATAACTATGCATCAAACATTATCCGTCAGTTCAACGTCGATAAAAGTATAGAGGCAAATATGAAAATGGATGTAGTTCCTTTGATTAATATAAATTATTCAAACTGGTACAATCCAGAGCTTGATTACAAGACCTACATGGTTCCGGGTATACTCGTTGTGCTGGTAACGATGATTGGTGCCTTCCTTTCAGGAATGAACATAGTAAAGGAAAAGGAAATCGGAACTATAGAGCAGCTGAATGTTACTCCAATAAAGAAGTATCAGTTTATCATTGGTAAGCTGATGCCTTTCTGGATAATCGGGATGGGAGAACTTATATTCGGGCTGGTTATCGGGATACTTATTTATGATATTCCTCTGATTGGAAATCCTTTAAATATATTAATGCTCGCATCTGTTTATCTTTTTGTTGTACTGGGTATGGGGCTGTTAATATCGACGCTTACTGATACTCAACAGCAAGCGATGTTCGTAGCGTGGTTTCTTCTTGTTTTGTTCATACTTATGGGGGGAATTTTCACTCCTGTTGAAAGCATGCCTCAGTGGGCACAGGCAATAGCCATCTTTAATCCAATCGCACAGTTTAATCGTGCGATGCGGATGATAATGCAGAAAGGTTCAGGATTCAAGGATTTGCTGCCAACTCTTTATTTCTTTATCGCTTATGCGGGTGTAATGATGTCTCTTGCAGTATGGCGCTACAGGAAAACGGAGTAAATCTTTTACTGACTATTAAAACATCGCTTCATATCTTTCTGTAAGCGTTCTAAATAGTGTGTAAATAAAAAAGGATATAAAAAAGTCTCCAATT
>CAZVCC010000043.1:0-28108 GCA_964626015.1 uncultured Ignavibacteriaceae bacterium
GGAGCTTCAAAACTGCATTTTTTATGTATGCCTGCGATATGCCTGCGATATGCCTGCGATATTCCTGCGATATGCCTGCGATATTCATTTATGCTTATAATATGCCAAATTCCACTATTTTTGCCATAATGAATTAAAAACTGTGGTCTATAAGTGTTCAGGATTTTTCAACTTTAAAACTACTTAATATCGAAAGCCATTTTTGACACCCTACAGAATAAATAAATGTAAAAACAATATATTAATAGAATTTTTCACAGAAATTATTAAAATTAAAACAGTGTAATATATCCACATTTAAACAATGTTTGTGTAAAATCTACACACAAATAGGAGGGTACTATTAAATAATTATTGTTTTTTCAATTACTTAATCTTTGGCACAAGAATTGAAGTTATATATATAAAATGATTAAAAATTTTACAATATTTAAGAAATAAATTTTATAATTTTATGAAAAAATTACTTACAGTTTTGATGGTTTTGGTTATGACCGCAAGTGTTATGTTTGCTGCCCCAAAACCCAAAATTATGGTTCAAAGTGTTACTCCTTACATGTGGTCGACAAGTACTGTTTTAAGACCGGATTCATGTATTACAACAGGTCTTAGCACTGTACCAAATCAAACTTATGTCTATTTGTCAGTTATGAACGTTGGAGATACAGCCGCCGTTCAGACAAGTAACTGGACATTTAATTCTAAACCTGCGGGTTCAACCGCAGCTTTAACATCAATACCTTCCTTGGGTTGGTATAAGTTTTTTGCTGATGTTAAAGGTGTTTATGTTGTTAACGTTTCTATAACCACATCGACAGGTACCAAAGATTCTACTCTAAAGGTTACCTCTGGTGATTATGTTGGTGTCGGTGGTTTTGACGGCGTTCCTGCTGCATACCCAAATTGTATGTCTTGCCATAGTGCATCACCCGAGTTTGTGGTTCTTTTCAACAAATGGAAAGTTAGTGCTCATGGGACAACAATGAAGTATAATCTCGATTCTGGTTCAGCTGGTTTTGGAACAAACTGCTTTAGATGTCACACAACTGGGTACGACAATAGAAAATTCGCATTGAACGGCGGTTTTGATGACAGAGCCAGAACACTCGGATGGAGCTGGTCTGCTTATTCTCCACCAAAACCGGGTAATTGGGATTCTTTAAAAACCAAATTCCCATCACTCGTTGCTTATGCTGGTATTGGCTGCGAAAGTTGCCATGGTGCCGGTAGTGAGCATGCTTCAAGTGGTGATACTACGAAGATTGCAGTCAATTTTGACTCTAAAGTATGTTCTTCATGCCACGATAATCCTTGGAGATATCCGCAGGTAGCTCAGTGGAATAATTCAATACATTCAAATCCGGTTTTTGAGGGCAGAAATGTTGCCGACAGTTTAAGAAACAAAACTGGCAATGACTGTAACATGTGCCATGACGGAAGAAACCACATTGATTATACTAAGAAAACTGTTGGAGGTCCAAATTATTTCACAAAGCCTGCGTTAGTTAAAGGAGATATGACAGCAATCGGATGCCCGACATGTCACGATCCGCATAGTGGTCATTTAAGAAATCATCCTTCAGATACACTTGCAAACGGTTACAATTATTCAAACGCAGGTTCAGGAAAGACTTGTATTTCTTGCCACCAGTCAAGAAGAGATAATAAAACATACGTAACAGTTAAAGGTTCATTTACTGCACAGTGGGGTCCCCACCATTCAACACAGGGCGACGTTCTTATGGGACAAAACGCTGCAACATTCGGATTCCCATTCATTTCAGGTTCACATAAAAACATCGATGGTGCTTGCGTTGGATGTCATATGGCACCAACAACAGATACTGGTACGGTTCAGAGAGATAAAGTTGGCGGACACTCATTCAAATTACATGATGAAGCTTCAAACTATGATCACGTTAAAGGATGTTTAAGCTGCCATCCGGGAGTTACAAGCTTTGACGATTTCGTTGCTCCTGAAGATTATGATGGAAATGGTCTTATTGAACCATGGCAAAAAGAATTTGATGGATGCGTTAAAAATCTCAGAATTGCATTACCGCCCGCAGGTATTGATTCAGTATCATGGCAGTTAATCGCAAGAGACTCAATGAATCTCAACTTAAGAAAAGCATACTTCAATTATCAAATGATTGCTTATGACGGCAGTCGCGGTATTCATAATCCTTTCTATACAATTCAGGTTCTTTTAACATCGAAGAATTATGCAGTTGGCGTAATACAGAGCGGTACAGAAATCCCCGTGAAGTTCGAGTTAAGTCAGAATTACCCGAACCCGTTCAATCCAACAACAAAAATTGACTTCTCACTACCTCAATCAGGACAAGTAACACTTAAGATTTACGATATTACGGGCAGAGAAATGGTAACTCTCGTAAATCAGAAATTTAATGCAGGTAAATATACCGCAGCATGGCACGGACTCGATGCTGCAGGACATCAGGTCGCTTCAGGTGTTTACTTCTATAAGATTGTAGCCGGAAACAACATTCAGACTAAGAGAATGGTGTTGGTTAAATAAAAGTGTTTTTCATAGCTTTCTCCTTTTCTAAGCTCGGGACATCCTCCTACGTCCCGGGCTTCTTTTTTTAATGTCGCTGATAATTCTTGCATTATTTATTATATTTTGATTAAGCTGTATTTAATCTATTTTTACATTTAGAGATTTGTATTATTAGATTTAATCATACTAAAAATGGTGAAAGATATTTTTCTTAAAAGAACGCTGAATGTTATTCGTAACGTAGATAAGTTTCTTAAAAAACCGGATGAAAATTATCTTCACGATATAAGAACAGAATCCAGAAAGTTGGAATCGTTATTTATTACACTCGGGGAATTGTCAGGTAGCAAGGAGTATAAAGTATACTTACGTAAATTAAAACAGTTCATAAGACTGTTCAGTCCATCGCGGGAAACTGACGTCTGTATTCAGATTACTGAAGAATATCTGACAATCAATGTAGATAATACTATGATTTTAAAATTCTTGGATAATCTTAAAACACTTTCTGTTGAACAAAGAAGACGAATATTTGTTAATAAAAAACTTGTTGACTTTTTGCTAAGTAAATCATCACTGGAGGATTTCATTAGAAACAAAATGTTCGAATCGGTTGGAGAAATCAGCCATGAAAAAATTAGTAGATTTCTTGGCATTCAGGTTTGTTTCCTTTACGATAAAATGATGATTTATAAAAATGACGTCTTGACGGGTCCGGAAAACAAAAACCAACTCCATAAAATGAGGCTGCGTGCCAAACCGCTCAGATATACTCTTGACTTTTTAAATGAGTCACTTGATTTGAAGCTTTCCGATGTTGGAATTAAGATTAAAACTTTGGTTGCCTTAGCTGGCGAAATTCATGATTATGATATGCTTATTGAAAAAGTTGAAGAGTTTAAAAATATTGCTAAACAGTATCAGGTTCAATCATCAGAAGAAATTGACAGTTATTTGGATGTATTTATTAAACATTTGAATAATAAAAGAAATCAGGATTATATAAACTTTAAAGCATTAGTTACCGAAATAGATTCTGAAAAAGACGTACAAGGTTTTATAATAATCTAATACCTGCAATACTAATAATCATTCAATTATATGGTATTTCCGTTTCGTTCTCGGTTAACTTGCGTTACGGTTGGTGAACCTTTGGTTTTAAACAGGTTACAAATTACTGTTTTATGTTATCTTCAGCTTCTAAAAATTCTATCTTAAACAAAATTTAATCAGTCCTTCTATCGTATGTTTATCATTCAATTCGAGAAATGTGTTTTTGTCTCTGTTCAATGCTAACCAGTTCGAAATTACCTTTATCTCGTCAAGCTCTATTTGTGAGAATTTGTGTTTAACGAATTTATTCAATGAAAAATATAGAGTTTCTATAACTTCAGATAATTCCTCTGATACAGGTCTCTGATTAAAGTCATCATCTTGGTTGAGTTTTATCGTTTTCGCAAGCTTTCCGTTTTGAATAAAGAACAATTCTCTTTTGCTCTCATTGTCACATTTTATAATAATCTTCTTATTGTTTATAGCAGAAGTAATAACTTTCTGATAGCTCATAACTTTAACTATATCCGCAAGCCTGTCCCTGTATAATGCAGCTTTCTCAAAGTTTTCATTCTCTGCATTCTTGCTCATTTGCTCTCTCAGCAAACCTGTAATTGAATTGCTTCCTTCGCTGATAATAAACTTGTGTACTTTGCTAACTTCATCCCTGTATTTAGATATTGGTATCGTCATATTGCAAGGTGCTTCACATTTACCGATATCAAAATACATACAGTTAGAGTTCGTATTCTTTGCCTTTATAGTTTTGTCCTCGCATTTTCTCAGTTTATATCTGTCATAAATTTCTTTATGTATATATCTTACCGTCCCTTTGCTCATAAAAGGACCGTAATAGTATGCATTATCATTCTCTATTTCGTAAACATAATCAAGTTTTGGAAATTCATTTTGTACATCAAATTTCAAAAAAGGATGAAACCTAAACCTCTTAATAGCAGTATTAAATCTCGGTTTGTATCTCTTTATCATCTTTGATTCAAGTATCAAAGCAGATAATTCCGAGTCGGTTATCTCGAACTCTAATTTCCTTACGCTGGTAAGAAGTTTTCTTATCTTGTACGAATGATTGTCATTATGTCTGAAGTATGATGATACCCTGTCCTTTAAATTTTTTGCTTTACCGATGTATATAATTTCATTATAGGAACTTCTCATGAAATAAACTCCGGGATCTTTTGGAATGTCCTTCAGTGACAGATTTACACGCTTTAAAGCTAAGGGTTTTTTCTCCTCGGTGAATATCTTGGAGTTTTGAAATTTTATTATCTCGTCAATCGATTCATAATCGTATTCCTCCTGCAGTAATTGAATAAAATGAATAAGTATTTTTGCTGTTGCAAGTGTGTCGTCGTATGCCCTGTGCTTGTTCTTTATTCTTATGTTAAGGTGCTTTGCTACATTTCCAAGCGACTTGCTGCCTAATGTTCGTAGCAGCCTCCTTGAAAGTTTACAGGTGCATAGTGTGTTTAAGTTCAGATAATAAGGTTTATCAAGTCTCTTAAATGATTCAGAAACAAATTTGTAATCGAAGCTTACATTATGCCCGGTGAATACTATTTCTGAACCGTTATTATCTGTTATGAAATCTATTATTTTATGCGCTACTTCTGAAAATGGTGGCTTGTCAAATACATCTTCATTTGTTATTCCTGTAAGTTGCGTAATCCCGTATGGAATGTGTTGTCCTGGGTTTATAAGTGTTGTATATTTATCTATGATTTCATCATTCCTTATCTTTATCAATGAAATCTCTGTAATCCTGTTGAACTTTGGGGATAATCCTGTGGTCTCAACGTCGCACACAATAAACGTTGTATCTTCAATTAAATTTTTATTTTTGTCCTTTGCTATCATTAATCAAAATTCATGGAATTATCAGAAGGTAATTCATTAAACATAATAGACAATTTATTATCACATGATAATAATAATTTAGAATTGAATAACTGCATTTAAAGAGTTTCCGTCAGAGGATATTGTAACATTATTACTTATCAAATCGTTTATTATATTGTTAATCACGTCAGCACCTATCGTGAGTCCAAGTATTGCTCCTGCAGACATACTTCCTGTATTGCTGTCAGGGCGGTTCTTTTCGTTAAAAAGATTGTTTTTAAAATCTATAATTTCCTTTCGGAAAGCAAAAACTAGTGCTGCCGATCCGCTGCCTATCACCATCCCCCCCAATACATCGCTCGGATAATGAACTCCGAGATATATTCTTCCGTATCCGATTAGTGCTGCATATAAATATGATACAGCAATTACTGCAGGTTTATCAGGATATCTTAGTGTTAAGGAAGTTGCTATTGAAAAAGCTGTAGTAGTATGTCCTGAAGGAAATGAATACCTGTCAGTAGGGGAGTTATCCTTTCTAAAATATACGTCTTTGAGAGATACATAAGGTCTTTCTCGTTTTACTAAGTATTTTAATCCTGCTGTTACTCCTAAACCGGTTAGTTCAGAGACCATAATAAGTGCTGCCGAGTTCTCATCATAATAATAACCATTATATCTTGAAATACCCGCTAATCCTACAGGTAACAAAATACTGAGAGGTAATACTGATTTATCTGTTATTGGTATTACCGTATTTGAAAATTTGTTTCTGGAATTATTAATGCTCCTGAAAAGCTTAACATCAATTCCGGTGTTTAGTTCTTCTCTTTCTAAATCCCTGAATCCTTGTGATTGGCTCTCTGAATAGATTAAATTCAATGAACAAAATAGCAAAAAAATAATATATCTGCTCATGAATATTCTAATTTTGAACCGTTACAGTTTTGCTTAACAATCCTATTAAATATTATTTTGTTTTAACCAGTCGTCATTATGAAACTTCGAAAGATATCTTTCACCAGTGTCACAAACTATAAAAACTACAACTCCTCTTTCATCCAGCTTTTTTGCTATTTTTAATGCAGTATACGCTGATGTACCCGTTGAAGCACCGCAGAATATCCCCTCATCTTTTGTTAGTGCTTTGCATGTATCAATTGAATCTTTGTCACTCACTTCGACAACATCATCAATAAGATTAAAATCCATTATTTCAGGTATCATATCAAGACCAATACCCTCAACTAAATAAGGTTTACATTCACCTGTTTGTCCTTCATCCTTATAAAGTTTCGCGATTGAACCTATAGGATCTGCTGCAATTATTTTAATTTCTGGATTCTTTTCTTTCAAGTATCTTGCCGTTCCGGTAATTGTTCCTCCTGTGCCAAGTCCCGCTACAAAATGAGTTATGTTACCCTCTGTTGCTTCCCATATTTCAGGACCAGTAGTAAGATAATGGGCTAAAGGGTTTGATTCGTTAGTGTACTGTCCTATGTATAATGAGTTTGGTGTTGTTTCTGCAATTGATTGAGCTTTATTCATGTAATATTCAGGATGGTCATGTCCAACATTTTTCGGTACTATTACAACTTCAGCTCCAAATGCTTTTAGATAATTTCTTTTTTCCTGTGATACCTTATCTGTTACAACTATAATAGATTTATAACCTTTTACAGCAGAAGCAAGTACAAGTCCTATTCCTGTGTTCCCGCTCGTTGCTTCTATTATCGTCCCTCCCGGTTTTAGTTTACCTTCTCTTTCGGCATTTTCAACCATTAGTTTTCCAATCCTGTCTTTAACACTGCCTCCGGGATTTAAAGATTCCATCTTTCCGAGTACTGTGGCTTTAATTCCTTTTGTTAGCTTATTTAGTTTTATTAGTGGGGTGTTTCCGACTAATTCTAAAACGTTATTCTTATACTTCATTTTCCCGTCTTTATAAAAGTTATCCAAGCGGCTTCATTAGCGGAAACAGTAAAACGTCTCTAATATTTACCGAATTCGTAAGTAGCATTACAATTCTGTCAACCCCCATCCCGACACCAGTTGTCGGTGGCATTCCAACCTCTATTGCTTTTACAAAGTCCTCATCAAAAGGATGCGTGTCTTCTTCTCCACCTCTTCCTCTTTCAACTTGGCTTTCAAGAAGTCTTCTTTGAAGTATCGGGTCATTTAGCTCTGTGTATGCATTCCCGACCTCCCATTTGTTAATGTATGGTTCAAATCTCTCAACAAATATTACCTGTTCAGGATCGTCTTTCATTTCTTCTAACTCCGAAAGTGAATATTGCCTTAGCGGTTTGCAGAGCGGAGTTGTATCAATCGGATGATTTATTACAAATGTTGGCTGTATTAAATCCGTCTCACAAAGTGCTTCAAATAATGCTGCAATGACCAGACCCTTGCTATGTGAAAGCTTTAAATCAAGGTCAATATCATTCTTCTTCATGTACATTATTATTTCATCTTTCTTCATTGAAAGAACATCTAGTCCTGTTTTTTCCTTAATAGCATCTGTCATTTTAAGCCTTTTCCATGGACGGGTAACATCAATCTGTGTACCCTGATATTCAAAGTTGGATGTGCCGTGAACAGCTATACATGCAGACTCTACAACCTCTTCAAACATGTTCATACTGTCTGTGTAATCTCCGTATGCCTGATACCATTCTACCTGCGTAAACTCAGGATTATGCGTTCTGTCTATTCCTTCATTTCTGAAATCTTTAACGAACTCATAAACCCTGTTAAAACCTCCGACTATCAATCTCTTTAAATATAATTCGTTTGAAATTCTCAAATATAAAGGTATATCAAGAGCATTATGATGCGTAATAAAAGGTCTCGCATTTGCTCCGCCGTATATTGTTTGTAATGTTGGAGTCTCAACCTCAAAAAATCCGTACTTCTCAAGTGTTGCTCTAATGGACTTGATTACTTTGGTTCTCTTAATAAACGTATCTTTAACATTTTCATTAACAATGAGGTCAATGTATCTCTGTCTGTAACGTAGTTCAACATCAGCAAATGCATCATGAATGATTTTTTCACCTGATTCAGTAATTTCTTCCTTTACGACTGGGAGAGGATGAATTGATTTTGTAAGAAGTTCAAGAGAAATGCTGTGTATCGATACTTCTCCCGTCTTTGTCCTGAAGACAAACCCTTTAACTCCGATGATATCACCAATATCAAGCATTTTCATTATCGCATAGCTTACTTCCCCTACTTCATCCCTCTTAATATATACTTGTATCCGGTTTGTGTCATCTTTAATGTGACAAAACGTTGCTTTGCCCATTCTTCGAATAGCAGAAATTCTTCCAGCTATTGAAACAATGCTCTTCTTCTTGAGCTCGGCTTCTGCCTCATCTTTTGGGTCTGTATAATTCTTAAGTAAATCATCCGCTTTGTCTGTTACGTCATACCTGTGCGGGTAAGGGTTTACACCAAGTTTCTTGATTTCTTCAAGCTCTTCTAATCTTCTTTTTACTAATTCGTTTTGTTCTGCCATTCTATTTGTTGAATTTATTTATTTCTTCTTTTGTAAGCTTTCTGTATTCTCCTGCATTTAATCCTTTATCTGTCAGGTGTCCATATGAAATACGGTGAAGTTTTCTAACAAAATATCCGTATCCCTCAAACATTCTGCGTACCTGTCTGTTTCTGCCCTCTGTTAAGGTTATCGAAACAATACTTAAATCATTTTTATTCGGATGAACAATCTTTGCAGGAGCCGTCTTTTTACCGTCAAGTTTTATACCTCCTGCAAGCTTTGCTCTCAGCTTTTCTTCAAGAGGTTTTGAAAGTGTGATAATGTATGTCTTCTCAACCTTATATTTTGGATGCATCAGCTTATTAGCAAAGTCACCATCATTTGTAAGAAGTAAAACTCCGCTTGTATCACTGTCTAGTCTACCTATTGGAAAAACTCTATCGTGCGTCTTAATAAGGTCAATAACAGTTTTTCTGTTCTTCTCGTCATCTGTGGTCGTAATAAAGCCTATCGGTTTGTGAAGTATAAAATATTTCTTATTTGTTTTTTCTCTTATTCGTTCGCCGTCAAGCCTGACTTCATCTTTGTTGGGATTAATCTGTAAACCTTGTTCAAGTACAACCTTGTTGTTTACTGTTATTCTACCTTGTTTTATGAACTCATCAATCTTTCTTCTCGCAAATTCTGTATTGTTTGAAAGATATTTGTTTAGACGTGTGTAAACATCGCTTTCCTTCATCATATTGTGCTTTCCTCATTTTTACTCTCGGAATCATCATCTGCGATCTTCTCTTCATTATTTATTTCAGTACTAATCCCTTCATGTTTATTTATATCGTTATTATATCCTTCTGCAAAATTCCCTTCAGTAAAATCAATTCTGTTATGCGTTTTTTTCAATTCTTCAACTTGCTCTGCTTCTTTCTCAGTATTCACTTCGAAGTTTAATCGTTCGTTCGGCGAACTGTCAGTAAAATCTTCTTGTCCCTGACTACTCATTGAATTAAACAAATCAATATCTGCTTCAGAAATTCCCTCAATCTTTTCATTCTTAAGTATATCATTTATTTCCTTTAGTTTCGGTAGGTCATCCAACGCATTTAATCCCAGTACTTTGAGGAAGCTTGTCGTCGTACCGTAAAGTATCGGCCTTCCCGGACCGTCAGCTCTGCCCTTTATCGTGATAAGATCCCTCTCAAGAAGCGAGTTAACGATGTAATCAACATTTACTCCTCTTACAAACTCAATCTCAGAACGAGTAATAGGTTGTTTGTACGCTATTATAGCAAGTGTTTCAATTGCCGATTGTGAAAGTTTCTTCTTCTGAGTTTCCGCAGTAAGTTTTCCTAGAAAATGGGAATATTTTTTCTTCGTTGCAAATATATAACCTCCGGCAAGATTTATTATTTCAAATGCGCTGCCGTTATTTTCGTATTCTCTGTTCAGTTCATCTATTGAAGCTTCAATTTCCTTAATTGAAACGCTTATTCTGAAAGTGTCTAATAGGTCTTTTATTTCTTTAATTGTAATTTCTTCGTCAGATGCAAAGATTAATGCTTCAACAATATTCTTAATTCCGTCTGTAATCAATTTAAGTGTTCATTTAGTATTTTTATTAAAGAAAATTCAGACAAATTCTTTTCATTATATATAATTCCGAGATAACCTTCCAATGCTAACTGTAATATTGATAGAAATGTACATATCACAACCATTTTATCATCCATCATAGCTATCAGTTCTTTGTAATTAATAGATAACCGTGTCTTAAAGAAGTTTATCAAAAATTCTCTCTGAATTTCAGGTGTTGTGTTCATTAACTCAATTGGGTGTACTACTTCATGTCTTACGTTCGTGATTACGCGTTTGTACCCTTTAATAAGATTGAAAATCGTCAGGTTTTGAAGTCCGGCATCATTTAATACATCCAGCTCAACTTCCTTCGGATCTTTTTTAAAATAGAGCCTGAAATATCTTTGTCTTGCACTTTCTTCATATTTTAGAAGTTCTGTTGACGCGTCCTTAAATCTTTTGTACTCGAGTAATTTTCTTATAAGTGTATATCTCGGATCTTCTTCCTCCGTTTCATTCTCAGCTATCTGAGGTATTAGCATTCTTGCTTTAATTTTCATCAGTTCTGCTGCCATAAGTAAAAACTCTCCGGCAAGTTCAATATCAAGTGTCTGCATGTAGTTCAGGAACTCAAGAAAATCTTTTGTAATTTTTGATATCGGGATGTCGTATATATTTAACTCCTCTTCCTTTATAAAGTGGAGTAGAATATCGAGAGGTCCCTCGTATTCAGACAGCTTTGCCCAGTAGTCACTCGGCTTTGGTGCTTCTTTTTCTATAATATTATCTGTTATGTCGTCCAATTTTATACAATTTTAAATATACAAAATGAGTAGTCGAGTTTAAATGTAATAGATGCTTTTAGTATTCTCATCTTGCAGGATACTTTTTTGCAAGTGGATTTATGTCAACTGCTCTTTCAGGCGGTATTTCATAATTAAATTTAGTATCATTTCCATCTTCTGCGAAATTATATTATCTTATATCATTTAAAAACAAAATCAGAATACTTATTTTTGTACAATTAAATAAAAATATATGCCCACATCAACTTTAAAATATCTCGGAAATTTAAGAACAGAGATGACTCATGTTAAATCCGGACAGGTAGTCATTACCGATGCTCCGATTGATAATAACGGAAAAGGAGAAGCCTTTTCTCCGACAGACCTTATGTCATCTTCGCTTTGCGCTTGTATGATTACAATCATGGGTATTGCAGCACAAAATCATGGTTTCTCAATTGATGGAGCAACTGCCGAAATTACGAAAATAATGTCTGCTGAACCGCGGAAAGTAGCTGAAATTCATATAGAAATTAAATTTCCAACGAACAATTATTCAGATAAAGAAAAGAAAATAATTGAGCACATTACTAAAACATGTCCCGTTGCTCTTAGTATGCATGAAAGTGTCTCTCAGGAAATTAAGTTAACTTATTCATAATTTGTTGTTTCTGTAAAATATGTATTCAAAGAAAAAGCGTTTAATCATGTGCAATATTTTTTTATAATCAACATAAAATATAAACATAATAATATCAAAATGAAAAACATTATTGCTTTATTCCTAATTTTAGGATTTGTGGCATCTTCTTTTGCTCAGCCAATAATTGATAAAAACAATATGGATTTGAGTATAAGTCCAGGAGATGATTTCTTTAATTATGCAAATGGGACATGGGTAAAAAATACTCCAATGCCGCCAGACTTGACCCGTTACGGTGCTTTCGATGAACTACGTGAGAATAATGACCGTCAGTTAAAAGCGCTTATCGAGGAATTATCGACTCAGAAAAGTACTCCGGGTTCTAACAAACAAAAAATTGGTGATTTCTTTGCCAGTGGTCTGGATGAATCTAAAATTAATTCACTTGGATTCCAGCCAATAAAAAACAAGCTCGATGAACTAAAAAGCATAAATAAGAAAGAAGACTTAATAAAGTTTATCGCATACCTAAATACAAGCGGTTCGTCATCATTCTTCGGTTTCGGTTCTTCACCCGATCGTAAAAATAGTTCTATGAATATAGCTTCTTTAAGACAATCCGGAATTACTCTTTCAAATAGAGATTATTATCTTAAAGATGATGAGAGGAATAAATCAATAAGAGCTGAACTTCAAAAATACATGACAGAATTGTTTAGACTTGTCGGATATGATGAAGAACTCGCAGTGGCAAAGGCAAAAATGCAAATGGAGTTTGAAATAATTCTTGCAAACTCTTCATTCTCTAACCTTGAGCTTCGTGATCCTGAACTGAATTACAATAAAATGTCTTTAGATGATCTGACAGCATTAAGCAGCGGTTTTGATTGGAAACTTTATATGAAGCAGATAGGCGTCGAAAATCCTGGGGATATAAATGTGGGACAGAAAAAATATTTTGAGGATTTTGGAAAACATTTTGATGATGCAAGCCTTGATGTTCTAAAAAATTATGTCGAATGGAGACTTATAAACAATGCCTCTGCCTACTTAAGCAGTGATTTTGTTGAAGCAAACTTTGCCTTCTATGGAAAGTTTATGTCAGGTGCACAGGTAATTAGACCTCGTTGGAAACGTGTACTAGACGTTGTTAATGGTTCTCTTGGCGAAGCTCTGGGAGAGCTCTACGTTGAAAAACATTTTCCTCCTGCTGCTAAACAAAAAATTAAAGATTTGGTCGCCAATATCAAACTTGCTATGGCGGATAGAATAAAAAATCTTGACTGGATGTCAGATGAAACCAAAAAACAGGCGTTGATAAAACTTGATAAAATGGGTATTAAAGTTGGGTATCCCGATAAATGGGAGGATTATTCAAAAATAGAAATCTCAAGGGATTCGTATTTTGATAATATCTTGAATGTAAGAAAATTCAATTTTAACAAAAACATCAGCGAAATTGGTAAACCAGTTGATAAATCAAAATGGGGGATGAGTCCGCAGACTGTTAACGCTTATTATTCTGGAACTAATAATGAGATTTGTTTCCCCGCTGGTATTCTTCAGCCCCCATTCTTTTTTGCTGAGGGTGATGACGCTGTAAACTACGGTGGAATAGGAGCGGTTATTGGTCACGAGATTACTCATGGTTTTGATGATCAGGGAAGAAAGTTTGATGCTGAAGGAAATCTCAAAGATTGGTGGACAGATGATGATAAAACCAAATTCGAATCAAAAACCCAGATACTCGTAGATCAGTATAATAATTTTGTTGTTCTTGATACATTTAAAGTTGATGGAAAGTTCACACTCGGCGAAAATATTGCTGACCTCGGTGGTATTACTCTCGGTCTTGAGGGTTTGAAAAAAGCTTGGGACAAAAATCCCCCTGCAAATGAAATCGAAGGATTCACACCCCTGCAAAGATATTTTCTCTCTTATGCACAAATATGGAGAGGAAGTATTCGTGAAAAAGAACTCCTTAAAAGATTAAAAGAAGATGTGCATTCACCTTCTCTTGCACGTGTAAACGGTATCGTTTACAACATACCGCAGTTCTATGAAGCGTTCAACATCACTTCTGGGAATATGTACAAAGACCCCGCTTCAAGAGCTGTCATTTGGTAAGATAAGTTTTTAAATAAAATAAAGAGGTTGTCCCTTAAAACAGCCTCTTTTATTTCTCTATGTATTTTTTGCGTAAAGATTCAGTATCTACTATGCTGCTTCTGTTTTTCCTAACCCTTTATTTCTCAAAATCTTACTGTTCGATGTCTTTCACTTATTCTTAAAATACTTAATCAATAAATCATCAATTACTTTCTGCTTTATCGGTTTTGATAAATACCCGTTGCATCCCGCAGTAATTGCTTTTTCTTCATCACCTGCAAGTGCATACGCTGTCTGTGCTAATATAATTACATCGTTGTTTAATTTTCTTATTTCTCTGGTTGTTTCGTATCCATTCATATTCGGCATTTTTAAATCCATCAATATTAAATCAATATCTGGGTTTTTGCGGTATAACTCTAAAGTTTCTTTACCTGTTGATGATGTTAAAGTACTCTTGCTGTATTTTTTAACCATAATCTCAAGAAGTTTACTGCATTCTTCGTCATCTTCTGCAATCAAAATTTTAAGCTTCTTTAATTCTTCATCTTCCTTTCCGGACTTTCTTAATATAGATTTATTCTTGCTTTTACTTCTGATGTTAAATGGAATTGTGAAGTAAAATGTAGAACCCTTTCCCTCGTCACTTTCTACTCTTATTTCTCCGCCAAGCATTTCTACATATGCTTTGGTAATCGCTAATCCAAGTCCGGCACCTTGAAACGCCATTTTGTCCGAAATATCTGCTTGTACAAAACTCTTAAATATTTCATCCTGCCTGTGTCTTGGAATTCCTATGCCTTCGTCTCTAACAAAAAATTCAAGATAATCCTTTTCCTTTTTATAACCGAAACTAATCATACCTTTATCTGAAAACTTAATCGCGTTTTTCACAAGATTCGTAAGTATAGCGTATAGCTTTTCTTTGTCTGTTATTATTTCGGCATCTGTATCCGGAAATGAATTATTGTAAGACAATTTTAAATTTTTACTTTCTGCTTCGGGTTTGAAAAAAGTATATATGTACTCTATTTGATGATTTATGTTTGATTCCGATAAGTTTACAATAGCTTGACCGGATTCTATTTTCGAAATATCTACTATGTCGTTTATTATATTAAGCATACGTGCACCGCTTTTTTCTATTATACTTATGTAACTTTGTTGTTCTTCTCCTGTTAACTTTGGCTCTTTAAGCAATTGTGCAAATCCCAGGATTCCGTTCATAGGCGTCCTGATTTCATGACTCATGTTGGCTAAAAATGCTGATTTAAGCTTGTCGCTTTCTTCTGCTTTTTCCTTGGCTCGTATTAGTTCCTCTTCAGTTTTCTTTCGTTCTGTTATATCATATATTATTCCGTGCCAAAGCGTGCTTCCGTCTTCCATTTTCTCTGGAACTGCATGGCTGAACCTCCATCTTAATCCTTTTTTTGGCAAAACCACCCTGAATTCGCAGTAAAATACATTCTGGGTTCTTGCCGATTCATATATTAAATCCGATACTCGTTGAATGTCTTCTGGATGCAGTCTGCCGAAAACGGGTGTTGCATCTTCTTTCACTTCTTCTGGTGAGTATTCGTATATTTCATTCATTCCTTCGCTGGAAAAAGGGAAACATGAACTTCCGTCTTTATACAATCTGTATTGATAAATTACACCCGGCACCTGATTGGAAAGTTTCAAAAGCATTCTGTGGTTATATGCTAATGCGTCCTCTGCTTTTTTTCTTTCTTCAAGAAGTTTAATCTTCATAAGTGCTAGACTTACTTGCTTTGCAGCAGATTCTATAAAGTTTAATTCTTCATTTGTCCAGACTCTTTGTTCAGAGATTTGATTTATCGTAAATAAATAGTATCCATTCTCATTGAATAGAAACGGATACCATAAAAGACTTTTTATACTCAAATCTTGATGTAAAAGATTATCTTTTTTATCCTTCTTTATTAATTCATTAACGTCATTCGAGTAGCTTACAATGTATTTTCTTCTTTTCTTGATTTCTTTAAAAGTATTTAGAAATATTTCTATAGAAGTGAATTGTCCCTTTGTTGATTTTATACTATGATTTTCTTCATTAAGCCATTCACACAATCCTTCTATGCTGTTTCTTTCAAATGATATATCATATATTGATATTCTGTCTGCCTTTAGTGTTTCTCCTACTATCCTATTTGTGTTTTTCAGTATGTCATTTGGGTCGTCATTCGAATTTATTATTTCAGCAATTTCATTCAATGCTGTGGTAAATAGTAATTGTTGCTTGAGTTTCAATTCCGATTGCTTGCGCAATGTGATATCTGTATCTCCTCCCTTATATCCTACAACATTCCCGTTGCCGTCTAATAAAGGATACCCATTCGTTAATAAGCAAACTGAATGTCCGTCTTTATGTATATTCCAGTTTTCTAAATTTACTATTACACTCTTTGTTTCAATTAGATTTCTAAATATCTCATTCACTCGTTTGCTTTCTTTCTCTGGCATAAAATCAAAAGGTGTCTTACCTATTATTTCTGCTGACGTGTATCCCAATATCCTTTCGATATTTTCCGATGAGTAAACATATTTGCCGCTTTTGTCAACTTCCCATATCCAGTCTGAAGTGTTCTGAATAACTAAACGGTATCGCTCTTCACTTTCCTTTATTATTTCATTGTATTCTATGTTTCTTAAACTCTTCAGTCCTATTCCTGCTATTATTTCAATGAATACTTTTATAAACTCTAAATAAGCTCTAAGTTTGTCCTTCGTCCAAACGGGTACTTTTTTTACTGCTTCTATATATTCTTTTTCGTTAAATCCGTATTTCTTTGCTTGATTCCTGAAAAATTCTAAATTGGGTTCCTCAAGAAAAAATTGCCCTGTAAAAAAATTCCCTAAATGATTGCCTTCAATTATTATGGGTGTTGCATTGTCAATCAATCCGTGAGGACAAGTGTAGCTTACCGCAGGATTAGCTTCTTTAATGTGATTTAATATATATTGATCACTCTTAACGCATTCACGTTCGCATAACGGATTTGCTCTGTGAAATTTTGTGCAAATGTCCTGCCAAGCTACTGCTGTTAGTACTTTGCCGTCATTGTCTATTATTGCTGACGGAAAAGAATAAACGGAATCAAGTTTTTCCTGTAAATTCTGGAATAACTTAACGTCGATTAAATCTTCAAGTTTGTACTTCATTATTCTAATATGTAAATAATTTACTAATTTAGAGATTTCATCTCTTTCATTTAATAATTAAAGAAAATTAAAATATTATCCTGTGTTTTCCTCTCCTCGGAAAAAGACCTGTTAATGGTTACTCTGCAATACATCTTTTTCTGTTTTTTCCTTTATTTCATCAGCTTCTAATATTACCTTAAATTCGCTGCCAATTCCTTCCTCGCTCCTTACCTGTATTATTCCATTGTGCTTTTCAACAAATTCCTTGCATAGTAGCAGTCCCAGCCCGGTTCCGGGCTCATTGTTCGTTCCGTTTCTGACTGTTACTTTGTCAATTTTAAACAAATTCGTGGCAATTTCTTTCTTCATCCCTATTCCTGTATCTTTAACTGAAATCGTAACTGTGTTGTCATTTTTCTCAGCAGAAATAATAATCTTATCTCCCTCGTTTGTAAATTTAATTGAATTTGAGATTAAATTCCTGAGCACAGTTTCTATCATAGATATATCCGCTTTTATTATTATATCCTCTTCTGTTTTATCGATTAGGTCAACTCCTTTACTTGCCGATAATTCGCTGTATAAATCTACTGTACCCGCAATTAATAATTTTAGATTAATATTAATCGGAATAAATTTCGTTACACCCCGCTGCATTCTTGCCCATTCAAGCAGGTTGTTAAGCAATCTATATAAATTATTTGCACTTTGATTTAACTTCGATGCTATGTTTTGAATTTCTTCGTTAGTAAATGTATTCATTTCTTTTGCCATCAGCTCTGTTAAACCTAACAGACCGTTGAATGGACTCTTTAAATCATGTGCTATTATCGAGAAAAACTTATCCTTTTCCTTATTAATCCTCTTAAGTGCTTCATTCTGCTCCCTTATTTTTTGTTCAATAAGCTTCCTCTCTGTTATATCTCTCGTAATACTTAGTATGTGTTTCTCATCGTTAAGGCTAAAAATTCTTGCTGACATTAAGCCGATTATCTCTTTACCGTCTTTTCTCACAAAAATTGATTCAAAATTATCACAATAGCCATTCTCTTTCAGCTCTCTCACCACCTCATTCCTGTTATTTGTGTCTTTCCATATTTTCAAATCGAAAATGGATTTCCCAATAGTTTCCTCCTTGCTGTAACCCGTTATTTTAGAATAACTTTCATTCATACTTATAACATATCCGTTATCTAATGTCGTTATAACTGACGCATCCGGACTCGTATTAAAGATTTGTTCAAAATGCTCTTTTGATTCGTTCAATTCCGAATTCAACCTTTGGTTTACCATTATTACTAACCCTATCGTCCATAGCAATCCTGCTATTAGAGCGTCAAATAGTTGTAGAGCCCCTAAATTGGATGGTAGGAATAATCCATAAGAACTCTCTACAAAGAATGTCTTGAATGTTATATATGTAAAAACAATTCCATGTAATACAAAAACCACACTTATAAAATTTGCAGTCGGAGCTATATTGTGTGTTTTATTCTTGTAAAAGTTTATGACCGTAAAAAAGGCAATAAACGAAATTGCGGCATTTAAAACGAGGGTCCTTATTTTTATTGAGTCTTCAATGAACAAGAAATAAGAAAAAGGAATGATAAAAAATAGAAATATTAACATTAATGCAAGCTTGTTCTCTCTCTTCCCCAGAAATCTCATAAATCCCACATAGATTAGTAGCGTACCGACTATAATTAATACATTCTGGATGAAGATAAAAACTGACGGAAGTTGTATAATGGACCTGACTACAAGTATGCTTATTCCGGCTGTTAGAAAGCAGCTCCAAGCTAACCACCATCCTAAACCCCTGTATGTCTTGTTTATTCTGTATTGATGAAAAAATACAGCAATTTGTATTAAATGCGTAATTACGACTAATATCGCAACTGTTCCTGTGTCTATATTCATAGAATAGTCATAATTAATGTATTCTCCACTAATTGAATTAAAGTTAATTTAATTCGCTATAAATTACAAGTGTTATTTTTGATAATATGTGTTTTGATTTGTTTTTAGGAGATAAAAAATATTTCTCGTCATCACTTTGAGAAATTCTTTTTATTGGAGCTGTTTGTCATACTCGTCATTTACTAACACAATAGTGAATTCACTTCCTGCCCCCTCTTTGCTTTTTACTCGAAGTTCTCCGTTATGTCTGTCAATAAACTCTTTGCATAATATTAAGCCAAGTCCCGTTCCCGGCTCATTGTCTGTTCCGTATCGGCTTAGTTGTTTGCTGTCAATCTTAAATAGATTGTCCAAAATTTCTTTGCTCATTCCAATTCCGGTATCTTTTACAGTAATCTCAGTCTTGTTGTTTTCTGCTTTTGCGGTTATAACTATTTTTCCGCCCTTATTCGTAAACTTCAATGAATTCGATACTAAGTTTCGTAATATTGTGTCAAGCATGAATCGGTCAGTTGTTACCTCAATCCCTTCAACAACTGCGTATTCAAACTTTATGTCTTTTTTATTTGCCGTTTCTGTAAACAGATTAATTATTTCAAAGATGAAATTTTTGAGCAAAATCTTTTCGGGGTTGTATTTTGTCATCCTTCCCTGCATTCTTGCCCACTCAAGAAGGTTTGTCAGTAGTCTGTAAAAGTTGTTTGCACTCTTGTTTAAGTTCAACGATATTTCCTGTATTTCTTCTCTCGTTAGCTGCTGTATATCCGTTGCCATAAGATTCGTTAATCCGAGTATCCCGTTAAACGGGCTTCTTAAGTCATGCGAAATAATTGAAAAAAACTTGTCCTTTTCTATATTTAATTTTTCCAGTTCTTTGTTCTTTCTTCGTATTTCATCTTCTGCTTTCTTCCTTTCCGAAATGTCTCTCGTCACACCATGAATTTCTATTCTTCCGGTTTTTTCATTCAAATAAAAACGGGTAACTACTTCTGTCCAAACTATAGTACCGTCCTTGCGCGGTTGCTCTAATATATTTATGAAAGATTTGCCCAAAAACTCGGTATCGTTTTTAAGCTTTTCAAACATCAAGTTCGCGTTTTTTCTTATGTACGCACTTACTTCTGTAGTCAGTGCCGAATCAATTGTACTTGAAATTATCTCCTCTGGTGTATATCCTCTAAGTTTAAAAATGGATGGACTTATGTACAATATTTTCATCGTTTCAACATCCATAGTCCATATAACGTCTGTCATATTCTCTGTTAAAAGTCTGTATTTCTTCTCGCTTTCAAGTACGATTTCTTCTTCTGCCTTTCTCTCGGTGATATCTCTCGAAACGCTTAAAATATGAGGCTCTCCCTGAAAATTTATAACTTGTCCCGAGAGTAATCCTGTTATTCTTTTCCCGGACTTGTTTATAAATCTTACTTCAAAGTTTTCGCAGTATCCCTTCTCGGTCATCTGTTGAATAAACTTCTTTCTTTCTTCTATGTCTTCCCAAATATTTAAATCAACCACAGACTTACCAATAACTTCATCTCGTCCAAATCCCATTATTTTTGTAAAACCGGCGTTTGCATCAACAATCGTTCCACTTTCAATCTTTGTTAAAAGTACATCGTCGGGGCTTGAGTTGAATATCATTTTAAAATCTTCCGATGAATCTCTGAGCTCAGAACTTAATCTTTGGTTTAGCATTAGTATTACTCCGAAAGTCCAGAGTATTCCCGAAAGAAACAAGTTTGTAAATTGAATTAAATTAAATGTTGATGAATTATAAACATCAATAATCTCTCTGTAGTAATAATTAAAAAACGAGATTACAATAAATGCTATACTGTGTATGAATAATGCTGTAGCAGTAAAAATTGCCGATGTTTTTATTGAATTTGGTCTGTACCTGAATAGATTATAAGATATTATGAATGTAACTAATCCTATGAATAGGTTGTTTGTTGTTGTCCTGTATGGTGCGAAATTATCAATAATAGTAAAGTAAAAATGCACAACCAAAAATACCACAGCGGTAATAAGTATAAGACTCTTGTTTATTTCCCGCCCAATAAATAGCATTGTTCCGATGTATAAAAATATCATGCAAAGTAATACCATAATATTCTGTATCAGCAAAAAGTAATCCACAAAGGGAGCCTGACTCCGAAAAAGCATAACCAGAAAAACTGCTAATTCCGCTCCCGCCCAGAGTAGCCACCAGCCTATGCCTTTGTATTTTTTATTAATTATATACTGATAGTATAGTACAATGAATTGAATAATTGACGCAAATAATATAACAAAAATAATCGTTCTTCTTATGTTTAAATCCATTTTTACTAATGTGTTTGGGGATGAAGATTATATCAAAATTACTAAAGTATTAATAAAAAAACAAGGATTTTCCTGTTTTCCTGCATTTCTTGGACGGATTCGATGTTTTATTCTCTTTCCTGTATTGCCCTTACTGCACTTAAAACTAATTTTCTTGGAGTAAATCTAACCAATTGAACTACCACCTTGCTAAAAAATCCGTGAACAACCGTAAGATTTCCTTTCATCATTTCTCTATATCCAAAATCTGCTGCCTCTTTCGCACTCGGAATTCGTGTGTGTTTGAACAGTTTGCTTTTTCCTAAATTTGCGGCACTCTGAAATTCGGATTCCGTCGGACCCGGACAAAGTACCGTTACGCTAATTCCTTTTCTTTTCACTTCTTTGCTTATTGCTTCACTGAAAGATAATACAAATGCCTTCGTTGCATAGTAAACAGACATGAGCGGACCCGGTTGAAATGCTGCAACCGATGCAACGTTTAATATTTTTCCTTCACCCTTCTCTATCATTGGTCTCATGAAAAGGTAAGTAAGTTTCGTAAGGGCTTTTATATTCACGTCAATCATTCCCTCTGCTTTCTTCCAGTCCGATTCATGAAAATATCCCCAGTCGCCAAACCCGGCATTGTTAACAAGAATATCTATGTGTATATTTTCTCTTTGAAGTGTATCAAAAATCGATTGAACTTCTATCATGTTTCTTAAATCTTTTCCCAGCACTTTTACCGTTATATTATGCCTTATCCTTAAATCATCCGCAAGTTTCTCCATCCTTTCAGTCCTTCTTGCAGCAAGTACTAAATTATACCCGTCTTTAGCAAAGTTCCTCGCAAACTCGACCCCTAACCCTGCCGATGCACCTGTTATCAATGCCGTCTTTTTCATTCTTCCGTAATTCCGTTTCTAAGCTTATGTTTATAAATAGTTATAAATGTAAAGTATCTTTCCTAAACCCTTTTCTTCTGCGGCTCATTACAACATCTGTCATTATCCTCGATACACAGTTCTTCACCCCTGCGGATAACATCTTTGTATATTGGCTTCTCGTCAGAAAACTTAACTCGACTGTAAGCTCAGGATATTTCTTCGCCATTTTCGCCAATACTTTCAAGGCATTGTACCTCACTGATGCCTGATTTCCTACATCTTTCCAGAGTGTAACGCACTGCTCAAAAAGCAATCCCTCATGGTCTTCATCTATTTCCATCATCTGCAGTATCTTCAATAGTTCTCTCTGCTGATTGTACACTCTGTCTGGAAGTACTTCAATAATAGTTTGAACCTTATCCCGTAATTTCTCATCGTTCTCCTCAATACAGCTCCAGAGCAGCCACGCCGCCCTCCACGAATACGGCTGCTTATCATCTATTGCCAATTTAATCAGCTCGGGAAACTCATTATGATGCGCCCTCATATAATCGGTCATTCCCTTTTTATACGAATTAGTCAGTACCCATTCTAATTTTGTTTCCATCTAATTCATGAAATATTATAACATCCGAATTTAATTGTAATAAATTAGCAAATAATATTCTAAGTTTAAATCACTAAGGGTTTAATTAGCAAATGTGTGCGGAGGAATATTGAAATGATTTATATAGGTTAAATCCCGTATGAAATCACTAAGTATAAGTAAAAGGATTATTGACAGGCAGAAGGAGACGAATTTAAATGTTCAGTATGCAATCTTGATCTCTCATAATCCGTCTTTAAATACCAAAATAACAATCTAAAGCATCCGACCGCAATATCCGCCGACCTGAGTGCAATATCCGCCGACCCGAATGTAATATCCGTCTATCCGAATGCGTTTTTCGTTAACCCTACCGTAATATCCAGCTGCCGCAATGCCTTTCCGAGGTACCCGAATGCCTTTCCGAGCTGCCGCAATGCCTTTCCGAGGTACCCGAATGCCTTTCTGAGCTACCCGAATGCCTTTCCGAGCTACCGCAATGCCTTTCCGAGCTACCGCAATGCCTTTCCGAGCTACCGCGCCCGAGAATTTGCTCAAAAATGCACTTTTTAGGGATTTTGACTTTTTGGTAGTTTTCGACGTTTTTGCCTGAAAACCGTCTCAATGTGGAAAAAATGGACAAAATAGCGGAGATTTTCTATTGTATGAAATAAGGTGTTTTAGTTAAGAAATAGGATGTACAAGGAATTTAGATAGTTTTAATTTTTTGCAATAACTATATTTGTCCGTTATCGCTAAAACAAAGGACGAATATGTCACTATACCAAAAACTGCAAAAAGCTACGAGTGAAGAAGATGTTAAAGACGCTTATATTAAGGCGCTCGGTTTAAAAGGCTACCAGAAAAACCTGATTGATATTCAGACGAAAGAAATATGGTTTGAAGCTAAGCAAAACGCCAAACTCTCCACTTACGCAATGTTCACTCAACTGATGCACTACGTTCAGCAGGCATTAGACAAAGGCGAGTACATCCCTCCGTTCTTATGCGTTATCGACACACAGAAAGCCGCCATTATGAAGAGTGCGGACGTTATTCCTTTCCTTGAAAAGAGAACTATAAAGTGGGGAAAGTCTGCAAGCGGCTACACGCAGGAAGCTCTTGACGCTGTCTCTGCACACATCGGCACTCACTTCGTTTCTTTCAAAATAGAAACTCACGAAGAAGAATTTATAAACACCATAAAGAATGCAATCAAGAATGGCGATATAATCCGTACACAAATCACGCCCGATAACCTGAAGCAGGTTTTTGATAAATGGGTTGTGATGATTGGGCACGAAATAAAAGGCGTGGCAGAGGAGGATTATGCACTGCTGTTCTTTGCTGATATAATGAGCGACGGCACAGTGTCCACACACGAAAACCTTCCTGCATCGCTTATGCACAAAGATAAAGCACCTGTTTTTCTGCTCGAAGGCAAAGTGTACGAGCTCAGCAACAAAGAGGGCTACCGCCAATTCTGGACAATATACCACCGTCCGCCAAAAGCAGAATACAGAAACTACCTGCTCGAACGCCGCGACAGTTTAATCCCTATTGACGAGCGCAGTTTTAAAGGAGCATACTACACTCCTTTGAACGTTGTTGATAAAGCCTACGATAAACTTGCAGAAACACTCGGCAATAACTGGCAGAAGGAATACATCGTCTGGGATATGTGCTGCGGAGTGGGGAATCTGGAAGTGAAGCACAGCAATCCGCGAAATATTTATATGAGCACGCTCGACAATGCAGACGTGGACGTGATGAAAGCCACAAAGACCTGCGTCTCCGCAACACGCTTTCAGTATGACTACCTGAATGACGACATAAACGATTTCGGACAAATTGATTATACGCTCACAAATAAAGTCCCCGAAAGTTTACGCAAAGCAATTGCCGATGGCAAAAAGATTTTAGTGCTGATGAATCCGCCGTATGCGGAGGCTGGAAATTCCTCAAATACAAGTTTATCAATTCAAGGACAAGATACGACCACAAACTCTGGCGTTGCAAAAACTAAATATGCTGTTACTGCTATGTCTGAGTATGGTAAAGCAAGTAATGAATTATTTACGCAGTTCTTAGCAAGAATTTCTAAAGAAATACCAACTGCATCTATTGCTATGTTTAGTAAGTTAAAATATGTGAATGCACCTAACTTTGAAAAATTCAGACAGGTTTGGAACGCTGAATACGCGGGTGGATTTGTTGTTCACAGCAAAGCTTTTGATGGTTTAAGTGGAAACTTTCCTATTGGATTTTTAGTTTGGAGAACAAATCATAATATAAAAAATAAAATTGAAATAGATGAAATAGTCACTGATGTTTTAGATAAAGATGCAAATCCAATTGGCGAAAAAAGATTTTATAACATACCAAGTCAACATTTCTTAACTAACTGGGTTGATAGAATACGTACAGATGGAACTAATCTTATTCCATTAAAAAACACAATTTCTCCTTCGTCTAATAAAGCAAAACCAAATTGGCTAAAAAATGCAGTTGGCTATCTCATTGCCGATGCTAATGATATGCAACAAGCAGGACAAGGGACATTGTTATTATCTGGTGCAAATGGTGTTGGTCATAAAGGCGGATTCTTTATTACTAAGGAAAACCTTTGGCAAGCAGCAATAGTTTTTTCTGTAAGAAGATTAGTCAAACCATCCTGGCTAAACGACAGAGACCAATTTCTGCAACCAACAGAGCCGCTCACTGACGAATTTAAAAATGACTGTTTGATATGGATGCTTTTCAACGGAAGCAACCTTACAGCAAGTGCAAACGACCTTGAATGGAACGGCAAAAAATGGTCTATCGTAAATCACTTTATTCCATTCTCGGAAGAAGAAGTGAACTCGCCCGACAGGTTTGAATCTGATTTTATGGTGCAATACCTGAAAGACAAAACACTTTCTGCCGAAGCGCAGGCAGTTTTGCAAAAAGGCAAAGAACTATGGCAGGCATATTTTTCGCAAACTGACGTTAGGGCAGTACGGGATGAGTTAAAGCTAAACCGCGCAGACGTGGGCTGGTATCAGGTACGCAAAGCTTTGCAGGCACGCAACGCAAGCGGAGATTTTCCGCCCGTAAGCTTTAAAGCATTTGAAGAAGCATACAAAACACTCAGCGAAAAACTTCACCCAATGGTTTACGAACTGGGGTTCCTGAAAAATTAAATATCAACTATAACAACAACTTTAACAATCTGCACAATCGTTTAAAAAGAAAGAGAAATTAAAATTTATAAATTTACATTTTTTGGAGTTAGTGGATTTCTTTATTATTTTCAGTGGCAAAAAGTTAGCGTGGAATTTTGAATTTTCTTTGCCGATGTATATCAATTGCTTAATTACTTCAGCTCGACAGCATTCATGTTTACAGTGTCAATCTTCATTAATTTTACTGATTCACATTCTATTAAATCTTGATTAAATATAACAATATTATTACCATCAAGATGTAATGAACTACGAAATCTGATTCCTTCAGCTCCTGTATATACTTTAATAAATTCGCAAATAAATTGAGTTGGAATATATTCTAATTCACTATCATACCTTCTCATAGGTTTTGAAAGATCAAGACTAATTGCTTCTCGTAGAAGTTTAGATTTGATTATTTCGTTTACCTTATTTCCCATTGACGGATACAAGGAAGTATCTTCATTAAAATCGACTAGATTTATAGAACCAATTGCACTTTTTAATCTAAATGTTCCTAAGGATAATTCATCTAAATACGAAGCTCTTACTTCATATAAAACTGTTTCTGAATTATCGCTTAAATACAAATAAGGAATTCCCAAAGGATTTGCTCTTCCTCCTCCTGCTTTTTCTTTTGGAGGGCATATCATTGCAACGGTAGCATAACATGGCAATCCACTTTGATGATGAAGCCTTGCACGATATAATTGTGAATCAGGATATAACCTAAACTGTGTATTAAAAAAACCATCCCACCCTAAATCTTGCAATCGCTCAATATTAATAACAAATCGATTTTTCCATTTTAATTCATCTTTTAAAACATCCCAATACGTATAGTTATCAACAATTTCGTCTATGTAATCTACGATTTCTTTTGAAGATGAAATCGCAGTTTTTAGTTTAGGTATTACAAAATTTAATATTAGATCGGTTACTTCAATTGACGTAAAAAAATTCCATTGTCCTTGGATTCTGATATTAAGTGGTTCCCCTTTTGTTTTAATTTGAAAGCAATTTACAAGTTCTTGAAAAAAATCCAATAGTTCTGTAACATCCATTAAATTTTGACCTTTGGAACCGCAAATTATGCAATCACCTATTTCACTAGATGATGAAATGAATCCTTTTATTTCTTTATCGGCAAAACAACTAGGACAAACTTTCATATTAATTATCTATTTCTTAAATATTGAGCTACAACTAAAAGGTGGTTTTTGATAGATAATTTTTTGATAGTTCCTAAACCTGGATAACGTTCACTATCATAATATGATTCTAACTCTTCTATTGCCGAATTAGTAAGGTTATTTTCTCGGCAAAAGGTTACAGCCTTTGCGGCGGCTTCAGCAAATTTTCCTTGAACGTTTGATATTGTGTCATTTGTATCAGATGTGAAATGTCTTATCCATATTTGGTTTTCACCATTTAAATAAGTTAAATGAATTACTACTGCTCTTGGCGTAATTCCACCATCAACATATTCGCTGGGTAAAACTGTATAGTCAGAAAAGCCACTGAAACCATCATTATCATAATATAAATGTTCCTCTGAAAATCTATGGGCGCTGATATTTAAGAAGACACTATTCTTTCTTTGTTTTTCAAATAAGTCATCTAATCGAATGTATGTTTTCTTTAAACCTCCTATAAATCTATGCAAAGCTCTATTTCTTCCCGGATCTTCTAAATTGATTAGTGCTATTGCCTTCGAACTGGCTAATTCTCGAAATTCTTTATCCTCAGCATTCAAATCATTTTGACATAAAAGCAAACAATTATTAAGTTTATACTTTTTAATGCTGTCAAATATATACTTTGAATTATCCCTGTAGTGGAATGCAGGCCCAAAAGTCTCTTCTCCTAAGTTATTTAGAAGGTCCAAGCAGGTATTGTTATCTCCTGTTATTTCACCAACAATAGGATTAACTGTTTTTTTCGCCTGAAAACTGACCACTTTTTCGCCTGAAAACTGACCACCCA
>CAZVCC010000044.1:0-27849 GCA_964626015.1 uncultured Ignavibacteriaceae bacterium
ATGAGTGGTCAATTTTAAGCGAAATCTTGGTCAGATTTTAGACGAAATTAACACCATAATCGGTCCCAGCATACACTGTTGTTCCATTTATTGCTAATGCTCTTGTCACCTTGTTTAGACTGGTTAAATTCCAATTGTTTCCACTATTGGATGAACGGTATAATCCCTGTGATGTGCCGGCAAATAGATAGTTTGCAGAAACAGCTAATGAATATACACTTATATCATAAAAAATGGCTTTAGTCCAGCTTGTTGAATTATTGGTTGTTATATAGATTCCCCCGTTGTTTGGATTAGAAGTCGATATTCCTGCGTATATATCAGGTCCGTTTATTATCATTGAACTTACATCTCCATAAAAAACTGTGCCCGATTTTATCCATCTAGTTTCGTCAACAACCGTTGAGTTATTAATAATACTATCATCATTTTTACAACCTACAACTAAGATTGAAAAATAAATCCAAATAGCAGTTACTAATATTTTTTTCATAATAATTATATATATTTAATTATTTTAAAAGCATCATCTTTCTAGTCTCGCTGTAACCATCTGTCACCATTCTGTAAAAATATACTCCGCTCGGATAAGCCTTTGCATCCCAGTCAGTCTGATATGTTCCTGCCTTCATCCTCTCATTCACAAGCACCGAAACCTCTTTGCCTGCCACATCAAAAACAGTAATCTTCACGCCCGTACTCTTAGGTATCGCAAATTTAATATTTGTAACCGGGTTAAATGGATTAGGATAGTTCTGAGAAACATAAAAATTATTTGGCATTTCCAAACTAATAGTTTTTGTGCTTGTTATTAATTCTGAAAGCAGTCTTTTCCATACAGAAGAGTTCCATCTTGCTGCAAATATGTAATTATTAGTAATTATTAAAGCCATAACATCTGAAATCCCAGTTAACCCTTCATTTATCTGTAGCCATACCCCTCCGTTATTGGTTGAAAGGTAAACACCGCTATTTGTTCCTGCAAATACATTCTCGTTTATACATAAAAGAGAATAAACTTCTTTATTATTTAAAGTAGTTTGATTCCAATTTAGACCATTATTAGTAGATAAGTAAACACCTGATGGCGATGTGCCTGCAAATATCCCATAATTATTCTTTCCTAAACTTGTTACATTTTTGTTGTTTAAAGTAGTTTGATTCCAATTCAAGCCATTATTTGTTGAAGTATACAATCCGGTTGGACTATAATTCCCTGTACCAGCAAAGAGTATGCCATTAGAATATAGTAAAGAATAGACATAAAAATCATTTAGCGATCGAGTCCAATTAACACCATTATTTGATGAGCGGATAACTCCTGAATCAGTCCCAGCAAAAATAAATGAACCATTATCACAAATTGAACGCACTATTCTATTAGTAAGTGAGGTCGGCGACCAAGTTAATCCATTATTGACTGATGTATAAATACCAGTTTGAGCCCCCATGTATATAGTGCTTGATATTTCTCTTAAACAATAAACATCGAGAACAGTAGTTGAGGATGGATTCCATGATGTTCCGAAATTTGTCGATCGATATACTCCTTCTGTTGTTCCCGTTAAAATGATATTTGCATTAACTAAAAAGGAAGAAGCAAATTTATCTGTCCCCATACCGCTTGAACTTTGTACCCATTGTGCATTTAGGTTTAATGCAAGAAGCAATAATATTGAAGTAAATAATTTTTTCATAACATTATTTTTAAATTATTAAGATATAAATTCTTTAAGTCTATTATAAATATTTATTTAATTGCCTTGCAAGTTTTTTAATATCATGACGTTAATACTATTATTGTTGCAGCAATAAACTCCTTTCATACCACATAAATTACAATAATATTCACTCAAAAACTCTAAAGTAAATAAACTTTATCTGTTTATTCTATCATATGTTAATCCTTTATTAATAGCAATTCCCCTTAGTTCCATTTTTCCTATGGCATTAAATAAGATCTTTTGTAATAAGATATCATGTTGTTATACGTAATCTTGAATGTAATATTACATAATGTACCCGAAGGTATTGAATTACCGCATGGCCACTCTACCGATATCGAATAAGAGTTTAATAAAATACTATGTATTTTTTCATAGAAATTATTTAGACTTGAAGAGCATGAACCGTCCGGTTTTGCCCAGAAAAAAAATCCTCCTGTTGTATCTGCAATGTTCCTCATATCCTTTGCAAGTGAATTTGCTGTATCGGAATATAAAAATATTGAATTTACAGGTGTTGCATTAATCAGAGCGGTATTTATCATAGTTGCTCTTGATATTGAAGATGCATTCTCACCTCCGTCTGTTAACGCAATGACTGATTTAACAAACTGGTTTGAGTTTATTGGAAAAAAATCGGTTGTTCCTTTGTATATAGACTGATACAAAGCAGTACTTCCGCCCAGACTAAAATTGCTGTCAACAGCGTTGATAAGAAGAGTTTTATTGTTTGTAAATGGCTGAGCAACAATAACCATATCATCGAATTTAATAATTTCGGACTGGTCATTTGAACCCATAGCGTTAATGTATGTTTTCACGCCATCTTCCATACACTGAATCTGTGAAGAACCCATGCTTCCGCTGTAATCCATTGTTATTGCTCCAGCAACATTCTTTCCTGTTCCCAAATTTGCTGCAACTGTCACATTTCCAATGCATGAATTGTTAGAACTGCTCAAAGTTGCTGTAATGTTGCTGGATTGCAGCCCTATTATCGGATTGTGATTATTATCTTTAACAAAGAAATTTCCACTAACAAATTGTTTGTTTGTTGGAATTACAGAAAACCCGGAGTATATATTAGTTGTTATTTGGGGAGTAGAGAAACTCCATACTGGTCCTGTTGTTGTCGCATTAAACATATCCTTTGCAATTATTCTCCAATAGTAAATACTTGAGGTTGTAAGTCCGATTATTTTGTAATTTGTATTGCTGATATTACTCGTGAATAATGGCGGGGGATTATTAGTCCCAAAATACAAATCATATTTGACTATATCGCCGGGATCAGGATCTCCTCCTGCCCAACTAATTGTAATAGAATCGCTTTGTATTATTTGCCCATCTTGCGGGAAAGGATTATTAGGTGTATTTGGTATATTATTTCCAAAAGTTGAAGGAGGCCAATTAGGTGGTTTCCCCGTTTCCCAATTCCCTTGTGGGTTCCCTAAAGTTTGCCAACCTGTATTTCCTGCCCAGGAATATTGTAAAGGATTAGTTACCTGAACAAGAACATCAAATGAATTTGTAGTGAGTGCTTCATTATATTTTTTCCTGCTGACATAAAATCTGTATACACCCTGTGGCAAAACCGCATAAACTGCATTTGAAGATGTATTACTAATCCCTGATGGAGTAGATGAAAATACTTGTCCGACTAAATTGTTAATGTACCAGTTATGTTGTGTGTTATCTGCAAGTATTGCAGATTTTATTGTTAAGGTATACCAATAAGTATTATCCGTAATATCAAACTTTATTCCGCCTTGTGAAGGTAAATTTGCTATATTAAAATCTTTATCCTTTGAATAAGATTTTCGTTCATTAATATCTGATTTTATATTTTTTGAATCATTGTCTATGATATTATTTGAATATACTAACACAAAATAACCTAACTTTAGCACATCAATCCCTATCTTCTTTTTTGAATCAAACTCAGATAATGGCACTCTCTTCCATTTTGAAGAATCTTCATAATAATGTAAAATACATAATCCTTCAGGATTAGATTCATTAATTGCAGGGAATTTTATATGAACTGGATGATTTAAAAACGCATTATCGGGAGTTATTTTTATAAATTGTGACCCTGGTAATAAATTGCCTAAAGTTACATCAATCGGAATCGGTGGAATTACGCCTACCTCAATCTTAAATGTAACTTCTCCGGGTGATCCATTTGATTTAAAAGGAATTGTATAAGGTAAAATATGCAACTCAAAATTTTGATAGCTGATGGAACCTCCTTCCAACGTGTTCAATCTAATAGTATCTGAAGTCATGGTAACAGAAGGTGTTCCTACAATATTAGATCCATCATCAGCACAACTTGGGAAAAATAAAAATGCAATTGTAACTGCAAACAAACATATAAATAAATAAGTAACAGATGGGAATCTTTTAATCATAATATTTATTTTGTTTAATTATTTACTTTTTAAGATTCATCTTCTTCATCACGCAAAACTCTCCATCGTGCATACTATAAAAATGTACACCAATCTAATATGCATTTGCATCCCCTTTATTCTGATTCGTTCTTGTTTGCAATATTTCCATTATGAAAGTGTAGATGTAAGTAAATGTAATCCTATTTATTTTTATTTTCAATAATATAATTTTTCTTGAAAACACGGAAATCCGTGCAGTCGTTTTTCTTCAAAACCTGTCCAAAAATTGTAATGATTTGATGCAAGCATCGCTTTTTTTCCACTAACATTTTGTCACAAACTCCCAAATCCTAACCTGCCCCTATCCTGCCCCTAACTTGCCTCTAACTTGCCTTTAGATAGCCTTAATCACAACCCCGTTTTCTTGTGACAAATTAGTCAATTTTATTTTCTGAAACATAAATTTTCTGATTACGTACCTAAATTAAACCGCCGCTTTTTATGGACGGAGAAGAAAGATTTTGAAAAACAATTTAAACAAACAGTTATGAAAAAGTTAATACTTTTTATTCTGGTTTCCCTTGTTTCACCTGTTTTACTCTTTTCACAGATTATTTACAGCAGTAAGGTTGATTCCGTTATCAATCTTATGTCCGTTCAGAGCTTGGGCAGGTACGTTAGGGAATTGAGCGGTGATACTGTCATTGCTATAGGAGGCGCACCCTATGGGATTTATTCCCGTCACGCAAGCTCGCCGAGCAATCAGATGGCGGCTCAGTATATTTATGAAAAGTTTCAGTCCTTTGGTTTGCAGGTGAGATATCAGGCAAACAATTCACATAACGTGAATGTCATCGCAAGGAAAACGGGTTATCTGCATCCCGAAATTAAGGTGCTTATCGGTGCGCATTATGATAACATCAGAGCGGGTATCGGTCCGCTCGATACTATGAAGGGTTCGGATGATAACGGCTCGGGCGTTGCCGCAGTTCTTGAATCTGCAAGACTCCTTGCAAATTATAATCCTAAATACACGATTGAGTTTATTGCTTTTGATGAGGAGGAAATCGGTCTGCTCGGTGCCTACGGCTATGCTGATTCGTGCAGAACGAATCCGAATGAATTTGTATTCGGTTTGATTAATATGGATATGATTTCATGGGACGGAAATAATGACGGTCTGGTGAGAATTATGACTCATCTGCAATGCGATTATCTTGCTAACATGCTTATCAGGTCTTATTCAATGTATAATATCAACCTGACACCAACAAAAGCATACAATTCGGGAGGCTCTGACCATATGGCTTTCTGGAATAACGGTATCGGCGCAATTACATCGATCGAACCGGCGAGTGATTTTCTTCCAACTTATCATACAACGGGGGATGTATTTAGTTTATTCAATATGAACTTTTTCAAAAATAATGCTAAAGCAAACCTTGCGGCTGTGCTTTCAATTGCCGATGGGTTATACTATATGATTAATCATCAGCCTGTCGTTTCTTCTTTCGATACAAGTGCAAGAATCGTCGAAGCAGCTATGATTTTCGGTGCACCCCTCGGTACGGGTTTGAAAGCACCGAGAGTTTATTACAAAGTCGGAAGCGGGAATTTCAATTATGTTAATGCGTACGAAATTGCAGGCGAAATGTACAGGTTCAGAATACCTGGTCAGCCCGCAGGTTCGCAGATTTCATATTACATCGCAGCTCAGGATACATCAGGTCTTTATTATACATCCTTCCCTGAAGGAGCAGCGGGTGTTAATCCACCGGGTACAACTCCTCCGCCGCAATTGCTGAGGTATTATGTTTATTTGCATAGCTCTTATTCATCTTCAAATCAGAAGCCTATACTCGACCTTCAATCTACAAGAGATACTATTTATGTGCCGGTGATAGGCAACATTCAGGACGTATCCGTTGACCTGAATCTGAACCACACAAACGACGGCGACTTGCAGATTTCGCTCAGTAAAGATAATAGCGTTATATATTTAAGCCAGTATAACGGAAACAACGGACAGAATTTTACAAACACTACGTTCACGGATACAGCTGCATTATCAATAACTCAGGGAACGCCTCCGTTTACGGGCGCATTCAGGCCTCAGCAGCCATTAGCCAATTTTGTGAATACGCAGACGCAGGGCAACTGGATATTAAGGATTTTTGATAAATCCACAGGCAATACAGGTACACTGCTAAACTGGAGTTTAAGAATAAAGTATTCAAGCCCAGTTTCAGTAAATAACCTTGAAAACAGTACAGCAGAAAAATATGAACTGATGCAGAATTATCCAAATCCGTTCAATCCCGTTACTACTATAAAGTATTCAATACCCGAAAGAGCATACGTGAATCTAACCATCTTTGATATGCTCGGAAAGGAAATCACAAAACTTGTGAATGAGGAAAAGAATCAAGGTGTTTATACTGTTAACTTTGATGCTTCCGCACTACCGACAGGAATATATTTCTACAGAATACAAGCAGATAAATTCACTTCAACCAAAAAAATGATTCTGATTAAGTAAATGCTCTATTTACACTCCGCAAAGACTCCTGCCTCCTGCGGGGGTCTTTGCTTTTTATAATAGTGTCAATCCCAATAATGGAATTAAGAAACTTACTAAAAGCAAAAGAATGGCACACAGATAAACACTGAAAGAATCTGATTCTCACAGATTTTATTTTAATATTTTAGCAGCAAAATTTTTTAAATGTAAATTTTGCCTTCCAAAGGTCGTGCAGTAACAGGCAGGTGAAGAATACTAAGAACACAACGTCTTTCATTTATATTCATTTTCAGCAATATTCAGCCATGTTCCAGCCATATTCAGCCATAGTTCAGCCTTGTTCCAGCCATATTCAGCCATAGTTCAGCCATGAAGCAGCCTTAAGGCAGTATTAAAGCAGTTTCTTCTAAGCTTATTGGAGGCTTAATCTCGACCTGAATTTAAAAACATTAGTGGTAGAAATTTTTCGGATTAAGAGATTATTTTATTTTTCATGTAAGATTTTTGTTAAAAAGATAAAGAAAAAGAAGAGTGTTATAATGAAGAATCGTGCATAGAGGGATTGAGGTTTAAAGAATAAGTCCGCTGGATTCCCTGCCTGCGGCAGGCAGGCATCTAAGAACGTGATTGAATGACAGGAAGAGAGGCGTTTCGATTTCACAAGGCAGATGACAGGAAGAGAGGCGGTTTGATTTTCACAAGTTAGATAACAGGAAGAGAGGCAATCCGATTTTGACAAGTCAGATATGCTGATTTTCTACTTTAGATTTGTTATTTTGATTGCAATATTAACTTCTATTTAATCTTATATTACATGAAAAAATATTCTTTAATTATCTCCGTACTGTTTCTGATTCTTACAATCTTAAACGGAAGTGTTTATGCCTGTACAAATTTTTTAGTTACAAGAGGCGCTTCTACGGACGGTTCTACTTTTATTACTTACACAGCAGATTCGCATAGTCTTTATGGCGAGCTTTATTTCTGGCCAGCCGCTGACCATCAACCGGGCGCTATGCTCGATGTCTATGAATGGGATTCTCACAGATATCTCGGACAGATACCTCAGGTACCGCATACATACAATGTTGTGGGAAACATGAATGAGCATCAGCTTGCTATAGGTGAGACTACATTCGGCGGAAGGCCTGAGCTTGCTGATTCAACCGGTAAGATGGACTACGGTTCAATGATGTACATTGCTCTTCAGCGGGCAAAAAATTCACGTGAAGCGATTAAGGTTATGACACAGCTTGTTGAAGATTACGGCTATTGCAGCGAGGGAGAATCTATTTCAATTTCCGACCCGAATGAAGTCTGGATACTGGAAATAATTGGCAAAGGTCCAGGTAATAAAGGAGCCGTATGGGTTGCGCAAAGGATTCCCGACGGCTACGTAAGCGGACATGCAAACCAGTCAAGGATAACAAATTTTCCATTAGACGATACAATGAACTGCTATTATTCAAAGGATGTGATATCTTTTGCAAGGAGCAAGGGTTATTTTAAAGGTACTGATGCGGAGTTTTCATTCTGCGATGCATACGCTCCGCTTGATTTTGGTGCAGCAAGGTTCTGCGAGGCAAGAGTATGGTCTTTATTTAACAAGGTAGCGTCAGGAATGGGCAAGTATGTAGATTATGCAAAAGGAGAAAACCTTAAGAATAAAATGCCGCTCTGGGTAAAGCCCGATAAGAAAATTTCAGTCTATGACGTTATGAATGTTATGCGTGATCACTATCAGGGAACACCTCTCGATATGACAAAGGACTGGGGTGCCGGACCTTATTCATGTCCTGTGCGCTGGAGACCGATGACTTTCAAAGTTGAAGGAAAAGATTATTTTAATGAGAGAGCAATCTCGACACAACAGACGGGTTTCTCATTCGTAACGCAGTCACGCTCGAACCTTCCCGATGCAATTGGCGGGATTATCTGGTTTGGAGTTGACGATAATTATACAACAGTTTATTCACCATTCTATACAAGCATTAAGGAAGTGCCGCCAAACTTTGCAGTAGGCAACGGCGATATGATGGAGTTCTCTGATTCATCGGCATTCTGGATATTCAATCAGGTCTCGAACTTTGCTTACACACGGTATAAGGATATGATAAAGGACATACAGCCAGTTCAGAAAGAGCTTGAACAAGGTTTCATAAATAATACAGAAGCAGTTGACAGAGAAGCCCTTGAGCTTTATAATCAGGATCCACAGAAGGCAATTGACTATCTTACAGAATATTCGCTTACAGCAGGTAAGACGACTTTCAACCGATGGAAACAGCTTTACGGTTTTCTTTTCACGAAGTACATGGATGGCAACATTAAGTTTCCTGTTGAAGGAAGCAGAGTCCCCAAGGTTACACAACCCGGGTACAGCGAGGAATGGTATAAGAATCTAGTTAAAGAAACAGGCGAAAGGTACAAAGCCAAAGGCGACAGCGGACATTAATACCTGAACATCAATATCTTATATTCAAGATAAAAGCCGGTGTATTCCGGCTTTTTTACATATACCGTTACAGTTTTCAATTTCTAATTAGATATATCTTAACTATATTCACGAAATTATTTTTAGGATGTATAAATTATTAATATTAGCTTTCTTTGCTATTTTTGTATCTTCATGCGGCAGTGAAAACACAGTCGCACCGCCTGTAACGACGAGCACTTATTCTAAAGTACTGACTGTTGATTCTGCCAACACAAGGATTGAATTGTACAATGAAAATTCAACCATCCTGTTTGTAGGTTATAATGAAATAGGGTTTAAGGTTTTTGTAGATAATGTAGAAAGGAAAACAGGTTTCTTAAAGTATATGCCTGTTATGTTTCATACATCAGGTCCGGGACACTCAACTCCTGTTCAGAGCGATTTTTACTACGATAATTCAAAGGGTATGTTTACGGGATACGTTTGCTATTCGATGCTTTCTGATACAACTTCTTTCTGGTTTGCTGACTACAATTATAACAATCAATTTACGATAAAGAGAAGACAGTTTGATGTAGTTCAAGGTGTCGGGAATCAGATGAGAATTTGGTTTGATGCTGCGGCGAACGTGCTTTATTATCTGACTTTGATTTTACCTAAAGATCCTGTTGTCGGTCTGAATGATTTTAAGGTTATACTGCATAAATCAGCAGACCAGATTAATTATTATGAAGTCAATAACGCTCAGATGTACATAAAGCCCTGGATGCCTTCACACGGTCATGGTTCAAGCAGTAACGTGAATCCTGTTTTTACGTTTTATGGTAAGTATGAAGGCAAGGTTAATTTCACGATGCCGGGTCAGTGGTTTGTGTATGACTCTGTTGTTGTAAACAATCAGACTGTTTCAACTCCTTCTTTGTATCTGGTCTTTGACGTAAGATGAAGAAGCTGCTAATAATATTAATAATACTTTTCTGCTATGAAGTATCATACTCGCAGGTATGCTGCGGCGGGGGTGTGTATGATATTGCTGTGCTTTCACTTAATAAGCATGCCCTCTTTAGCGTGGGATATAAGTATGATAATTTTATGGGTGTGTGGGATTCGGATAATCAGTGGAGAAAAATATCGCAGACTTATTATCAGATGACGCCGTCACTATCAGTTGCATACAGGTTTAACAAGCATCTTCAGGCAGGGCTACTTATTCCTTATATATTCAATGCAAACGAACTCCCGGGTCTACCTTCAAGCGGTAACGGAATAGGGGATATAGTGCTGAGCGGCAGGTATGAAATATTTCATGAATATGCTTTATACAAAGAGAAGGGAAAGATTAAAACCGATAAAGTGACTCCTTACTTTGCAGTGACATTCGGAATGACATTCCCCTCTGGAAAATCAGACGAGAATGCAAACAGTGAGGTGGGTATAACGGGGAAAGGATTTTATACAACTTCTCTCGGCCTTTCGTTTATAAAGACAATCATTAAGGATAAAATACAACTAGGAACTGACTTAAGCTGGCAGCATAGCTTTCCTAAGACTTTTACTAAATATTACAATCAGGATATACAGCCGTACGACAGGAAGCAGGGTGACAGATTTAATGCGGTGATATCAGCAAATTATTTTATAAATTTCTATAATTCCGTTTCGCTTTCATTTGCAGGTTTTTTTCAGAACGGCTATTCGATAAATGACGCTAAAGTTGATAACACAAACGAAAGCACTATCAATTTCACTGCTTCTTATACTTATTATCCGAAAACTTATCTCAGGATAACGCCTCTATTTAAATGGAATATACCTTCTAACGGTTTCGGTACAAACACTGCAGGTTCAACGCTGTTTGGCATCAATCTTGTATACTATATTGAGAACCTCGACGATTTTTAGAAATTACCAAGAGCAATTTCACCATTCGCGGCGGCGAATCTACGACTCGCACACGGAAGTCACAGAGAAAAGATTTTATTTATTGCAAAGAGCAAGAACATTTTACCACCAAAACACGAAACCACTAAGAAGAGATTTATTTTATAGATAAGAGCATTTTCACCTCTAAATTTTTGCGAATATTGGCAAGCATTAGATTTATTTCAATTAACGAATAATAATCAGTATCCCATTACCTTTTTAACGCACAAACCGGCGTTGAGCATTTGTTCAAATGCAAACTTGAATGACTCAAATCCCTTTGACATTTCATACACCGGCATCATACCAACTGCGGAAACATCTGTTTTCTCGTCATAGAACATGAAGGATACATATCCATGTGTAGCACCTGTATGTCCATAACCGAAGCCGTTAAAGAATGTACATCCGAGACCGTACTTTGAATTAGCGGCAGAAACATTCGTTCTCATAAGGTTCACGGATTCAGGAGTGAGCACGTTTTTCCCTGTCATCAATGTACGGATGTAAGTGTTCAGCATTCTCAATGTTCCGCAGCCGTTTCCTTCTGCGACTCCTGCACTCATATTGGCAATAGTTTCCGATATTATCTTATCGGGAGTATATGTATAACTCATTACATAAGGTGTCGGGGGGTACTGATCTGTTGCAAGATAAGGAAACTTGAAACCCAGCGGTACAGGTTTGTAAGAATCAAATAAATAGTCATACATATAATCGCTGAATATCTTTGGAGTGCCCGAAATGAAGGAATAAACCCGGGCAATAATTTCGCTGAGTATTGTGTAACCCGTATTCGAGTAATGATAACCTTCGCCTGGAGCAAAGTAATACAGATTATTAACCGTCAGCTGATTAACCAATTCTGAAGATGTGAACTGGTGGTTTGGGTCGAGAGACAGAATGTAATCAACGTATCCTTCGCCATTGCAGCCGGGTACAGAGTCATTCAATACGTCATAAACACCCGCAGAATGCTGAAGCAACTTCTCTATCGTAATGTTGTTTTTAAACGGGATATTCCATGCAGGTATTTCAGGAACGTATGGTATTTTACTGTCGGGTATATATTTTGTAATGGTATCGTAAATATTCAACCATCCGTCTTCATACATGTTTAAAATTGCTGCTGCAACCATATTCTTTGTATTGCTCGCAAAGCGGAAGTATGTATCGGGAGTGACGGGGGACTCACCGGCGTGAACAGACGATACGAATATTTCATCTTCGGGAGTTGTAACCATGATGTTTATTGAAGGTATGACTTTCCCGGAGACTTTATGAAGTACTAGTCTTACGCTGTCCACAAGTCTTAGTGCTTCTTCCTGATTGTTTTTTTTATCCTGTGCAGAGATATTAAAAAATGAATTAAATATAAAGAATAGTAATAAATAAAGCGAAATGTGCAGTGTAAACTTTTTCATGTGATAATATTAATAATATTATTTTCCCTGAATTTATAAAGATTGGATTATTATTACAAGTCACACATTTCCGAATTCATGATGCGCAGCTCAGTAATCTGTGTTCGTTTATTAAGGAAATATTATTAATGTTCTGAAAGGTATGCTTTGAGTTTCTCGAATGCTTTTGCCCTGTGGGATATACGGTTCTTTTCTTCTCTATTAAGCTCTGCAAAAGTGTTCTCAAATCCGTCAGGTAAAAATACGGCATCGTAACCAAATCCTTTATCGCCTCGTTCTGTTAATGTAATTTTACCTTCGCATACACCTTCAAACAACTCATATTTATCCTTTGCATAATAATAACATACTACTGTTCTGAAATATGCCGTGCGGTTTGCCAAAGGAACACCATCAAGTTCATTTAATAGTTTTCTTCTGTTGTCCGAATAGGAGACATTTTCTCCTGCGTAGCGGGAAGAAAAAACTCCGGGAGCACCGTTCAATGCATGAACGAACAGCCCTGTATCATCAGCTGAGCAGGGGATTTGCACATGCTGCCATATCTCTTCTGCCTTCTTAAGTGCATTGCCTTCGAGGGTATCTTTATCTTCTTCAACATCAACGTTCAAGTTTAGGTCGTTGAGTGTTATAACGTCAATATTCAGGTCTTTGAGAAGTTCTATAATTTCCTTAACCTTGTCTTTGTTGTTGGTTGCAGTTAATAGTTGTTTCTTTAATTGATTCATAAATTCTGAAATTCTTCTTTGTATTGTAACTGGTACAGTTTATAATATAGACCTTTCTTGTTGAGAAGTTCCTGATGATTTCCCATTTCCTTTACTTCGCCTTTGTGCATGACAATTATTTTATCGCATGATTGAATTGTAGAAAGCCTGTGTGCAATTATTATTGAAGTCCTTCCCTCAATGAGCTTCTTTATAGCATTCTGCACGAGTATTTCAGTTTCTGTATCAACGCTTGAGGTCGCTTCATCAAGTACGAGTATTCTTGGATTGTAAGCGAGTGCTCGTGCGAATGAAATTAACTGCCTTTGTCCAACGGAAAACGTGGTGCCTCGTTCATTCACTTTATGGTTAAGTCCGCCGGGTAATTCATTGATAAACTTTCTCAGCCCTACGTTGTCTATTGCATCATTAATTTGTTCCTCTGTAATATCTTTATTTCCGAGGTCAATGTTATACCTTATATCACCCGAGAACAAGAAAACATCCTGTAAAACAACGCCAGTGTTTTTTCTTAATTCTTTCTGGTCGATATCTTTGATGTTTACACCGTCAATTTTAATTTCACCTTTATTGACATCGTAAAACCTATTGATAAGATTTATAATAGTTGTTTTCCCTGCACCTGTATGTCCGACGAAAGCAACCTTTTCGCCTTCTTTAAATTCAAAGTTTACATTCTTCAGGACATAATCTTCATCGTTGTATGCAAACCAGACATTCTTAAACTGTATGCTGCCTTTAACTTTTTCGAGCTTAACAGGTTTATCAATGTCTTTTATTGGATTAGAAGTATCAAGCAGATTAAAAATTCTTTCACTCGATGCCATTGCAGTCTGAAGTATGTTGTACTTTTCAGCAAGGTCTCTTATGGGTCTGAAGAACATTTCTGTATATTGGACAAAAGCGATGATAACGCCCACAGACACGGCGTTCTGCAGAACCTGCCCTCCGCCGTACCATATTATAATGCCAACAGCAGCGGCACCGAGAAACTCGACGACGGGAAAGAACAGCGCGTAATACATTATGCTTTTCTTGTTTTCTTCGGTATGCTCTCGGTTGATTTTCTCGAATTCATCCACCGTTCTCTTTTCTTTACCGAAAATCTGAACAACGCTTATACCTGTTATGTGTTCCTGTATATATGTGTTAATGTTTGCGATAAGTACTCTGATTTTTCTGTAAGAATTTCTGACGGCTTTTCTGAATACGGAAGTTGCATAAACAAGGAGCGGTAGTACAGCCAGTGTATAAAGCGTCAACTCAAAATCCAGTGAGAACATGAAGTAAAGTATCCAGACAATAGTGAGTATATCACCGAATGCCGTCACAAGACCCGAAGAAAAAACTTCATAAAGTACTTCAACGTCGTTTGTGACTCTGGTAACAAGCCGCCCTATCGGATTTTTATCGTAGAATTTAAGGTTAAGATTAATCGTGTGTTTGTATATTTTCTTCCTAAGGTCAAAAATAATTTTCTGTCCTATCCAGCTTGACAGATATGCCATTGCATATTGAATAATTCCCTGAAGTACGAGCGTTCCGAAAAGTATTAGAACAATAATCTGTAATCCGGGAAGATTCTTGTTAACTATCATATCGTCAACCGCAATGGGCGTGAGTCTTGGTCTAACAGCTGCCAGTGCTGAGATAAGTACCGTCAGCGAAACAGCAAGAACAATATACCATTTGTAGGGTTTGAAGTATGAAAGAAGTCTTTTGAAAATTACTTTATCAATCGGTTTTCCCAGTGCATCCTCTTCTTTTCTTGCTGCTATTTTTCTGACACCCATATTCTACTGCATCTCCTCTATTTCTTCTTCGAGCAGCTGCTTTATGTGTATGTTGTAGTATATACCCTTAAGCTCAAGAAGTTCGTCATGCGTGCCCTGTTCCGCAATTACGGAATTATTAAGTACTATTATCTTATCAAGATTTTTAAGAGTTGAAATTCTGTGGGAAATAATTATAGTTGTTCTTTCTTTCATTACTTCCTTTAGTCCTTTTAGAATCTCTTCTTCTGTATTAGTATCAACCGCAGAGAGTGAATCATCAAGAATTAGAATTTTAGGCGTTTTATAAATAGCTCGTGCAATTGATGTCCTCTGTTTCTGTCCGCCGGAGAGCGTGACCCCTCTTTCACCCACTACAGTCTTAAACTTGTTCGGGAACAGATTTACATCCTTGTACAATCCAGCAAGCTGTGATGATTTGATTAAATTCTCCTCATCAATTGTATCGGATGAATATCCTATGTTATTTTCTATTGAGTCTGAAAATAAGAATGATTCCTGTGGGACTACTCCGATTGAATTTCTTAGTAATTCGAGAGGTATATCTTTGATGTTAAATCCATTTACCTTTATTTCTCCTTCAGCAGTATCGTATATTCTTGGTATCAGATTAATTAATGTTGTTTTTCCGCAGCCGGTATGACCAATAATCCCGAGACTGCTTCCGTTCTTTATCTTTAAATTAATATTTTTTAAAATGTAGTTGTCAGTTCCGTCATACTTAAAGCTGACATTTTTAAACTCTATGCTGCCCGTTATGTCTTCTTCTTCAATTTCATTGTTTATGCTTTCGTTGTTCTTAATCTCTGGTTCGGTGTTTCTAATTTTCATCAGTCTGTCCATCGAAGGTGCTGCTCTTTGCACAAGGTTAATGACCCAACCGAATGCTATCATAGGAAATGTTAACTGACCGAGGTAAACCATGAACTCGGTTACATTTCCCAGTGTGAGTTTTCCGTTAATTACATCTACTCCGCCGAAGTAAATAACGAGTATTATTGAAAGTCCGGTCAGGAGGAACATCATCGGGAATGAATAAGATTGTATCCGTGCAAGCGATAAACTCTTTGACTGATAATCGGCTGACACTTTGTTGAAGTGTTCGATTTCTGAATCTTCCCTTACGTACGACTTCATTACACGAATTCCGGAGAAGTTTTCCTGTACTTTTGTCGTTAAATCAGAAAACGCTTCCTGCACCCTCTGCGAGCGTCCGTAAACAGATTTCATTACTTTGTATACAAGTATTGATATCAGCGGTAGCGGAATCAATGCTATTAAAGACAGCTTTACTGCAATGCTGAACATAATTATTAATGTAACAACAGTGCGCAGGAAAGTTTGAATGGAATACATTATACCGGGTCCCAGAAAGTTTCTGATGTTGCTTATATCGTTCGTGGCATGTGCCATCAGGTCGCCCGTTGTGTTTTTGTCGTAGAAAGATTTTGGAAGGTTCTGAAGATGGGAAAAGAAATCTCTTCTTAAATCATTTTCAATTTCTCTCGAGGCAACAATAATTGTTCTTCTTGTCAGGAATAAAAATACACCGCCCAGCAGGATTAATCCAACGCTTAATAAAGCATAATTCAGATATGATACTTCTGTGGTTCCTTTTGATATCTCATCCACAGCATTGCCTATTACTAAGGGGTACATGCTTTGTAGAAATATACTTATCGAAACAAAAACTGTTCCGAGAATTAGTTTTACTTTTTGTGATTTTAAGTATGGTATTAAAGGATAAAGCGATTTCATCAAAAATTAACATATTTTATCATCAAATATTAATGCTTCTCATTAATTAAATTGAATCTTATATTTAATGTCGATATATTTAACAAAACTTCTGATTATATAGTTTTGAAAAGGCTAATATCAATATTGCTTGCTCTGACTTTAATATTTAATTCCGCAGGGTACATTGTGGTATTCTATCAACTAAAGAAGTATTTTAAAAAAGAAGCGTTTTCTAAACTGGAAAACTATATCAATCCTAACGACCTCACAACCATTGTCATTTCGAAGCATCAGTATGAAAATGAAGACGAAAACTTTTTCTTTGTTGAGCCGCATGAAATAAAATATTACGGCAAAATGTACGATATAGCACGAACCGAATTTACCGAAGACTCAGTATCTTTCCATGCTTTAAGCGATGAAAATGAAGATAATCTGCATGAGCTTTTCGCTTTCTTTTTTACAAGAAATCTAAACGATAAATATTCGCATACTGCTTCAATTATAAATAAGATAATAAGCGATGCCGGATTACCGACAGCAATGACTTTAAATGCATTCTGGAGAGAGAATGTATTTTTCATTTTTGTTTTTTTACTTGATTTATCTGGATTTGAAAACTTACCTGACCCGCCGCCAAAGCTTCTCATTTAGTTTTATTTAAGTCATTTTTTTAAATTAAAATAGAATTGTATGAGAAAAATTTTATTATTTTCTGTTTTTCTCTTTGTTTTCTGCTTCTTTGGTGATTTATATTCACAAATTGATACAAGTTTCTATGAAACTGAAGAAGTTGTTATTACAGGGACAAGAACAGAAAAGAAAATTATTGATATTCCGTACTCTGTAAATAGGATTGCTTCGACTGAATGGCAAGTAACCAGAAAACAGGGTGTTAACGAAGTTCTCAACCTTGTACCCGGTGTTTTCTTTCAGTCAAGGTACGGAAATCATGACGTTAGAATCTCTATCCGTGGTTTTGGCAGCCGCTCAAACTCGGGTATCAGAGGGGTTAGAATCTTGCTCGATGGAATTCCCGAATCTGAACCTGACGGTCAGACCAGAATTGAAGCTATTGATTTTACTTCAATCGGAAATATTGAAGTTGTTAAAGGTAACTCATCCTCTCTTTACACTAATGCACCCGGAGGTGTAATAAATTTCTTGTCCGATGTTAATTTCACGAAAAGTTTCGTCGTTATGGATAATGATTTCGGTGATTTCGGATTAAGAAAGAATGCTTTGAAAGTAGGCATAAATTCAGGAAGTTCAAGGTTCATGCTTACTTCAAGTTATGAAAATTATGACGGTTACAGAGAACATAGTAATGAGTACCAGACCCGAATTAACTCAACTTACATTGCAGAAATTAGCCCTCGAACTACATTAAAAATTTTCGGCTACTATGTCAATGGATTGATTAAACTACCGGGTTCATTAACTCTTCAGGATTACAACACAAACCCGTTCAAAGCTGATACTGTTGCTTTAGCTTATAACCTGATGAGATACACGAGAAAAGGAAGGCTCGGCGTTACTTTCAGTACAAAGTTCGGCAATAATGAAAGTAATGTGTTAGAATTTACGGGCTACGGTACGATAAAAGAGTTGACAAGAACCGACAGGCGTTTTAGAATCTTTAATAGAAACGGACTTGGTGCTACTGCAAAGTACATAAATTACGCTAAGATTGGTGACAGGAATAATGAGTTTACCGTTGGTGTTGACTTCTTCTGGCAGGGGGGTCCGATGAACTATTTTAATAATGTCAACGGAAATAAAGGTGATATTGTCACTGCTGTTGGAAATGAAAAACTCGGGAATGTGGGTGTCTATTTTCTTGATCAGTTTTCAATTGTTCCATACAGACTTGATTTTATGCTTACAGGGCGGTATGATAGAGTAAGTTATACTTCTGAAGACTGGCAGCAAGGAAACACCGATACTACAAGAACTTTTTCCAGATTTACACCAAAAATAGCTTTGAATTACAAAATAACTTCAAAGATAGCTGCTTATACCTCATTTGGTCTGGGATTTGATACACCTGCAAACAATGAAATGTCGAACTATCCGACTTCATCGAATCAGGGCTTTACAACCCTAAACCCTGATATTGAACCGCAGCATTCTGTGAACTTTGAAATCGGTATAAAAGGAAGTTCAAAAGGTATTGAAGGAAAGTATTTCACAAATACTTTTGCTGAAGTGACTTTCTTTCATTCGCTAATTGAAAACGAAATTGTTCCTTTTGTTATTGATGAAGATTATTTTTACAGAAATGCTGGGAAGACAAGGAGAATTGGGGTGGAGGCTGGTTTTAACACTGAAATTGTTAAAGGTCTTACTTTAAAAGCAGCTTATACTTTTTCTAAATTCGAATATGTTGATTACGAAGCTCTGATTATTAAAACTGCACCTGTTTTTTCACAGTATACTGAAAACTATTCTAACAACGTAGTACCTTCAGTACCGGAACAACTGTTCAGTACAGAACTTGGATATTCACATTCGTTTAATAAATACATCAATGCATTCATTAAAGGTAATTTGAGATATACAGGCTCAATGTTCGTTAATGATAAGAATGTTGATAGCCTGAAGACTTCGGATTATCTACTGTTAGGTGGACAGCTTGGTCTGTCATTTAATTACAACAACTTTAACATTACTGCTTATGCTGGTGTTGATAATATTGGAGATAAGAAATATGTTTCATTTATCAACATTAACGACATGAGCGGAAAATTTTACGAACCTGGTCCTCTAAGGAATTTCTTCGGTGGAGTTAAACTGGGTTACATTTTTAATTAAAATAAAACATATACAAGGGAATCTTATTGTGATTCCCTTGTTTTATATCGTAAAGGATAATCACACATGCTGAACAATAAAAGTATTCTGACAGTTCTTGCTTTCATCTTTATATTTTCCGGATCTGCTTTTGGACAATTCAATATTTTTAAATTATTTCCTTCTAATTTCAATCAGATAGAGCCCTTAATCGTAAGACATCCTTCTAATCCGCAAATCCTTCTTGCAAGTTCTTTTACTATTAATGCTAATGCTTCTATAAGAAATGAAGGTGTATATGTTTCTACTAATGCCGGTGTCTCTTGGTTTGGAAGTGATATTGTAAACGATGGCTTTTCTCAGTTTCACAACGGTGACCCGGGTCCTGTGATTGATAAAGATGGTGTGTTTATTCTTATGCACTGGCAGACATTTACAGGTCAAACAAACAGAATATATTCCAATTCATCCTCAAATTTAGGTGCTAACTGGTCAGCTCCATACGCATGTTTTTCACCGAACGATAACCAGGATAAAAGTGATATAACGACTGATGACTACCCCTCAAGTCCTTATTATGGAAGAACTTACGTCTCGTCAGCTATTCTCCTATCGCCTGTTTATATTGCTTCAAATTATACTACAAATAACGGTGCTACCTGGAACAGTCCATTCGTTAGGGTAAATCAATCCTATCCCGGTAGAAATGCTTTTGGACCGTCTATAGTTGTCGGACCGCAGGGACAGGTTTATATTGTATGGGCAGGCAGGTTGAATGTTAGCCCATTCAATGAAAAGAATATTGGATTTGCTGTCTCAACAAATGGCGGAGATAACTGGTCAGTAAATGAAAGTATTTATGAATGTAATGGAGTTAATACATCCTCCCTTTCTCCATGGGGAATAAGAGTGAATAGTTATCCATCACTTGATATTGACAGATCAAACGGACCGCGAAACGGATGGCTTTTTAATATTACTTGTGAAAAGAATTTAGCTCCCGCGGGTTCGGATGCTGATGTTGTTATGAGACGTTCATCCGATGGAGGTGCAACATGGTCGGCTGGTGTCAGAGTCAATCAGGATCCCCTCAACAACGGAAAAGTACAGCTGTTTCCGGCTTTAACAATTGATGATGACGGCGGTTTGAATGTTGTTTACTATGATACAAGAAATACTCCTACTGGAGATTCTCTTCAGGTTTATATATCTCGTTCACAGGACGGAGGTAATACATGGAAAGATTATCTTGTTGCTGATCAAAAATATTATCCCGGACCTGTTTTCGGTGGGGGAGTAGGAAATCAGGGTGATAACATTGGTATTGTTGCTTCAGCGGGTAAACTTTTTCCCGTCTGGATGGCTAAATATCCCGGCGAAAGTACTTATCAAATCTGGTGTGCTAATATTGACTTATCAACTATCGGCGTTAATCAAATCAGTTCTGAAATTCCTGACGGATATGAGCTCTCGCAGAATTATCCGAATCCTTTTAATCCACAAACGAAAATCAAATACAGTATTCCAAAAAATTCCAGTGTATTAATTAAACTGTATAATGTTCAGGGAAAAGAAATCTCAACTCTTGCAGATGGTATGCATACAGCGGGTACCTATGAAATTAATTTAAACATAAATGATTTCGGAACTGTAATGTCAAGCGGTATATATTTCTATAAACTTATTGCTGACAATATATCAATCAGCAGGAAAATGCTCTTAACAAAATAATTGTTGTCTCAACTCCAACTGAATCATCAATTTCGGTTGGAGTTTTGATTCCAAATCTATTTGACAATCAGCATTTTCCTCGTTTGAGTAACAAACTCATTGCTCTTTCCTGTTAAATCCCGTACAGTAATTCTATAGAAATATACTCCTGAGGGAAGATTGCTGCTGTTAAATTTTATGCTGTATTTCCCTTGGTTCTGCTGTCCATTCTGCAATGTTCGTATTTCTTTTCCTGAAATATCGAAAACTCTTAAAACTACGTAACTGCTGTTTTCAATCTCGTAGGATATATTTGTATACGGATTAAAAGGATTCGGATAGTTCTGCTTCAATTCAAAACTTTTTGGTTTCAACTTTGCTTCATTACCCATGCCTACCGTAGTAGCGTTAAAACGAAGCATTTTGCCGTATTCTCCAAAAGCGTATCCGTGCTTCGTCCCGGGAAATACAATGTCATTAATAACCGCAGAGTCTGGAGTATTTATTTGAGTGAAAGATCTGCCGCCGTCCTGAGTAAACACAAAGGTCTGTGTATATCCTAGCGAACCCCATCCGTCTGATAATGTTCTAAACGACATGACAGTCGGCAGTCCGAATAATTCAAGTGATTCATAAACCCAGTTTTCACCAGCATTAGTCGTTTTTATTACACTCGCACCGTATTCAAAATCTCCTCCGAAACCGAGTGAATTTAAAGAATCAAAAAACATCATGTCTATGTTCGGTTCGGGTGATACAATGTAAGGTGTCCATCGTTGTCCGCGGTTTGTTGTGCGCCAGATTACTCCGGCAATATCCATCACTCCTCCAACGGCATATCCATAGTCTTTGGAATAAAATGAAAAATTCAGCACGGGAAAATTCATTACAACAAGAGAATCGATTTCAACATCAAGCCAGGTTTGTCCGCCGTCTGTAGTCCTTAATATGTTCTTGAAATTGCCTCCCAGAAATCCGTAAAGTGAATCCTGAAAATAAACCTTCTTTAAGAATACATTTTCTATCGGAAAGAATGATGTGTCCCAGTCAACGCCTCCATTGGTAGTTTTCAGTATATATGAACCGTAAGGTGGCTGTGGATTAAATATATTCCATCCAAGTGCCCATCCTAGTCTTTTGTTTAAAAAGAATATATCATGAATAAATGTCTTTGTTCTTGTATTTTGTGTTATCCAGTTCTGTCCCCCGTTCGATGTCTTCATTATCAAACCCGAATCACCGCAGACCCATCCTGTAACACTGTCGATAAATGATGCTTTCTTTAGATTGATGTTAGTTGGACTGTATGCGCTCAGCCAGAAATCCTGTGCTGTTAAGGATACCGAAGAAACCGTGATTATGAATAATATTAGTAATCGTTTTAAATACATTGAAATATTCCTATGCTAAATTATTTCTTTTACGAATAAACCATTCTATAGATAATAATATTAAAATAAATATTAAATACCAAATCGAATTTCTAAATAGAGATTTGTTTGGAAACGTTTCTGTGTTTTCATCCTTTGATATGAATAAACTCTCAGTCTCATTCTTTTCCGAAAGATTAACACCTCCGGTCATATTTGCTATTTCCTTCAATATGTTATCCATTGCTCTCGTTTCCTTGTATTCTTTAAACGGTTCATCTACCGAAAATTTTGTCGCAGCGCTGTATTTAATACCATTATTTTCATACAGGTCCGCTTTTACAGTATAGTCACCCTTTTCTAAATACTTCATGTCACCTTGGAATATATTCTCTCCGGTTTGAGAAAGTTCGAGCTCAAAATTTTTACTCTTATTACTTATATTTAATTTAACATTATATTTATTTGCTGCATCAATTTCTTTAAATACCGAAGTGAAGTAAACAGGCTCGCTTACGGTGTAGCAGTCCTTGTTCGTTTTTACTGTAAATTTTTCTTTTGAATTCTCGTCCGTACAAAGAGTTATGAAACCCGATATTACATTCTGCAGGTACTCATAGCTTCCGCCCGGTTTTAAATTCCATTCATAAAAACCGTATCCTAAAAATGCAGCAGTCTTTATTTCTGATGAGTTGTCAACTACAATAGCCGGCTCGCTGTTCTGAAGTCCCAAGAGTGTCGAATTTGGTCTCCCGGAAAATGCTCCCTGATAGAAAAATGCCGCCGGTAGAGTCTTTAACCTTCTCAAACTTTCAGTATCATCGTATAATTTGTTTGGAGTAAAAAATACGTTGCTTTTTATTTCCCTTTTTCCTGTTTCATTGATTGCAAAAGGAAGTATGTCTTTTAATTCGCTGATTTTATCAAAAGATAAATCAGATGAATTAAAAAAGAATAATGCGTTTCTTGATTTCTTAATTCCGCTTACAATTAAATCTATCGATTCTTTGCCCGTAAAATTATTGGGAAAACCAATTAGTGTTATTATATCGTAATCACTAAACTTTGGTAAAACACCCTCGTAATACTCAGATGCGCTCTTTTGAACACGAGTATCATACTTTATGTTTTCCGACCTATTAAGAGTCTGCTTTAATGATGATAAATCATAACTCGGTGCTCCTGCAATAACAAGCATACTTACCGTGTTATCCGAATAATTAATATAAAAAATTTCATCGTTGTTAATTTCTGTTACTTCTCCGGTTTCAGGTTCAATTTCCAGTCTGTATTTCTTAATACCCGCTATCGGCGACATTACATCAAACACAGTCTCATATTCGTATTTAGAACTGCTTGCAACAATTGAATTTGTTCTGATTTTAATATCATTCTCATAAAGATTGATCTTGACTTCTTTATCAGTGTAGAAAGATTTTATTTCAGCAAATACTTTTGCCGTGCTGTTAACAAACTGTCTCTTATTGTACAATACGCGATTAAGCACCAAATCCTTTCTTTGTGCGGTATCACCTGTGAGCTTGTAATGAATAGGAGCTTTTAAATTCCGTGCAGCTATTAGCAAATTATTTCCTTCATTTACTAATCCGTCAGAAATAATGCTTATCGAGTTAATCTTCTCGAAATTAAGTTCTCTTATATCATCAAACGAAGAAGCAAGATTTGTGGAATATCTGTTGTTAACGTTTGAATCTTTTGTTAATTCCGTTACTTCTTGTATTAACCTGCTTCCGAAAGTGTAAATCTTAAAACCATCTCCCTTTTTTGTAATATCAAACACAGAATTCAAAATAGCAGTATCATCGCTCCCTATTTCTGTACTGAAACTTTTATCAACCAGAATTATATTCTTTGCTTTTTCAGATATACTTTTGAAATATTCAATGAAAGGATTTAGAAGCAGTGAGAGCATTAAAAAAAGCGATACTGCTCTTAATGTTATCAGTATCGCTTTTGTAAACTTTGGAAGTTCGTTTTTAATGTATAAAAAAAGACTTAAACCGATTGATATTGCTGCAAAAAGTATTAACGATAAATATTCTAATATACTTCCCGAGAAAATATTCATCGCCTAAAACTTTATGTCAACATAAATAGACTTTTTAAGTTCTTCAATCCAGTCTTCATAATGTTTATTCTCTTTAAAAACTGTTGCGTATTTCTTTATCCTGTCGAAATCAGTTTCAAGAGTTAGTTTATGGGGCTCATTCTTACCGGTTACTTTAAGCAATTCATACCCGTAATTCATGTCATCACCTACTTTAAGCGGTTTGCTTATATCATTATTATTGAGCAATCTGATTTCTTCTACATAGTTGCTGTCGAGTTTTTCAACGGGTACAAATCCTATGTATCCGCCTTTTTCACTCGTTTCCTTATCCTCGGAATATCTTTTTGCACCCTCTTCAAACGTAAATCTGCCTGCGCTAATGCTGTCCTTTATGCTGTTCAACAATGCTATAGTCTCAAAATCTGAAGATTCAAGTTTCTTGAATGATACAAGTATATGCTGCGCCCTTAATTGGTCACCTTTTTTCTCTGTCAGCTTTATTATGTGATATCCGAATTCTGTTTCAACAACCTCCGATACTTCGTTCAAATCAAGACTGTAAAGTGCCTCTTCAAATTCTTTAACAAATATGCCTTTCTTTGCAAATCCAAGGTCACCGCCGTTTACAGCCGAACCCTTATCATCTGAATTCCTTTTTGCAAGTTCTGAAAAGTCAATACCTGCTTTAATGCTGTCAAGTATTTTTAATGCCGTTTCTTTAGATAGTTGCTTTTCTTGCTCGGTCAGCTTTCTTGATTTAAATATATGATACAGCTCAAATTCTTCAGGAGCGGGGGGTAAAGAATCTTTATAATCGTTGTAAAAGTCTCTCACCTCTTTATCTGTTACCTTGGTCTGGCTTGTGAATTTTTTCCTTCTTAATTTGTCGCTCATCATTTTTTTGATGAGGTCCTCTTTTAGCGTTAACCTTATCTTGACCAGCGGCATCCCGTATATTTCTTGTATTCTCTCTTCTGAACCAACTTGCTGTATTAGTGATTTCAATCTGTATTCAAGCTCTCTGTTTACTTCTTCATCCTTTACCTCAATGCTGTCCTGCTCTGCTTTCGCAAGTATTATCTTGTCAGTAATCATCTGCTGGAATATCTGCTGCGCAATTACCGGACTCATGGAAGTAAGATTATTCTGTCTTGCATACATTTGCATCTGATACTGTAGGTCGGATTCAAGTATTATATCATTTCCAACAACAGCTATAATCCTGTCGCCTTCTTTCTGTGCATAAACGTTAAATGCTGCCAGAAAGAAAAGCGGCAGTATTAATATTTTATATATTTTTATTATCAAACTTTTTTATTCTTTAAAAGCTTTTTTTAATTCTTCTTCGTAAACCTTAACTGGATATTTCTGTTTTAGCGCGTCAACATACGCTTTCTCGGTCTGTGCAAATTTTTCCTGTCTTAACGTGTTTGTTATTTCAGCTTTAACTTCATCAAGCGTTCTTGTCTTTTCAGTTTCCCCGTCTTTAATCGTGTAAGCCGCTATATTCGTATTGTAATACGTACTGATATCTTCATCCGTTATCTTTATCTTGCTCGAAATTTCTTCAAGGTCTACCTTTTCTCTTAGAAGTCCAGCTGTATATTCGTTCATCAGTTCAAGATAATCATCATCCTTTTCTATATTTTCTTTCTGTGCAACTACGAATAATATTGGACTAGTAGCAACTTCATTTATTATCTTCGTTAAGGTTGCAATCCCAAGGTTTGTTGACGAATATTCTCTGTTCACCTGTAAATACTGAAGGAAATCCTGAAGTGTTACGGAACCGCCGTTATAATTTGCGAGTTTGGTATTTTTATCCGTTGTTGCGAAAATACTATCAAGATTCAGCATGGAAATTACTTTACTCGAATCAATCATCGTGTATAACATCGCTATTCCGCCCTTGTCTAACTCAAGCTTGTAATCTTTAAGAGCCTTGGCAACGTATTTGTCATATTCCATCTTATACTGCATACTTCTCTTAAATTCGTTCTTAAGATTTTCCTTTGCTTTATCAAATTCAGGATATTCTTTTATTTCAGTTACCTTGATTATGTGCCAGCCGTATGGTGTTCTTACCGGTGATGATACCTCTCCTACTTTTAGCAAAAATGCAGCACTGTCAAACGGCTGAACCATTCTTCTTCTGTCAAAAAATCCAAGGTCTCCGCCTTTTGCTGCTGAGCCGGGATCCTGCGAAACCTCCGATGCTACTTTACCGAAATCCTCACCGCCTTTAATTCTTGCATACACCTCGTTTATCTTCTTAAGCGATGCAGAAGAATCTAAAATTGCGCCGGAGCTGTCTCTTTCATCCTGTATTAATATATGCGATGCTTTAATTCCGTCGTTTCTCTTCTTCTTGTCTGTTACTTGCACGATGTGAAGCCCAAACATCGTTCTTATTGGTTCTTTTGTATATTCTCCGGGACTCAGTTTATACACAGCTTCCTCAAATTCCGGCACTGTCATGCCGCCCGTGAAATAATACAGATCTCCGCCGTTACTTTTCGCTGATGGGTCTTCTGAAAATTCTTTCGCTACTTCTGAAAACGCCGTACCGCTCTTAAGTTTTTCGATAACCGTTTTTGCTTTCTCAAATGCTTTAATTGAATCTTCAGGTGTTGCTGTCTGAGGCAAATTTATAAGAATGTGTGATGCCCTGATTTCAAATTTCTTTCTTTCGTATAAATCTTTTATGTATGGGTCAGTAACCTTCTTATCAATCAGGAATGCTGATAAGTAATTCTTTTTGTATGACTCAAGGTCTGCTTTTATTTCTGCACTGTTTAAATAACCTTTTTCTGTCGCATCAAGTACTTTGAGTTTTAATTTTATCATTAAATCTAAAAACTCTTTTCTTTGTTCCAAAGTTGTCTTTTTGGCTGAATCAAGATTGTTTCCTATAGACTTTAGGAATTGGTCTTCAAACTGGTACATTAAAATCTTTTCGCTGCCAATTTCTGCTACTACAGCTTTGTTCTTTTTATTATTACATCCTGTTGCTAAAAAAACAGATGAAATAATAGTTACTATGAGCAATAAAAGTAATGGTTTTTGACTTTTCATTTTTGCAATTAAATTTTGAATAAACGTTAATTTTACCTATTTTATAAAAGAATAACAAGTCAATGAATTTATTAAAATACACCATTTTTACACATCTGTCCAAAATAAAATGGAAGAAAAAGGGCTAAGTAAAACAGGTTATCA
>CAZVCC010000045.1:0-6954 GCA_964626015.1 uncultured Ignavibacteriaceae bacterium
TGCGCTGAAGGATATACCGAAAGGGAAAGAGATAACAATAGATTACAATAAGTTACTGAAGTTACGCAAATTTACATTTTAGGTAAATTAAAAGCCCAATTAAAGTTTTTAGGTATTATACAATCAAAAAATACCAGACGAATTTTGTAAATCGTACTAATGTTCTTTTTAATTCTAAAATCTTCAAGTTGACAAAAAGCAATCAAGGTTAAGAAAATATGATTTATTTGAGCAATTTGATTTCTCGCTGAACAACCTTCGATTCTTAATTCCGATTTTAGAATTTTAAAAAACTCTTCAATCAGTTGACGTTTTCTATATAGTTCTTTGACAACCGTAGAAGTTAAGCTAAAATCACTGGAAGCCCAATAGTGTCCGTTATCTTTAACAACTAATGCTTTTATACCCTCGGTTAATTTACCGATTTTATTTCCATATCTGTATGTAAAAGCATCTCTGACTTGAACCTTATCGATGAGCCGATTGGGTTTAAGTTTTGCTATCCAGTGCCATTTTAACTTACGAATACATCTCAGTAATTTTGCAGCTGCATAGAAAGAATCCATTAATACATAGTCAGGTTTTATTTTGAGTGTTTTCTTTGCTTGTTTTAATATCTCCATTGCTAAATCTAAACGAGATTTTCTATCATCTTTTTTCCATATTCTAAAACCTATGGGGAAACGGGTGTTACCGTCAGTCCAGATGATAAAAACTACATTTAGTCCGTAGAGATATTTTGCATCACCACTGGAATATAACCAACTTAGTATGTCGAGTTCTTTACTAAACGGTTTTGCTATTACAGTATCGTCAATAATCAAAAAACTGTTTTTGTGTTTTTTATTATTGTACCTTTTAAAAGAACTAGTCTTTTTAATTAAATGACCGTATTTTTGTATTAGATATAGATTCCAGTTTTGTTCCGTCTGCAAAAATCTTTGCAGTTTATCGTGTGAGATATAAGAACATTTGGAATCACAAATAATGTTTCTGTTGTATTGCTCAGAAATTTTAGTACAAGTAGGTCTAAAATTTCTAAAACAGATAGCATTTATATATACAAATAAGGCGGTTTGTAATATTGTTCTTTTCATAATACAAATATAACTGCCTTATTTTATTTTTAGTTAACATTTTTGCGTAACTTCAGTAAGTTATAAATAAAACATCCTTCAGTGAAAATCACTGAAGGATGCGACTACAAGATATAATTTCTACTACTTATTTAATTAATGCCATACGTTTTGTATCCGAATAACCATCAATCTGCAGTCTGTAGAAATACAAACCGCTTGCGAGTTTACTGCCGTCGAAAGTGACTTCATATATACCCGGACTGAGCCTATCATTTACAAGAACGGAGACTTCCCTGCCGAGCATATCGAATACTTTTAGTGTAACAACATTGCTGTTAAGATTTCGGAATTGAGGTATTGTAAACTTTATTTTTGTTTCGGGGTTGAACGGGTTTGGATAATTCTGAGACAAGGCAAAGTTACCGGGTACTTCGTAACCAATCTGATTAATACCGACAGTATAGTTTGCGACAACGTCGGCAAGCTGTTTGAGTTTTGTAACAGAATTAATGTTGCTTGTACCGCGTGCGATGAACTGGGCAACAACTATAGTCTGTGAATCGCCGGGATTCATAGTGAAGTTATCCTTACCCATACCGAGCAGGAATCTTCTATCGCCGGGAGTATTAACAGGATGGTAAGCACCTGTATCACCGCCGCAATTCCATAAAGAACCTTTGAACTCTGTCCAGCCTGTGTTAGTCTCAGGTTCGCCGGGATACTGAAACTTAGTAGGCTGCGGGGGATTAAACAGCGGATTCATCCATTTAGAGCCGTCTTTCTTAAAACCCTTCATAAAGTTGTACGCTCCGATGGGTTCTCCGAAAGGTGAAAACTCACATGATGGTGCAATACAACCACCGCAGAAATGATGCATCATTGTTAATGAACGCAGTGTATCAAAGGGTAAAACTGATTTATTAACAGGAAACTTAAGAATTCTCATACCGACAGCCGGAGGATTAGCACCATAAGTATTATATGTACCATTTCCGTCCATATTATCAGCATTATACCCAACCCACATATTTCTTGCAGAGTCGGATGCAACATAATCGTCCATTGGATCTCCTAAATCCACATCGCCAATGAATGACATATAGACGTTATTCCAAGGGGAGCTTCCACGGTTTATTATATCATATTTTATAAACTGTACATCGTTTACGCTTCGTTCATTGTAGCAGTAAGCAGTGATTTTGATATCAGCATTTAAAGGCGAAGTTCCGCCTCCGAAGTATTCACCAGCAGAATGTCTATTTGGAAATCCATCAGTAAGAATTAAAAATAAAGTCTGACTTGCATTACGCATACCGGGAATATCAATGCAAGGGTCATACTGACTGTTGTTGTTAACATCGCGGTAAGGTGCGCCATAAGGAACAATCATTCCCCAGTTAGCCCAGTCAACGCTTGTGCTGCAATTATCACCTGCGGAAACTTTCCATACTTTATTCATTGGGGCAGTGGTTACAGGATTTCCTCCGACAATCTGTCCTTGCCACAACTCACCAGAGTAAGAACACATTGCCTGACGGAGATTTCCGTTTACCATTGCAGCAATACTAAGACCTGAAGTGAAAATTGCGGTTTTGCCTGAATCTTTAGGCCATTCAAATCCTGCTGTATTTCCCAGAGTAGTATTTTGATTGAAGATACCTGTAGTCTGAAACCATGAGCGGATATTATTTCCATCAAGAACAGCACGTTTGATTGTGGTATCGGTCAGCGGATATGGGAAGTTACATTCAAGAATTGCGCCGCCGCTACCGACAGCCATAGCTTTAACATTTGACATAAACATCATTGAATTTATGTTAGCTGTGGAATTCACAGTCTGCAGAAGCCAGTTTGTACCGCCGTTTATTGTGTGGAGCATTGTTCCGTTTTCACCACCAATCCAGATATCGTTTTGATTTACTGCGTAGATAAACTTCAGATTATTAGTTGTACCGCTTGACTGCTGAACCCAGCTTGCTCCAGCGTTTGTTGACTTAAGAATCATTCCACCGGAGCCTGCGAGCATAATATTATTAGAGTCGTTAAGGGCGGCAACAGCATTTAGGTTATTTGAAACACCCGTGCTAAGAGGTATGACTGTTATAGAAACAGGAACAGGAAGAGCATAAACGAGTTTCAGGAATGTACCGTTATCACCGCAAATATAACCTCTGTAAGGAGAGATAGAATTATTGAAATAAATATTTCTGAGTGAGTTAGTTGTTCCTGACTGAACTTCATTCCAGTTAGCACCCTGGTTTGAAGTAGTAAAAATCTTACCACCATCGCAACAAACGATTCTGTAATTTTGTGATACATAAGAAGAAACAGAGTTAATGTTGTTGGTTACAGGAAAGGCAATGGTGCTCCAGTTCACCCCGTTATCAGTGCTTTTCAGGACAGTACCTGATGCACCCGCAGAATAAATATTTGAAGGACCGTAAATAGAAAGCAGATTAGACGATGTCCCTGATACAGCAACGTTCCAGTTCAACTGAGGCACGACACGATAAAGTATTTTACCGTCGTTACCTGCGATGATGTAAGTTGAAGTATTATTGTAAATAGAATTTAAATTGTTTGTTACGGGGCTGCTAACAGGATTCCACTGATAATAAATTAATTGCGAGTCTGCTGAAGAGCTCAGACAAACAAATAATGCGAGAAAAAGAATTAACTTTTTCATGGTTTACTCCTTTAAGATGTATATGTAAACGTAAGTACTAATTTTACTATTGTCAAGTCTATATTTTCGGGGGAGGTAAATAGCTGATAAAACAATTACATAGCACGGCTATTTTATTCCTATAATTCCAAGCATTCTCCCTGATTTTTCCTTATCGCGTCTGAAGGAATGGAACTTATCGCTATCACCGTAAGAGCAGTATTTAGAGACTTGTAAGTTTTCTTTTTTCACGCCTTGATTTAAGAGTTTAACTGTGATATCTTTTTTAAGGTCAACAAAATATTTTCCTTCTCTGACTTCTTTAAAATCATCTTCAAACAAGTCGAACACCTCTTTACCGACTTCAAAGTTTTTGAAACTGATACCGGGACCGACATACACGTAAACATTTTGTGGATTGGTTCCGAATTTATTTGTAAGAGTATTAAGAGTCAGCGAAACAATTTTCTGATGAGTACCTTTCCAGCCTGAATGTATTGCAGCGACTATATGATTTACAGAATCATACATAAATACAGGGATGCAATCGGCAACGTTAACGGCAAGGAAGAGGTTTTTACGGTCGGTATAGAGACCGTCGGAACCTCGAAAGAAAGCAGTTTCAGAGACGTAGTTATGGATATTAGAATGCACCTGAAACTGAAAGGTAACTTTTCTGCCGTCAATGCCGAGCATGTTAAAAAACTTCTGCCTGTTCTCTTTAACTGCTGCTGCATCGTCTCCGATTTTCAAGCTCATGTTGAAATCGTATGGGGGACGCGGTTTTTCGGCGTATCGCATGCTCAATCCACAAACAACATTTTTAAATTGTTCAAATATCTTCGGTCTTAAGACCATGTTATTCTGAATCATAGTATCTTTTTGATCTTAATGATTTCTTTTGTGAAATAATCTTTTTTGAAGCGAGTCTTTCTTCTTTAGAAACAGAACCTGGTTTAGTTTTGATTCTTTTCTTTCTTTTGACGAATGCAGAAGCAATCAACTCATTAAATTTTTTTATTGCGAGAGTTTTATTTAAGAACTGAGAGCGTTCAGACTGAGATGAGATTTTTATTATGCCGTTTCTATCTACTTTATTAATAAGTTTTGTAAGAAGGAGAGTTTTCTCATCATCGGACAAGACCATAGACCGTGGTATATCGAAATAGAGTTCAACTTTAGTTGAAACTTTATTGACATTCTGCCCGCCTTTACCACCGCTTCTAACGGCTTTAAAGACAAGTTCGCTATGAAGTAAATTGCTATCCATTTATGCAATATAAATCATTAAATTTTCAGATGTAACTAATAAATATAACGATGAATGATTTTTTAAAAGTATATATTTTTCATAACAGGCAAAAAGGAATTTAGAGAGGCATCCTTTGAAAAGAAATTATTTAATACGGAAATTGAAGACTGGCTCCGACTGCTTAAGTTCATCTTCTTCTGTGATGGTATCAGAACCGGTATCGTATTCGAATCCCTTGACAGGAACGGCGTTTCCGGTTGTGAACAAGGTTTTATCGTTATAACTTTTCGGAGATATAAAAGAAGTATAAGACATTATATTTATATAATAATCAATAAACCAAAGCGAACCTTTTTTAATATTGTAGGAGAAATTGTTGACGCCTTCATAGTCGGGCTTGAAATCCGGCACTTCGGATTCGAGAGTTACAAAGAGAGGGTTTTTAATTGATTGCTTTTCGCTTGAGGGCAGAAGGTCTTTAAAGAAAAGAATTGTGACAGCGATAAAAGGATTATCGAAAATTTCTGATGAATTTCTTTTGATAAAAAAATTTATATCGACAGAATCCTTAGTGAGTACAACAGAGCTAAAACTAATATTAATATTATGGGGTGTGATATTCGACCGCCTCCAAGGACCTACACCTTTCGTAAACGGATAATTGTAACCAAGACATTTTGTATATGGAGATTTACCGCGAAGATTTTTAAGATTCCAGAGCGGCTTAAGGTAGGCGGAATCGTTAACGGCGGAAGCAAACTGAGATACAACACCGAACCGAGAGCGATTATTAATGGCATCAATGCAATCGGTCACTTTGTATTTCTTGGGCATTGGTGCGAGGTAGCTTTTGCCTTTTCGATTTTTAAAGAGCAGGTCACCGACCTTGCCTCTTGGAACACCGAGCAGCTGCTTTTTTACTGTTGCCATGTTTTCAGGGATTAAGTTGAATTAATGGATACATGGCAAATATATTAAAGATAAGTCAAAAGAAATAGTACTTTAGAGGCGGAATACTTAAGACGGAAAGAAATACGCATTTGATACGCGTTTTATACGCGTTTATTACGCATTTTATACGGGTTAGAAGTTAAATGTTGGAGTGAGAAGGTGAAAGAATGAATCGGGAAAAAATGCTGATTTTTGTGCAATTTTTATAAAAATGGGTGAATTTTGCAGAAATAAAGTCAAATTTATAGCAGAAATTTAGTATTTTGAGAAAATTAATCATCAGATACTTTTTTTGGTTTAGATTTTTTAAATTTCTTCATGATTCTTTCTAATTGCTTTACAAATTTGCTTTTATTACGGTCAACATGATGGACAATATAATCGCCATCTTCGGGTTTCCATCCGAACTGCTGGAATACATCTTCTTTATTTATTTTGCTTCTTTTCAATAATTAATTTTTCCTATCGTTTATTAGAGCAATGATATGGCATTGCTGTGTGCTTGTACAAATTTAACGTCTAACTGAACGTATTTGTTCCTCGAAAAAAATTTTCGATAAGGAAAAATTTACGTACGGAAGATACAGACTTTTTAAGGGGGTCTGTAATTTGTACTTTACAAATATGGAAAAAATAAAACAGAGAATCAATGTATATTTCGAATAGAATTTTTTATAAATCAGCTAACTATAAAATAAGGTGGGAAACTTTTTTAAAGAAAGAATTTTAAGTCACACAGAAAAACTGTATTTTTATGTTATGATAATTTACGGTTTAGAGAAAAGATTTTATGAAAAGTTTTTTACCACAGAGCGCACAGAACACACAGAGAAGAAAATTGAATTAGTGTAAAAAGAAAAGATTTTATGAAAAGTTTTTTTACCACAGAGCGCACAGAACACACAGAGAAGAAAATTGAATTAGTGTAAAAAGAAAAGATTTTATGAAAAGTTTTTTTACCACAGAGCGCACAGAACACACAGAGAAGAAAATTGAATTAGTGTAAA
>CAZVCC010000045.1:7054-27265 GCA_964626015.1 uncultured Ignavibacteriaceae bacterium
TTTTTTACCACAGAGCGCACAGAACACACAGAGAAGAAAATTGAATTAGTGTAAAGAGAAAAGATTTTATGAAAAGTTTTTTACCACAGAGCTCACAGAACACACAGAGAAGAAAATTGAATTAGTGTAAAGAGAAAAATTTTATGAAAAGTTTTTTTACTACAGAGCTCACAGAGAAAACAGATGGAATGAAATAATTGGTAATAACAGTTTAAATCTGAATGCGTTCACAAAAGTAATTGAACTTGATGATAAATGCGCTGGATTCCAGTTCTCCACGGCGAATCTTCGACTTTCGCTGGAATGACAAGTGGAGGGGAGAATGACAGTGGAGGGGAATGACAACTCATACATTTATGTAAATCCCCTGCTGTAGTGATACAGAGGGGATTGGATAAAAACTCTTGAGTTAGATATAGATACTTGATTAGATCCCCTGCCTAAAGGTGAACCTTCAGCAGGCAGGCCGCCAAGAATCCGCCACGGTTCGCCAAGGCGAATTCTCCTCGGAGAATCTTCGACACAGAACGCAATGCGTGGTTTACAAATTTATCTGTTCGTAAAAGAACAGATTTGAAACACAAGATTTTATTAGTTTACTTTTTTAAGAATATCGACTGCTTTTTCTGGTGTAAGTTTTGTATAGATTTTATCATTAACCATCATAGCCGGACCCTGGTCGCACATGCCGAGGCAGTTAGTATGTTCAAAAGTAATTTTATTATCTTTTGTAGTACCGCCGACATTAATTTTCAGTTCACGCAAGACAGCTTTTTCGACTTCTTCCTTGCCAGCCATATCGCAAACGATAGTTCTGCAGAGCCTCACAATATTTCTGCCCTGCGGCTGACTATGAAGGAAAGAATAGAATGAGATAACGCTGAAAACTTCGACGGGATGAATATCGAGCAATCTTGCAATTTCCTGCTGCGCAAAATCGGGAATGTATCTATGTTTAGCCTGAACAGCCTGCAGGATAGGCATTAATGATGCTCTTTTAGCTCCGTGCTTATTAACGAGTGCTTCAAGTTCTTCAGTTATAGAATTCTTTTCTAATACCAGCATATAGTTCTACTTTTTGTTTAAAAATGATTCGACTTTCTGAATTAATACTTCAGGAGTAATCGGTTTTTCAACGAAGTCATCGACAGGAACGAGTTCCCCCGCGCCGAAATCGAGACCGATTGCTTTTGAAATAGATGTGTACATAATAATAGGTGTCTTGATGCTATTCTTGCGCAGTTTCTGAGCAAGGAAGAAGCCGTCGTCGGGTTCATCCATCATTACATCAAGAATAATCAGGTCCGGTTTATTATTCATAATAATATCGAAACCGTCTTTAGGATTTGTTGCGGTGATGACTTTATGGCCTTTAGATGTGAGAACTAATTCACTGGCTTCTCTGATATCCAAGTCATCATCGATTACTGCTATGAGTGCCATTTATTCCTCCGGGAAAATTTTGATTTAAGGACAAAATAGCCAAAGGCAAATTGATTATCTATTCAAAAAATTTTCCCTAAACTAAGGAATAATAATATCATTGAAATAGAGAATTAAATCAAGTAGTTTTGTAAAAGAAAAGCAAATGAATTCCCTAAAACAATTACTAATATCAGTACTCAACAAAATACGAATATTAACAATTGTTTCCCCGAAAGCCGTGTTGGCTTTCGCTCTTAAATAAAAAAATTTATGCACAAACACATTTTTAAAAAGTACCCTGCAAACGAAAAGAGCAATCTAATAGCATTGCTACAAGAGGTGCAGGAGGTATACGGCTATTTACCAGAGGGCGCACTTCAGGAAGTATCTGATTTTGTAGGATTCCCTCTGAGCAGAGTTTACGGAGTTGCGACATTTTACAATCAGTTCAGATTAACACCACTCGGAGAGAATGTAATAAGAGTATGCAGGGGAACTGCATGCCATGTATGCAATTCAGCAAATATATTATTCACGCTTGAAACGAGCCTGAACATAAAAGCGGGACAGACTACCCGCGACAAAAAGTTTACGCTTGAGACCGTAGCATGTATAGGTGCGTGCAGCATTGCGCCTGTAATAACGGTGAACGACGAATATTTCGGAAAGATCACAGTAAAAGAGATACCCGGGATACTTAAGAAATTTAACACACAGAAACCCGCGGAGACGAAGAAGGAGGGAGTGAAATGAATACATTCTTAGAATTCTGCTGCGACGAATGCTGGCATTCAGAAGAGAAACCATGCGACCAGTTTATAAGGTGCTGCACGGAGGGACCACTTTGCCATCACAGTCCCGAATGCGAGGAGAAGATAAAAAGCTACAACAAGCAGTTAAGGTACGAAGAGCATGATGTGCCGATAATCATAATCGGAAAAGGAACATGCGGACTTGCTGCGGGTGCACAGAAGGTAGAAGATGCGATAAGGGCAGAGCTCAGCAAGCTGAACATAGAGGCAAAGATTGAAGCGACAGGATGCGTGGGAGCCTGTGCAGCCGAGCCGATAGTTGACATAAAACTTCCGGGCGGCGACAGAGTATCATACTGCAGAGTGACGCCGAAGATAGTATCGAAGCTGATAAAGAAAACACTCGTTGACAAAGGGGTGTTTCAAGAAAACCTGCTTGGAACGTACGGTAAGACAAACGGAGAAGTAATTAACATAAACGAGACACCATTTTTCAAACATCAGCTTAAGATAGTACTTGAGAACTGCGGAGTTGTAAACCCTACATCGATAGACGCATACATAGCGAACGGCGGGTTTAAGTCGCTTGACAAAGTACTTTGCCACATGACTCAGGAAGAAGTTGTGAAAGACATACTCGCCAGCGGTCTGAGAGGACGAGGCGGGGGCGGATTCCCGACGGGAAAGAAATGGGAATTTGCGATGAAACAAAAATCTGATACAAAGTATATTATATGCAATGCAGACGAGGGAGACCCGGGAGCATTTATGGACAGGTCAGTACTTGAAAGCGACCCTTACAAACTTGTTGAGGGAATGATAATAGGCGGTTTTGCAATAGGCGCTTCGCTTGGATACATATACTGCCGCGCAGAATATCCGCTTGCGATAGCAAGGCTTGAGAATACGATAAGCGACTGCAAGAAATACGGATTGCTGGGTGAGAACATACTGGGCAGCGGGTTCACGTTTAATCTGAAAATAAAGAAGGGAGCGGGAGCTTTTGTCTGCGGAGAAGAAACGGCATTAATAGCATCAATAGAGGGCAAGAGAGGCATGCCAAAACCAAGACCTCCATATCCAGCGGTATCTGGGTTATGGAACAAGCCTACTATAATAAATAACGTTGAGACGTTTGCGAATGTGCCACAGGTATTTAAACGGGGTGCGGATAAATTTGCGTCGGTAGGAACGAAGACGAGCAAGGGAACAAAGGTATTTGCATTAAGCGGCAAGGTAGTAAACACGGGACTTGTGGAAATACCGATGGGTGTTACGCTCCGCGACATAGTGTTTAAAATCGGAGGCGGAATTCCAAATAACAAGAAGTTCAAAGCGGTACAGATAGGCGGACCTTCGGGCGGATGTTTACCTGACGAAGTACTTGACACTGTGGTTGATTATGAATCATTGAAGACAGTAGGAGCGATGATGGGTTCGGGTGGATTTGTTGTTATGGATGAAACGACGTGCATAGTTGACGTGGCTAAATTCTTTATGACTTTTATACAGAACGAATCATGCGGGAAGTGCGTACCCTGCCGTGAAGGCACGAAAAGAATGCTTGAAATAATAGAGAAGATACCTCACAGTTACAAGAACACATCAAACAAGTTAGACCAGCTGCAGAGGTTTAAAGGAATAATACATCTGAACAGACTTGCAGACGTTATAAAAGACACTTCGCTTTGCGGACTCGGGCAATCAGCGCCTAATCCAGTACTTTCGGGACTGAGATACTTCAGGGATGAATACGAAGAACATCTTTATGACAGAAAGTGCAAGGCGGGAGTCTGCAAAGAACTACTTACATTTACGATTAACAATGATGACTGCGAAGGATGCGGACTATGTGCGAGGAAATGTCCTGTAGAGGCGATAGCAGGCGAGAAAGGCAAGGCGCATTATATAATAGAAGACAAGTGCATCAAGTGCGGTATGTGTGTTGATAGCTGCAAATTTGAGGCAGTGCTCGTTTCATAATATTTTAAACAATAATTTTGATAAAGTATATGGTAGAACTAACAATAAATAATATAAAGGTAAATGCTGAAGAAGGAATGACAATTCTGGACGCGGCTAAATCAGCAGGTATAGCGGTTCCGACACTGTGCAACATGAAGGACCTATTTCCGACGGGCGCATGCAGAATTTGTTCGGTTGAGGTTGAAGGACAGAGAGGTCTGATACCAAGCTGCGCATATCCCGTGTCGGACGGAATGGTAGTAGAGACAAACTCACCGAGAGTAAGAAGGGCGAGAAAGACTATAGTAGAGCTTCTTGTAGAAAACCATCCTCAGGATTGTTTGATATGCGTAAGGAACAAGAACTGCGAACTACAGGATTTAGCGGCACAATACGGACTGCGCGAGCACCGTTTTGCAGGAGAATCGAAAGACCATGCAATTGATATATCGAGTCCTTCGATGGAGCGCGACCCAGCGAAGTGCATACTTTGCGGCAGATGCGTAAGGGTATGCAACGAAGTTCAGCAAGTAGGAGCGATAGACTTTACTAAACGCGGTTTTCAGAGCATTGTAACAACGCCTTACAACAAAGGTTTAAACATCAGCGACTGCATACTTTGCGGACAGTGTATACTTGTATGTCCTACGGCAGCATTGAGGGAAAAGAGCCACATGAAAGAAATAGTTACTGCACTTGCAAACAAGAAGAAGTTTGTAGTTGCACAAATAGCTCCTGCGGTAAGAGCGTCGCTTGGCGAAGAATACAACATGCCGCTCGGAACTGACGTTACGGGAAAGCTTGTGACGGGACTTAAGAGGCTTGGTTTCAAAAAAGTATTTGATACAAACTTTGCAGCAGACCTTACGATAATGGAAGAGACCGCAGAGTTAGTAAACAGGGTAACGAACAATAAGCCATTACCGATGTTTACGAGCTGCTGTCCCGGATGGGTAAAATACATCGAGCACAGAAGACCGGAACTGCTTAAACACGTCTCGACTTGCAAATCACCTCACGAGATGGAAGGTGCTGTACTGAAGACATACTACGCGAAAAAGATGGGGCTTGACCCGAAGGATATATATGTAGTTTCAATAATGCCCTGCACAGTAAAGAAATTCGAATCGAGCAGACCAGAGCTTGCGGAAGAAAGGATGCCTGATGTGGATTCAGTATTAACGACGAGAGAGCTTGTAAGATATTTTAATACAGCAGGAATAGATTTCTGTGATTTACCAGAGACACAGTTTGACAATCCGCTTGGAGAATCAACGGGAGCGGCTGTAATATTCGGAACGACCGGAGGTGTAATGGAAGCAGCGATAAGGACGGCATACAACATGCTGACGGGGAATGAACTTGAGAAGCTTGAGTTTGAACAGATACGCGGATTTGACGGGATAAAGGAACTGACGATAAACATTAAAGGAATGGATTTAAACTTTGCAGTTGTGAACGGAATAGGTAATGTAGCAAAAGTGCTTGATGAAGTTGAGAACGGCACGAGCAAATATCATTTTGTGGAAGTAATGGCATGCCCGGGAGGGTGCATTAACGGCGGCGGTCAACCGATACATCAGAAGCCCGAAAAAGTGGTAAAACGCGTGAAAGCCCTGTACGAAATAGACTCAAAGATGATACACAGGAAATCGCACGAGAATGAGGCTGTAAAGAATTTATACAAAGAATTCTTTGGCGAGCCGAACAGCCACAAATCACACGAGATACTACACACAAATTATAAAAGCAGGAAGAAATAGTGCACGGCATTGTTGAGACAATACCGGATTTATGTAAAAGATGTTATTCCTGCATAAGGGAGTGCCCTGCTATTGCGATTAGGGTACAAAACGGACAAGCAGTAGTAATAACAGAGCGGTGTATTTCTTGCGGACACTGCGTTACGGTATGTTCTCAAAATGCAAAGGCGACGGTAAGTGATGTAAACAGAGTAGTGAACGAAATACTGCCTAAAGGAAACGTTGTAGCTCTTGTGGCACCGTCATTTCCTGCGTCGTTTCCAGATAGCTACAACAAAATTCCAGCCGCGTTGAAGAAGGTTGGGTTTGAAAAAGTATGCGAGGTAGCATTTGGGGCGGATATGATAAGTCCTATGTATCTGCAAGAGATAGAAAACGGCGACAGCAAGACGATAATCAGTTCTGCATGTCCGGCAGTTTACAACTACGTAGAAATGTACTATTCACAGTTAATTCCGAATCTTGCTACAGTTGTTTCACCGATGATAGCTATGGGCAGGTACATTAAAAACCATTTCGGAGAAGACAAGAAAATTGTATTCATCGGTCCATGCATTGCAAAGAAGAGCGAATACAAGGATGAAGAGGTAGAAGGAGTGATAGATGCGGTATTAACATTTGCCGAGCTTAAAGAAGTATTCGAAAGGAACAGCATATCATTTACGGAACTGGAAGATATTGACTTCGACCCGCCTCAGGGACTGACGGGAAAATCATTTCCACTTGCGGGCGGACTTATAAAGACAGCGGATATATCAGACGATATACTTGAGAAAGAAATAATCGTTGTAGAAGGACGCGAAAAGGTGGAGGAAATACTGAATGAGATTGTACATGGAAATATAAATGCAAAGTTTATAGATATACTATTTTGCGAAGGATGCATAAAGGGACCTGCGATTGACAGTGAGCTGAATTATTATGCGAGAAGAGAGAAAGTTGTTGATTATATAAACGACAGGATTAAAGCAGCAGACAAGCAGGTTTGGAAGAGCAGCCTATACAACAGCAGGAATGTAGATTTGAAGCGTGAGTTTACGAACAGAAACATGCGGCTTGAGAATCCATCAGAGGAAAAGATAAGAGAGATACTTGCAGAGACGAATAAATTTACGAAACAAGATGAGCTAAACTGCCGTTCGTGCGGATATTCGACATGCAGGGATTACGCGATAGCAATAGCGAAAGGGCTGGCAGAAAACGATATGTGTCTGCCGTACCTGATAGAGAAACTTGAGAGAGCTTACAAAGAGCTTTCAGAAACGCAGGACCAGCTGCAATCTGCTGAAAAGCTTGCATCGATTGGACAGCTTGCGGCAGGAGTTGCGCACGAGATAAACAATCCGCTCGGAACGATATTGCTGTATACTTCATTACTGAAGAAGGAAGTAGAGAAGAACACAGCTGATACTGATAAGCAGTCGATTGAAGATCTTGAACTAATAGCGCAGGAAACGAACAGATGCAAGAACATCGTTTCAAATTTATTGAACTTTGCAAGGCAGGGCAAGCTTCATGTGACAGAGTTTGACATATCAGACCTTATAAATTCTATTTTGAAGACGATAAGGATTAAACCTGAATGCAAAGGAATTTTATTTTCTACAGAATGCACTGCATTCGATACGACGATAGAGGGGGATGCAGACCAGTTGAAGCAGGTGTTTATAAACGTGATTAACAATGCCTGCGAAGCTATGACAGAAGCAGAAACGAAGAAGATAAACATTAAGATAAGCAGTACGGAATCGGAGATTACGATTGAAATAAGCGATACAGGTTCAGGGATACCGAAAGAGAACATGGGTAAATTATTTACTCCGTTTTTTACGACGAAGAAGATGGGAAAAGGGACGGGGCTTGGACTGGCTATTGTTTACGGAATTATAAAAATGCACAGGGGCGAGATAAGGGCTGCAAGCGAACCGGGACAGGGTACGACATTTTTAATAAGACTGCCCGCAAAAATAACAAACAACTAAACAAAGGAATACTAATAAAAGGAGAAATCATGACAGAAGTAAAAAAGAAGATATTGCTTGTTGACGACGATCCTGACCTGATTGAACAGAACAGTACACTGCTTATATCGAAAGGTTATGACGTTGTAACGGCAGACAACGTACCAGATGCATGGGAGACGTTTAAACGGGAGAAGCCGGACGCAGCAGTACTGGACCTAATCATGGAGGAGCATGATTCGGGATTCGTATTATCACACAGGATAAAAAGGGATTCATACGGAAAAACGATACCAGTATTTTTGCTAACATCGGCGACGTACGTAACAGGAATGAAGTTTGGGATTACAACATCAGATGAGCAGGAATGGATACACTGCGACGCCTGGTTCAATAAACCGATAAACATAGACGAGCTTTCAAACAAGCTTGAAGAGTGTTTTGAGAAACAAAAGAAACAGTGACAACAAACAAAGAAAACGTGGAAGAATACAGACCAAAGGTACTGATAGTTGACGATGAGAAGGGGCTGCGTATAGGCACGCAAAGGCTTTTACAGAGCGAGAATTACGACGTAGAAACAGCGGACTGCGGAATGACAGGAATAAAGATGGGTACTGAAAAGGAGTACGACCTTGCAATACTTGACCTTAAGATGCCCGACATAGACGGAATATCGGTACTGAAAGAAATAAAAAAGGCGAAACCGAATACAGTATGTTTTATAGCTACTGCATACGCGAGTTACGAAACGGCAATAGAGGCGACAAAGCTTGGTGCGTTCACATACATACCAAAACCATTTTCTCCCGATGAACTGCTGCAGAATTTGAAAGCAGGACTTGAGAGAAGGATGCTAATACTTGAAGCAGAAAAACTGAAGAGAGAAAGAGAAGAAAGACTACTTGAACTTGCAACGGAGAAATCGAGACTTAACACGATTGTCAGCTCACTTGCGGATGGGGTGTTTGTAGTGAACAAAGACGGCGAACTTGTTCTTTTTAATCCAGCATCGGTAAAATATCTTGAGCTGAACGACATCATACTCGGAGAAAAGATACTGAGCATACTTCCGCCAAAGATAGAAGAACCGATAAAATCGCTGCTTGATTCGGAAGTATTTGAGAACAAGACAAGAAGCGCAGAGGTAGAGCTGAAACCAGACAGAGAGCTTGTAGTAGAGATTAAGTGCTCTCCCGTGCCGCATCCGGATGGTTCGCTTGCGGGAGTGGTTACGGTTATCAGAAACATAACCGAGATGAAGAAGGTTGAATATGTTAAGTCACAATTTGTGTCAATGGTTGCGCATGAGCTAAAGACACCTATGGCGGCTGTACTTGGATTTTTAAATATAATACTCGACCCGTCGTTACAGACATCGCCGGAACAGCAAAAAGATTACCTTGGACGTTCGAAGAACAGACTGCAGGGCTTGCTTGAGATGGTAAATGACTTGCTTGACATATCCCGCATGGAAATGAAAACGAAGCAAAGAGAGTTAAAGCTGCTTAACATATCCGAGCTTGTAAAGAGCACGACTGATTTTCTTGAGCTGGAGACTAAAAAACGCGGCATAAAGGTAAAGACGAAATTTCACGAAAACCTTCCCGGAATACTTGCTGACAACAATGAAATTACGAGGCTGTTTACGAATATAATCGGCAACTCGGTGAAGTACAACAAAGAAAACGGATTGATTGATATAGAGGTATCCGAATCGGGTAATTTTATAGTTACACGTATTTCGGACACAGGAATCGGAATGAAGCCTGAGGAGAAAGCAAAATTATTCTCGGAATTTTACAGGATAAAGAATGAGCATACACGCAGCATAAGCGGAACTGGTCTTGGGCTTTCGATAGTGAAGAGAATTGCAGAATCATATTCGGGCAAAGTAGAAGTTGAGTCTGAATACGGCAAGGGTTCTACTTTCACTGTTTATCTGCCGTTTACGAAGTAATAAAAAATAACAAATAAACAAACCCCCCGCAGGATGACTACGGGGGGTTTTTAGTTTTGAACGGTTTTGAAATCATTTCAATAATATCATCTGCTTTGTCTGCAAGAAATTTCCTGACTGCATTCTGTAGAAATAGACTCCGCTTGAGTGTCCGGTTCCGTTCCATTCAGTCTTGTATCTGCCTGCCTGAAGTCTTTCATTGACAAGAACATTAATTTCTTTTCCGTAAATATCAAACACAGAAATTTTCACGTCGGCTGTTTGAACAACATCGAACTCAATGGAAGTTGACGGATTAAACGGATTGGGATAATTCTGCGATAACGAATAAAATGTTGGGATTTCAGAGGAAATATTATTAACATGAACACCGCCGTTGGTTGTATGGTATATACCGCCGTAATCTTCAACAAGCCCTCCGTTATTGGCGTCAAAGAAATGAATACTAAAAATTGAATAATCCAATGACGAATGGGTTTGCCATGTCCAGTCAGCACCGCCGTTGTTGGTATAAAGTATATAAGAAGTCTGGGTACCGTCTGCTTTAGTACCAATCCAGCCAGTATTTGCATTGATGAAAAAGACTGCTTTACAATTATGTCCGAAAGTAAGCCCTGTATTTGTGATGTACGTCCAGCTATTACCACCGTTAGTAGTTTTCAGCACATCTCCGAACCTTCCAACCACCCAACCGTTATTAACATCCGAAAAATGCATTGCATTGAAGCTAACAGTTTTATTTGTACCCCACGGTTTTGTCCAGTTCAATCCACCGTTTGTGGTCTTTAAGATAGTATCAGAAGTAGTAATTTCTGCACCTGCGGGGAAAATCCAACCGTTACTGTTGTTAACAAAGAATGGAATTCCACCGCCCGGCGGGTTCAGAGCATTCCAGTTAGTTCCACCGTTTGTAGATTTGTATATACCTCCTCCAGTAAAATTTGTATTAAAAAGGAGCATCCAGCCAGTATTTGCATCGACAAATTGTATGTACATACCGGCATCGTGAACAGGGATTGTCAGTTTTGTCCAGCTATTACCACCGTTAGTAGTTTTATAAGCAACAGCTCCATTCCATTGATTGAAGTTACCTTTTGTACGGACTATCCAACCTGTTGAAGGATTAATAAAAGACATACTTTGTGCCGGATCACTCCACGAGAATAAACTATCTATTGGTTCCGGGCTGACAACAGTCCAGTTATTGCCGCTGTTTACTGTATGGAGTAATTTGCCGTTTCCGACAGATATCCAGCCTTCCGAGGCACTGACAAACTGAATTTTACCCAATACTTGATTACCAAGAGGACTCGGCTGAAGTATCCAGCTTGATTGAGCAGATATCGCTCCCGAAAATAGCACAGAGAACAAGATAATTAAAAATGATTTTTTCATGATTTAAATTTAAATTTTATTAATAGTAATTTTTGTTTTGGGGTAACAAGGTGTAAACCAAATTATGTATATCTATAATCAATTTTTTTAGAAACTGAAAAACAAAATAGTTTTCCAAGGGAAAAATAATTTAAGTTAATTCCCGCGATAATCACTGGAATATATTTATTTTATATAAATGTTCTATCAACTCATTATAAAAAGAACATGTTTTGAAATCATACAAAACTCATTATTTTAACGTCTTTTAGCAATGTATTAATTATTGCTAAACAAGCTAAAAGCCGGTAATGACAATGATTCTCAGTATATTATACCTTTATTTGACAGATTTGTTTCCTGAGGATATAGAATTATGATACTGCTAAACTTCTGATTCGGCCGGCAATGATACGAAGAATGTGGTTCCTTTTCCCTGCTCGCTTTCGACCCATACTTTTCCTTTATGGGCTTCGACGATATTTTTTACAATATTCAAACCAAGACCAGTTCCCTTTTCACCTGAAGTACCAACACTCGATATTTTCGAAAATGGTTTAAAAAGATTTTCGATATTTTCAGGAGCGATACCAGTTCCTTTGTCCGAGACAAAAAACACAACGTTATCTTTTTCAGTTTTAAGTTTGACCTCAATTACTGTATTGGGGAATGAAAATTTAATCGCATTACCAATCAGATTATTCAGAACCTGAACAATCTTATCACTGTCAATTGATAAATAAACGTCCTCATCCGGTTTTTCGAGTTTAAGTTCAATGTTCTTTTTACCTGATATTATTCTGTTCAGGTTTAAATTTTCAGTTAACAGTTCCGAGAGATTTGATTTTGCGAGGTTTAGGTTAACCTTTCCCGATTCGAAAGAGGAAAAGACAAGAAGGTCGTTTATTAGGGTAAGCATGGACTGACTGGACTTGTAAATATTCTGCAGGAATAGGATATTGTCCTCAGTCAAGTTACTTCTACTGCCTTCGAGCATTAAATCAGAGAAACCGAGAATAACAGCAATTGGGTTTCTAAGGTCATGCGCAGCAATACCAATCAGCCTGTTTTTATAAGCGATTAATTCATTAAGTTCTGAATTTTTCTTTGCGAGTTCTCTTTGAGTGTTAATTAAGTCATTATTCAGTCTTGTTATTTCGTTCAGCTGCATAATTTCCCTATCGTTATTCTTCAACGCATTAATTTCTTTAGTAAGCAAGCGTATTTTGTTAACATGCTCATTATTAATACTAAGGAGTTCATTATACAAATGAAACAAATAAGAATTATTATCCGATACAATAACAAGATAACCATCATCCAATTTAATTCCTGAGAACAAATAGTGGAAGAAATGATTGCTGAATCCGCACTTTATTTCGTAAGAGATTACAGAATTTTCAGAATCGAGTTTATTGAAAAAATCATCGCCTGCAAGAGGATATTCGAGTTTAAAAAAGCCGTCGAAAGATTTATCTTCCGATTCTAACGGGTGAGGAATTAAATCATTTTTATATATGTGCTTTAATAATTTATCTTCGCCGAATAAAACTGTGATACCTTTTCCCTTAATCATTTCTTAATATTAAATAATTCACCCGCTACATTTACTGCTGATTCGGCATCGGATGCAAAACAATCCGCTCCTACTTTTTTCCATAATTCTATATCCTTATTGAAAGGATACCCGCCAACCATGATTTTAACTCCGTTATTTTCTGAGCTGCTTTTTATAGAGTTGATAATCATAATGGCAGAATCAAGATTTGTCGGAATGGTAGTCGAAACAGCAACAAGGTCGGGATTCTTTTCTTTAACAGCATTTACGAGGTCTTTCACCGGTGTATTAGCTCCGTAAAAATAAGTATCCCAGCCTTCCATCTCAAAAAAATCAGAAACCATTCTTATTCCGATTTCGTGCAGTTCGCCCGAAACGGATGTAGCTATTAACTTTTTGCCTATTCGTTCGTGCTCAAATATCAGCGGATAGAGCTGCGACATAATGAGCTGGGTTACTGCGGTACAGTAATGTTCCTGCGCGACGGAAATAATATTCTGCTGCCACAACCTACCGACTTCTCTTTGAGTAACTTCAAAAACATAGAGATAAATATCTTTCAGCTTTGATTTATCGCCACCAACTTCGCTAAGAATCAAGCTGCTTGCTTCTCCCCTTTCATTTCTTAACAGCCTGTTAAGATACTCTGCGGCGAGGCTGCTGTATTTTGATTCAGGTTTTATAAAAGAAGGAACTTCGTAGGGCAAATCATTAAGATTTTTTAAAGCGGAATCTATGTATGAATTTATTTGTGATGCTGTATCCTTATCAAAATGTTCGCTGTTAACTTTTTTAATAAGAACAAGATTTTCCTCAAGCATATTGTCAGGCAGTTTTATGGACTTAAAGAAAACCTTTGCCCAGGCAATGTAATCCGAGAATATCTGAGTATTTTCGAGTGTAACAGAAGTCAACAAATAATTCAAGTGGTATTTATTATCCTGAATTGTATGCTCTCTTCCTTTAGCACCGTATTTAAGATAAAGAGGATTACCGTCATATTGTATAGCGGTTAACTTTTCCGCGAGTATATCAATACTATTCCTTAGTACTTCCATCACTAATAAATTTGGTTAACTATAATTTATTAATTCTCAAGAAAACAAAAAATAGTATTTTGGGTACACTTGATTTTAAAGGTATATCTATTTTATGCAATATATTAAGATGAGGAATGAATACTTTAGTATTTAGACAAGATTAGTTCTCGTAAATCCGGCAAGAAAACTGATTTCAGGTATATCTATTGATTCATAAAATATGATGTTTCTTAATCATGCATCTTCCCTCTTGTAAGGGATGCAAAAATTCCGATAAAGCAAAGGAAAGCAAATAATGCGAAAGCCATTTGAACGACATGAATTAAGTCTGATTGATTTTCGGGTCTTAACTCTGCATTACCCATTATTACTGACAATATGACTATTACAACAGCCATACTCAGCATTTGACCGGTCGTCCGCATTAATGAAAGTATTGCAGATGCAGTACCGTAATCTTTCTTTTCTACGGAGCTCATTATTGCATTTGAATTTGGGGAAGAAAAAAGTGCAAAACCCACCCCAAGAACTGCGAGGTTTACGATTATATACACTAAGGATGTATCGCTTGTCACAAAACACAAAAGCCCGAGACAAACAGAAATCAGAAGCATTCCGGCAGAGGACACATAGCGCGGCTCTATCCTGTCTGATATTCTTCCGGCTATGGGAGAAAAAAATGCCATTAGTACAGGCTGCGCAATAAGAACCGTACCCGCTTGCTGAGGTGACATAACTTTTACGTTCTGCAGATACAAACTAAGCAGAAAGCTGATTCCGGCTGTTGCGCTGTAATTAATCAGTGCTGCAATGTTTGAAAACTTAAACACTCTATTGTTCTTGAATATATTCAGCTTAAGAACAGGGTGTTCAGCTTTATCAGAATAAACTTTATAATAAAATAACATCCCCAATCCGAACGCTGCTGCAATAAAACCAGAGACGTTTGGAATGAATGATATTCCGAGCATAAGAGAAATTATAGCTATTACTGATACAGCAGATCCCTTGATGTCAAACTTTTCTCCTTCTGCAACTTTCCATTCCTGATTTAAAAAGAAAAGCATCATTATATAGACTACAATTGAAACGACGAAACTAAGATAAAATATGTACCTCCAGCCGAATTGCTGCGTTATGATACCGCCGATAAAAGGTCCTGCGGAAAGACCGGTATAAACCGAGGCGATTAATACACCGAGAACTTTTCCTCTTTTATCAGCCGGATAAACAGAAACGATTATGGAGAATGCATTGACGAAAATAAAAGAAAGTCCGATACCCTGAACTGCTCTTAAGATTAACAGCATTTCTGCGGAAACCGACATTCCCGAAACAAGGCAGCTTACAGCAAACATTAATATTCCTGCCTTAAAAAACTTTGTTCTTCCGTAAATATCAGATAGCTTTCCTACCGGTATCAGTGAAGCAGCATTTGCGAGTGTGTATGATGTTGCAATCCAACCGAGAAGAACTGCACTTGACGAGAACTCTAATGAAATTGAGGGCAAAGCAACATTGATTGCAGAACCCATAAATGAAGTAGTGAATGATGCAACGACAGATATTGCAAGAATTAAATATGGAGAGTTTGTAAGCTTATACAAATATTAGAACCTGTATGTTATGCCCGCACGTGTTGTAAGATACATCCCTGTGCTTATACCTGCAACATTAACGGGTGCCAGAGTATCTTTGGTTATCGTATAATCTTTCACAAAATCTGATTTGACGAAATTATACTTCACAACGACATCGACAGATAGTCTTGGAGATACTTCAAAAAAAGTACCGACACCAAGAGATAATCCGAATCCGGTTTGGGATTCTTTTACTGCTGAATTCGATGTTATTTGAGACCCAGATATAATTATGTTGCCGCCGAGCCTTTTATCAAAGTTAGTAATGTAAGCGCCAAGTTCTGCGGTACCGTAAGGAACGATAGTCTGTGTAATCTTATCAAATTTGTACCTGATTCCTGCCGTGATGGGAATAATTGAAGAAGTCCATACATCGTTCATGGTTGTGGTTGGACTTAATTGAGCCAAATCATCGTTAAGATTTTCATTTCTGAACGTAAATTTGCTGTAGCCTGTCGTAAGAAGTAATTCTATCTCGGGTGTTAAGACATATCCGACGTTGAACTCGCCAGAGAAATCAGGTTTGTATACATTTGCGAGCTCTGTGACGGGAATGCTGTATCCGGCATTAATTCCCAAGCTAACTTTATATTTATGCTGTGCGTATCCCGATGAGGCAAATACCGCTAATATTGTTATGATTAAAAATATCTTTTTCATTTTTAATTTTACAGTTTTATTTTTACAATCATGTTTAAAGATAAAATAAACTATAAAATATTATTTTTGAAGTCCAAATAGTTCATATTGTCAGATAATTCAGCTTTCCTAAAAATCAAGTTTCAACTTTGCATAAAAATTAATTCCCGGTTCGATTACAATTAATCCCCTGTTTGAAGATAAATGATTCCTGTATTCTTTATCGAATACATTCTCTACTCCCGCAAACAGCTGTAGTCCGTAACTGCTTACCTTAATCGGAGCAGAACTTACTCCTATGTTGAAAACACCGTAACCGGGCGTATTCAGCTCTCCTGCAGCAGTATAATCCTGCTTATCGTAAAGTATCGTGTTAATATCAAAATTAACATAATTCTTCAGAGCGAACTTAATACCTGCTTTGCAATTCAAGGGCGGTATTAACGGCAGGTTTGTATTACTCTCTGTATCCTCACCTCTTACGTATGAAAGGTTTCCGTAAAGAACAAACGACCTATAAAAGTTGTACATGAACTCAAATTCATAACCGTATAGTCTCGCCTTACCAATATTCGTTTTTATAAAAGCAGGTCTATTGTCATAAGTTCCGGGGACTTCTGCGACAAGGTCCTCAAACGAATTAAAGAAAACGTTTCCGGAAAATGTTACTTTGTCCCTCCAGACTCTGAAACCAAGGTCAGCAAAATATCCCTTTTCCGGTGCGAGTTCAGGGTTACCGACTCTTATCGTGCTTCCAAGGTCTATGTACTGATACCTCTCTTCAAGCGAGGGTGAACGGAATGAACGCGAAATATTTAAAGTTACATCGTAGTTTTTTGTAAGTGAATAAACCGCACCTGCATTGGCACTCCACGATACATCATCGACTTCATTCGGATTCCAGATAATTTTCTGACCTGCGGGTGAATAATTTAAAACTCCATTCGTAATATCGTAAGCCGGCTGCCTTGCCAACGAATTAGTAACCTTTATTTGATCTACTCTTCCTCCTATACTAATCTTAAGTTTATCGTTAAAAGCTTTTATTTCGTCCTGTACATAAGCGCCTATACTTCTGTAATCAGCATCGGGAATTGGTTTCTCACCGATTGTTTTAAGAATTGTACTTGTTATGTTACCAGAAGTAGTATCATAATTTTCAATCCGCTGATTTCTTTCACGCCTTGAATCCAGCGCCCTCATCCATAAATCAATCCCAGTGATTAGATAGTTGTACTTACCTATTTGCCAGTCAGCTTTAAGCTGCACACCGTTTGTATAATGCCTTGCATTGGGAGTAATGCTTAAGACATAGACTTTCTGTTTCGTCTTTCCCGACGTGGTTTTTATCGTCTGCATCTGATTCGGAATATTCTCAACGTCTCTTAAGATTGACTGGTAAAAATATTTTACTGATAATTCTTTCAGCGGCTGTATTAAATTCTTTATCTTATACTCGCCCGAAAGCATATCTCTGTCCTCTCTTGGATAAGTAACGACGGCAGATACGGGAAACAGAGTCCCGCCTCCGGGAAGCCCTACATCTGTAGCTCTATAGCGCTGATAAGAAAACCTGAACTCATGATTCTTTACGGGTCTCAGACCAAGATTTAAACTTATGTTATTATCCTTAAACTGTGAATTCGGCAGTTCACCTTTTGGAGTCTTCGTATTTCCGGCATCCCTTATGCTTCCGCTAAGTTTAGCAAAGAATTTATCGTTCGATGCGAATACAGACAGCCATGAATTCAGTCCTTTATTTACGGTATTAAATCCACTTAATATTGAAGCACCATAAATAAAATTATTGCTGAAATCTCCGTTCTTCGTGAACACATTTACAACTCCGCCAAATGCGCCCGTGCCGTATAGAGAGGATACACCGCCTTTTATTACTTCTATTCTGTCAACGTCATTCAGGTCAACGAGTGAAAGGCGTGCTGCAAGGTCGTTTGCAGTTTCAACCCTGTTACCGTCTATATTCATAACAACGTTTGCCTTGCTTAGACCGCGTATACTTACATCCGTTGCCCATGTACCGTCTTTTGTTACAGAAATACCCGGTTTATATTCAAGAGCATCGCCTATTGATTGATATTGTCTTTTTAATATTTCATCCTCCGTTACAACTTCCATTGGAAGCGGTACATCTTTCAGTAGTGTCTGATACCTGACAGAAGAAACATTTATCTCCCCTGTTGTAATCTCACTCACGGTAAGTTTAATATCCAGAGAAGTTGTCTGACCTTTTTTAACTTCAAACTTTATTATACCTGATTTATAACCTTCATGATAATAATTTAAAGAATAGCTTCCTTCGGGCAGGTTGTAAAATGCAAAACTTCCTCTTGCGTCGGATTCAGCTTTAAGTTGTTCATTAGTTAAATTGTTTTTCAGTGCTTCATTTTCAGGAGATAAAGAAAGTCCCGCACCCTGAACGTACATTCCTGATTCCGAGTCAGTAACAACACCCTTAACCGATGCGGTCTGTGAATATAAATTAAACGAAACAAAAAGAACAAATACGATTGTGATAATGGATTTCATAGCTTTCATTAGTTAGTCAATAATGCAAAATAATGTTTTTAAATTTGAACTTAAATCCAAAAATAAAAACATTTCTTTTCCCTTTAAAACTCAGTCATCTTATTATATTTTTACAGAAATGAGAAAATACTTTGCATTAATAATAAATCTGTGTCTCATACATTTCCTGCTGGGACTTGATATAAACATAGTCAGCGTTTCGCTCCCTTCTATTTCATCACATTTCAACGTTGGAGTCGATGTTGTATCACGCGTCGTTTGGGTTTATTTTCTTGTCCTGACTTGTTTTCTTCTCGCTTTCGGCAGACTCGGCGACATTAAAGGATTCAAAAAAATTTACACGGCAGGTATTTTCATATTTCTAAGCGGAAGTTTACTGTGTTTCCTTGCTGACAATTTTAATTTGCTCGTTGTATTCAGGATATATCAGGCATTCGGCAGTGCAATTCTCTTCGCCTTAACACCTGCAATAATCGCAGCGGGCATTCCCGAAGAAATGCGCGGAAGGGTTTACGGAATTAACTATTCATTCACGGCACTCGGAGGAATTATCGGAAGGGCGGCTAGCGGGTTTATAATAGAAGGTCTTGGCTGGAATTCAATATTTCTGATTAATATTCCCATTGGAATAATTGCACTTGCAATTACCATTAAATATCTTAAAAACCATCAAAACTCAAATGCGAAATCTAAGTTTGATTTTACGGGTACGGTACTTATTTTCTTAGGACTTTTCCTATTGCTTTACGGAATCAATACTGGTGATTACTTCGGATGGACTTCGGTTACAACTTTATCTTTGTTCATTTCATCCATTCTATTAGTTGCTGCATTTTTAATGAGACAATATAAAATCAGCTATCCGCTTTTGAATCTAAAAATCCTAAAGAATAAAAACATATCTTATTCTGTTTTGTCTTTTGTCTTTGTATATATTATAACAAACGGAATGATTTATATAACACCGTTCTTGCTGTTATGGATAAAAGAGTTTCCAAAACAGGAGACAGGATTGCTGATGGCTGTACCATCTTTATTGCAGTTCTTTTCGGGGTATCTTTCAGGACATCTTTCCGATAAAATTAATTCAGGTGTTGTCAGAGTAATTGGAATAATAACAATTGCTGTTTCGGTACTTTTCTATACTTTTATTTCACCCGATACAGATGTATATCTAATAATATTAATTCTTTCATTCTACGGTTTCGCAATAGGATTCTTCATTCCATCAAACACAAACAAGATAATGACTTCCGCTCCAACGGAGCAAAAAGGAATTACATCAAGCTTTATGACAACATCAATAAGACTTGGCTCGGCGCTTGGCGTTGTTATTTTCGGAGCAGTCTTTTCCTACTTTGTTCCAGTAAAGAATCCGGTACAGAACGGAGTTGAACCCTCCGTTTTATTATCGGGATTTAAAGCTGCATTTATTTTTGGATTCGTGGCAGCAATGGTAGGACTGTACTTTGTCGTTAGAAGCCATAAAGAAGATTACGGGAAATAAGAATTCCCTTCAAACTCATTTAGTATGAAAGATGAAATATAGGCACACTGCAATGCAAGAAAAAGATTTTACCACTGAGA
>CAZVCC010000046.1:0-25409 GCA_964626015.1 uncultured Ignavibacteriaceae bacterium
TGGCTGAATTTTGCAGGATTTTTACTTAAAGAAAAATAAGTGACGAAGTCAGGAGTAAAAACTCTTTTCAGAGGTGAATAAAACCATTATAATAATAACTAGATAAAGTTGGTATATTTATTAATTCTCTAACTGCAAATAACACGAATAAAAATTCTTTTATAGTCAGCACCATGTGCTTTATTACTAAAACACATGGTGCCGCTGTGTTTATTTCTTCACTATCTTATCGAGTATTGTCTTCTCGGGAATTTCTTTTGTGCAGAAGAACCAGTCGTAACATTTCATCTTATCTTTGCTTTCCATACGCTCTTTTGCTACACCGCAAGAACCTGCCGTTGGCACTATTACTTCATCACCAGGTCTCCAATCGGCAGGAGTAGCTATTTCAAATGCGTCTGCCGCTTGCATTGCTATCAGCGCCCTGTACATCTCGTCAAAATTTCTTCCGAGACTTAAAGGATAGTATACTATCGCACGGATTATTCCTTTGGGATCTACGTAAAACACCGCTCTTACTGCCTTAGTCGAACTCTCACTTGGCTGTATCATTCCATACTTTCCTGCAACTTCCATCGTAATGTCTTCAATAAGCGGAAACTTAACCTCTACATCTTTCATGCCTTTGTATTCTATCTTATCTTTTATTGTTCTCAGCCATGCTATATGACTGTACAATCCATCAACCGAAAGCCCGACAAGCTTACAGTTTGCTTTTGCAAACTTTTCTTCCATTGTTGCAAATGTCATAAATTCAGAGGTGCATACAGGGGTGAAATCAGCCGGATGGCTGAATAATATTACCCAGCTGCCTTTATAATCTGCAGGGAAATTAATCTCGCCCTGTGTTGTCACCGCCTTAAATTCTGGGGCTTTGTCGCCGATTCTCGGCATCGCAATTACTTTGTTTTCTTCCATGGTTATATATTTTTAAATTTTTGAAAATGTGGGTTCTTCTTAATTAATAATTCAATTACAATCAGCACCGTGTTGATGTCTGTGTTGGTGTTGATGATTATGTTCATGATGATGCTCATGTTCTTTGCACATTTCTCCGCTGTCTTTGATATTTCCGCTTAACCATTCATTTAATACACTTTTTACATCCCCTGAACACCCTCTTACGACTGCTATACCGTAATTGCTTAGCTTGTTTACAGCTCCGCCGCCAATATTTCCCGCAAGCATTACTTTTACACCTATTTGTGACAGTTTTTCTACAACATCTGACCTGCACCCGCAGCCATCAGGTGAAGAAATTATTTCCTCATGTATAATTTCTTTCTTATCATTTGTTGTAAACACCATAAAATATTCACAATGACCAAAATGGTCATCTATTTTTCCTGAATGTGTTGGAATTGCTACTTTCATCTCGTTTTTCCTTATATAAATTTAAAATGTAATTTTCTTATTAATAAATTGCTCATCTGTTTAAATCATGTTCTTCTAACCACCTGTCATTATGATACTTGGATAAATATCTCTCACCCGTGTCACAAACAATAAACACGACAACAGCATTTTCATCAAGCTCCCTTGCTGCATTAAGCGCAGCATGAGCGGCTGTTCCCGATGAGGCTCCGCAAAAAATACCCTCTTCCAAAGATAGTCTTTTGCACATATTTATTGAATCTATGTCTTTAACAGCTACGATTTCATCCACGTAATCAAAATTTGTTATCGGGGGAATAATATCTGTTCCCAATCCTTCAATCTGATGCAGCGTTGTTTCCCCTATCTTTCCCGTTTCTTTAAATATTTTAAAGTTTGAACCTATAGGGTCTGCACCTATTACCTTTATGTTAGGATTTTTCTCCTTCAAATATTTAGAAGCTCCCGTTATAGTTCCTGCCGTTCCTACACCGCAGACAAAATGCGTTATCTTACCGTCCGTATCGTTCCATATTTCTGCACCCGTTCCGTAATAATGACTTAAAGGATTTGCACTATTAGCATATTGATTTAAATTGATTGCATTCGGTATTTCTTCGGAGAGAGCTTTCGCTTTATTCCTGTAATAGTCAGGTGAATCAGGCAGGGCTTCTTTCGGTACTATTACAACCTCAGCCCCGAGTGCCTTTAAATAATTTCTTTTCTCCTGTCCGATTTTGTCCGTCATTACAAGTATTACTCTGTATCCTTTAACGCGTCCCGCCAAAGCAAGACCTATACCCGTGTTTCCGCTCGTAGCCTCTACGATAGTGTATCCGGGTTTCAATAAACCCCTTCTTTCCGCATCCTCTATCATTGCAAGCCCGACCCTGTCCTTAACGCTTCCCCCGGGATTAGCAAACTCTATCTTGGCAAGTACCGTTGCCTTTATCCCTTTTGTAAGATGATTAATCCTTACAAGCGGAGTGTTGCCTATCAGTTCAAGTATGTTATTGTAGTACATTTATTTATTGTTTGTTTTTGAGAAAATATCAGGTTTAATCTTTGTTCTCTTTACTTTATTACACCTCGGACAGTTATTGTTGTTCATTAACTTGTCTTTCAGAAGATAGTTGTTCTTGCAAATCCTGCACTTACGGTTATTGGCTTTTCCAAATGTATAACTTCCTCCATCAATTTTGATTGCTTTACCGTAAAGAATTGCTTCTGTAATTTTAAAATGTGCCTTTTCAACAATTCTTCCAAGCGTCTGCCTTGATATACCCATTTTCTCAGCCGCATCTTCCTGATACAGCTTCTTTATGTCGGTCAATGTTATGGCTTCCAGCTCATCAATAGTTAATATAACCTCTTCAAGCTCCCTTAAAGGAACCCCCCTTGGTTTGTAATAGCTTGATTCAGGGCTGCAGGAAACCCTTCTTATTTTTTCTGGTCTTGGCATTATATACAATATGGGCATATGCTCATAATAAATCAAGGCATATTTCTTGCCGGTTTTATAAAGTAAATTGTACTATGTTATAATCAAAATTCTTGATAATTTTACTTAATCTTATTCTGATATATGGATACTGAAATATTATCACGGATTCAATTTGCTTTTACTATTGCTTTTCATTACATATACCCTCCTATTAGTATTGGGCTCGGGGTGCTTCTTGTTATCATGGAGGGGATGTATATCAAAACGAAGAATAAAACGTATGAACAGATAACTAAATTTTGGATTAAAATTTTTGCCCTTGTGTTCGCAATGGGGGTTGCAACCGGCATCGTTATGGAATTTGAATTCGGAACAAACTGGGCAACTTATTCAAGGTTTGTTGGAGATGTCTTTGGAAGCGCTTTAGCAGCGGAAGGAATATTTGCTTTCTTTCTTGAATCGGGTTTTCTCGCTATTCTTGTCTTTGGATGGAATAGGGTTTCCCCTAAAATGCACTTCTTTTCTACTATCATGGTTTCACTCGGCTCTATGCTTAGTGCCGTCTGGATTGTTGTTGCTAATTCATGGCAGCAAACTCCCGCAGGATTTCATATCGTTAACAATAATGGAGCCCTAAGGGCTGAAATTATCGATTTCTGGGCGATGGTTTTTAATCCTTCATCCGTGGATAGGCTGCTGCATACACTTTCAGGTGCATGGCTTACAGGTGCCTTTCTTGTTCTCAGCGTCTCAGCGTTTTATCTGCTAAAAAACAAACACCAGGATTTTGCAAAAAAGTCTATTAAAATTGCTCTTGGACTTGCAATGTTTGCGTCGCTTTTTCAACTCTTTACTGGTCATCAAAGCGCAATTGGTGTCAGCAAAAATCAACCCGCAAAACTTGCTGCCTTCGAAGGACATTACAATACATCATCAGCACCTCTTTATCTTTTTGGCTGGGTTGACGATAGCCGGCAAAAAGTTAATTTTAGCATTGCTATCCCGGGTATGCTGAGCTACCTCGTTCATGGAGATTCAAAAACACCAACTACTGGTTTGAATGAGTTTAGCAGTGAAGATAGACCTCCTGTAAATCTTGTGTTTCAAACGTATCATATCATGGTATCCATTGGTATGACTTTGATTTTTATAAGCGTGCTGTCAATATTCATGCTTCGCAAAGAGCGTCTCTTTAAAAATAAAATTATGCTTAAAGTTCTTATAGCGTCTGTACTTCTGCCGCAGGCAGCAAATCAACTCGGGTGGGTTTCAGCTGAAGTCGGCAGGCAGCCGTGGATAGTTTATAATTTGCTTCGTACAAAGGATGCCTTTTCAAAATCGGTTTCCGGAAACGAGGTGCTTTTCTCTCTAATATTATTTCTTCTTATCTATGCCCTGTTGTTTTTGCTCTTTTTATTCTTGCTCGATAGAAAAATTAAACATGGTCCCGGTATAAGTGAAATTTCTGATGAGGTTTATTCTTCTCAGAAAGCAATGATTAAAAATAATTAAATTATTATGGATTTAAATATTATCTGGTTTATTCTGGTTGGAATTTTGCTTACTGGATATGCTATCCTTGACGGGTTCGACCTTGGCGTTGGTGCTTTACACCTGCTTACAAAAGGAGATTTGAATCGGAGAATTTCAATCAATTCTATCGGTCCGGTTTGGGATGGAAATGAGGTATGGCTCGTAACTGGTGGAGGAGCACTGTTTGCAGCATTTCCCGATGTTTATGCAACGGTTTTCTCTGGCTTCTATATTGCCTTCATGCTTCTTCTGTTTTTTCTGATATTTCGTGCCGTCGCTATTGAGTTCAGAAGTAAACAGGAAAATATAAAATGGAGAGCTTGGTGGGATAGAGCATTCAGTTTTTCAAGTATCTTCATCGCTTTCCTTATGGGTGTTGCCTTGGGAAATATTATTACGGGTATCGCAATCGGATATGATAAAGAATATGCCGGTACTTTTCTCCAACTGTTAAACCCGTATTCATTACTCGTTGGTATTACGACCGTCTCATTGTTTATGATGCATGGTGCAATATACCTTGTTATGAAAACCGATGGGGACCTCCAGATTCAAATAAGAGGCTGGGTTAATAATACAATTATTTTCTTTACTATCTGTTTTGTCACTACTACCATGGCAACCTTAATCTATTATCCCGCTATGGTAAACCATTTTAAAGAATTTCCACCATTCTTTCTTCTGGCAATCATTACTATGCTTGCAATTGCAAACATTCCCAGAGAAATTCATCATGGCAAAGAGTTCAGAGCGTTTTTGTCATCTTCTGCAACAATAGCTATGCTTCTGGTGCTGTTTGCAATAGGCATTTTCCCGAACCTTGTTTTGTCAAACCTTAATCCCGAATACAGTCTGAACATATACAACGCAGCATCTTCGCAAAAGACATTAATGATTATGCTTATTATGGCTATTATAGGTATGCCTTTCGTGATAACTTATACGGTAATAATTCAGAAAGTTTATAAAGGTAAAGTTAAAATTGATGAGATGAGTTACTAATCACATCAACGATGTAAAAAAATGTTTGCCTCATCAAAACAGAGTTTTATTTAACTATTCGAAATAAATACATAATTTATTAATTGTTTTATGATTCTTCCGAAAAAATAAAAACCTTGCTAAAGCGTATATATTTTCTACACTAATTTTAGCTTTTGTAGAGATTTTCCCTAACGGTTGGATTTGATAGCTAAAACTAACACAAATTTGATTGTTCATGCGGCACAAATATTGCACCGTTATTATATAGAAAATGATTTTTTAAACTTAAAGAGGAATAAAAATTATGAAAAAACTTACAGTGTTATCTTTGTTCGTAATAATACTCACCTTTCTTATTACAGATTTTACGTTAGCACAGTCCACGAGTTTTCATATGTTAAGAAAGGGACATGCAAACTTTTATGCATCAACAAACGGTGGGTTTGAAACGTTGTCAAACATACCAATAAATTCGCTTAGATGTTTAAAATGCCATCCCGGAAAATTAGCAAACAACACCCCTATAGATACGGCAACGTATCAGCCGGGTTGTAATGATTGCCATAATTTTTCACTGGGTAATACTGTGCCCGATTCTTTATGCAGAAGATGTCACAGCAGGCAAAAGGTCGAAATGGCAAATTATACAGATAAACACAGAAGTGCGGGTATGACTTGTGTAACATGTCATATTAAAGATGAGCTGCATGCAGATGCTACGCCATATTTCTCTGGGTTTGACACTGTACAGGGAAAAACCTGTCAAACCATTGGATGCCACAATGTAATTCCAGTAACACCAAACAACACTTATGCCCACTCGACCCACAATTCAACAGTAGAGTGCGCGGCTTGCCACGCGAGGTCACAAATAACGTGTTATAATTGTCATTTTGAGACAGAAATTTGGTCAGGTATGAGAGGATTTAAAAGACCTATAGCACAGTTCAAAGGATTCATAATGCTTGCAAGACTGACAAAGACGGGAAAAGTAGGTATTGTAAACTACCAGTCAATAATTTATCAGGGTAATAAAACATTTAATGCGTGGGGACCCTACTATCCGCATACAATAATGTCTAAGGATTCAACGAGGGCATGCACCGAATGTCACAACAATGCAAACATGAATGAATATAACACAACTCAGCATATTTATGTAGCAAAGTGGGATTCGACATCAACACCTAAAAAGATAGTACATAAACAAGGTGTGATACCAATTCCGCCGGATTATCAAACATCGTTGATTTTTGATTTTGCAAACTACATCGGAAGAGTAGATACAGCCTATACAAATCCTGCAATGTGGGCATTCGCGAAAACGGGATTAACAGGTCAGCAGATGCTGTCACGATACGTAATGCCTTTGACTGCCGCTCAAATGACTAAACTTGGTTCGACGATTGGAATAACACCGATTGGAAATGTGATACCGGGTAAATATGACATATCACAGAATTATCCAAATCCATTCAATCCGACAACAAAAATCAGATTCAGTATTCCGAAGGCATCTAGTGTGAGTATCAGAGTGTATGATGCATTAGGAAAGGAAGTTTCTGCATTAATTGAAAATGAATATTTAAAAGCAGGCAGTTACGAAGTTAATTTTATTGGAACAAATCTGAACAGTGGAGTTTATTTCTATAAATTTACTACACTCGATTTCTCTAAAACGATGAAAATGATGTTGCTTAAGTAAGTAATATTTTCATAATACAAGCTAAAAAGGGACTGAAATTTTTTATCAGTCCCTTCCTTTTAAAATATCGTTCTTTGCGTCAATCAGAAGGTTAAACGCCTTCAGGCTTGCCTGTCGCGGGTCTTATTGCGACCGTCTTGCTCCTTTCTATTGATTGCAATGCAAGATAGTTGTCGCCAAACTTAAGCATGTTTTCCGTCTCATCGTCATATTGTGAAAAATGTTTTTCCTCATCTTCAACCAGCGTCTCAAAAAGTTTCTTTGAAACTGAATCCGCATTCTGTGCACATTCATTCGCCCATTTGTTGTATGCATCAGCACTGCTTGTTTCCATCTCTTTTGCCATCTTGAGCATCTCTTTTACTTCGTGAATTTTCTTTACTTCGTTTAATGCCGTCAATTCAATCTCGCCCTTCAGAAATAATATTCTGTCGGCTAATAGTTCTATATGCATCATTTCTTCTATTGCGGTTTTCTTAAAAAGACTCGCAAGCAGGTCATATCCCTGATCGTCGCAGTGGAAATGAAAATACATATATTGATGAACCGCTGAGAGTTCATCCGCTACTGCTTTGTTTAAAAGCTCAATACTCTTTTCTTTCATTATTTTTTCCTTTTTAAATTTTTTAATAATTTGTCTTAATATTCTATTTGAATTTTGCCTTTACCTTAAACTCTTCCATATTTATAAACTCATTATAAACCCTAAGAGCCTCGGGTGATGAGTCCACTCGCATATTAGAAATTGACCCGTCTGCATTATCAAAAGATGAATGCCAGTACGAAATAGCTTTTAATCTTGGAAACTTTCCGCTGAGCACCGTTTCAAACGCGTCCCTTATCCAGTCAGCCTTGTTCCCCGCACTCGGGTCTTCAACCACCCCAAACTCTGCTATTGCAATCGGTTTAACCTTTGAAAGTTTTTCCAGCTCCCTGTATGCATTCCTGAAATAAGGAAAGAAAAATGCCCACGGCCAGCCGACTTTCTGAGAGCCGTAAACACTCATTCCTAACCAGTCAATATATTCATCCCCCGGATAATAAGATTTAAACCTGTTCCAGTCGGCATTCGGCTCTGATACTGCATTCACGTGATACATCCACGTTAAATTGTCTGCCCCCGCCTCTCTCATCAGCTCCACTACATGCCGGTGCGCATCTTTGTACAAATCCGCACCCTCTTCTTCAAAATTAAATGCGCCGCTCCATGGAAACCAGTTACCGTTCATCTCAGGTGCAAATTCTACAAGTATTGGCTTGCCGAATCTCTTCGCATCCTTTGCCCACCTAATCAAATCTTCGTCAAAATTTCCGTCAGCGATTTTATCCAACCCATAAACAGGATCGGGTCTTCCCATCCCCCAGTCGCTGCGAGGCATTATTCTTATGTAAGGTATTGAATTAAACTCTGCTACCGACCTCGCTTTTTCCATTGGAAATTTAATTCCGTAAAACCAGCTGTTTGAAAAACATATCCATACTGGCTGTGTTCCCGTTATGTTAAGGTATTCTTGTATCCTTTCCGTAGTTAAGCTGTCTTCTGTATTCCCCATGTCGGGAAATACTCCCGCATATATTCCGCTCGTCGGAGGCACAAGCTTCTGCCCTTTTTGAGCATTTGCCGAATTCGTGAACGTAATTATTGCTATAAACAAAATCAATAATCTAATCATTTGTATTCCTTGCTGTAAAGTTAAGAAAAGCGTCTGCACTAAATAAATTGAATGTTATTTTTAATAAGTTGTAAATAAAACTCTTGTTTGAAAGCGGATATGAAAACTTTATTCTCCCGACATCTTTAAACCCGCTCTTTATCAGCGTTTCCCTCAGCGTCTTCGAAGTGAAAAAACTTCTGTGATATAGCGGATGGTTCCCGCCCCTCCATTTATTTCCGCTTAGTCTAAACTTAATGCTGTTCAAATTTGGTACTTCTACCATCAAATAACCGTTAGGAGAAAGCAATTCTATTATCTTTCTTAATTCATCTATCGGCTCTGTTATATGCTCAAGAACATGCCACATCGTTATCATGTCATATTTCCTTCCTTCGTTTATCAGGTCTTTCGTCGTTTTATTGTAAACATCAAGCCCAAACTCATTTCTCGCAAAGTTTAAAGCATTAGCTGAAACATCGATTCCCTCTCCGTGTATTCCCGCATCCTTGCACGATTTTAAAAACAACCCCGAACCGCATCCTATATCAAGTAATCTAAAATCCTCTTTTAGTGAAGCAAACTTTTTTATTAATCCCGTCCGCTGTTCGTTTATCTCAAATATCTCTCTTAAATGTTCAAACTTTGAGCCCTCCTTGTAATCGTCCCCTCGAAACTCTATCTGATAATAATCTTCATATATTTCGCTTTCATCTGGCGGGTTCAATAGATATGTCAATCCGCAGGTTTTACACCTTACTATGAGAAATTCTTCTTCTTTTATCCTCAGTGTATTCTCTCTGCTTTTGCAGTTTGGACAGGGTCTCAATGTAGATGAATTATTAAATTTCTTTGATTCTAAAAATAAACTATTTTTATAAAAATAATTAATATATGGCAGAAATAAAATTCAAGACAAACATTAATTGCAATCACTGTATTGGTAAGGTTACACCAATTCTTAACTCGGATGACGGTATTAGCGAATGGAATATTGACTTAAATAGCGAAGATAAAATTCTGACTGTTAAAGGGGATAAACCCGATGCCGATAAGATCGTAACGGCTCTTTCAGAGGTTGGATATTTTGCCGAAAAAGTGTAATTAAATAAATCCTAATTCGTACTTTGCCTCTTCTGACATGTTGTCGAAACTCCACGGCGGGTCAAAGGTTATTTCTACTCGGGCATCGTTTACCATTGGATGCTCCCTTAGTTTTTCTTGTACTTCCCCCGGTAGCGTTCCCGCTACTGGACAGGCTGGCGATGTTAATGTCATCACAACAAACACGTCTCCGTTAGTCGCAAGATTTATATCGTAAATCAAACCCAAATCATAAATATTAACAGGGATTTCAGGGTCAAAACAGTTCTTAAGTACTTTTATAACTTCTTCTTTCAGTACTTCAAGGTCAACCGTCTTGCCTTCGTTCACAGCTTCTGTTTTCTTCTCTTCTTTGTTTATATTTTCTTCTTCCATGTCTTTCAAATAGAACCCCTGATTTAATTGCTGTTTATATATTGTTCCGCGCTTCTTTTCATGAATTTTATCATCGATACAAGTCCGTTCGACCTCGTCGGAGAAAGATGCTCTTTCATTCCTATCTTATCTATAAATTCAAGTTTTGCGTTTATTATGTGTTCTGGCTCTTTGCCCGATAAAACCCTCACAAGCAGCCCAACAAGCCCCTTTGTTATTATCGCATCGCTGTCTGCCTCAAAGTATAGCTTTCCGTCTTTATATTCCGTGTGCAGCCATACTTGCGAAACGCAGCCTGCAACTTTATTCTCTTCTGTTTTATGAACTGGGTCCATCGGTTTCAAACTCTTTCCAAAATCTATTATGTATTCATACTTGTCTTCCCAGTTATCAAAGAACGAAAAATCTTCTACTATCGCCGCTTCGGTTTTTTCAATCGTTTCTTCCATACTTTATGATAACATTTTCTTTGCCTTTTTTACTCCGTCAACTAAAGCATCTATCTCGCTTTTAGTATTATACATCCCAAACGAGGCTCTCACCGTTCCCGGTATTCCAAATCTGTTCATTAACGGCTCTGCACAATGATGACCCGTTCTTACAGCAATACCCTGTTTATCAAGTATTGTCCCCGCGTCATAAGGATGTATTCCATCTATCAAAAACGATATTACACCGGTCTTATTCTTTGCATTGCCTATCAATCGAAACCCTTCTATTTCTTTTAGCTTTTCAGTTCCGTAATTCAAAAGTTCGTCTTCATATTTCGCAATATTCTCAAGCCCGACTTTCTTTACGTATTCTAACGCTTCCGGTAAAACTATAGCACCGCATATATCTGGCGTGCCTGCTTCAAATTTATAAGGCAGCTCATTATACGTTGTCTTTTCAAATGAAACACTCTTTATCATATCGCCGCCGCCCTGATAAGGATTCATTGCGTTCAGTAATTCTTCTTTTCCGTATAACACGCCTATTCCCGTAGGACCGTAAACTTTATGTCCCGAAAAAGCAAAGAAGTCAGCATCGAGTTCCTGAACGTCAACCTTTGAATGCTGCACCGCCTGCGCCCCGTCTATCATCACAACCGCCCCTGCGTCATGAGCATACTTAACTATTTTCCGTACAGGGTTCTTTGTGCCGAGCGCATTAGACGTATGCCCCGCTGCAACAATCTTTGTCTTTTCGCTTAAAAGCTTTTTATATTCTTCAATTATCAACTCCCCTTCATCGGTCACGGGTATAACTTTAAGCTTTGCATTCTTCCTCTCGCAAAGCATCTGCCATGGTACTATGTTAGAGTGATGTTCTAAGTATGTGACAATTATTTCATCACCCGCCTTAATAAACTTGTCTCCGTATCCGTAAGCAACAAGGTTTATCGCCTCTGTTGTTCCTCTCACGAATACAATTTCATTGGTTGTCTTTGCATATATAAATTCAGCAACTCTCTTCCGCGCATTCTCATACAAGGTCGTAGCACTGTCGCTCAGGAAGTGTACCCCCCTGTGTACATTGCTGTTCTGTTCTGAATAGTATTTTGCTATCGCATCAATGACAACCTGCGGCTTGTGTGTCGTCGCAGCATTATCAAGGTATATCAGGTCTTTTCCGTAAACCTTTTGCTTTAGTATTGGGAAATCTTCTCTTATTTTTTCAACGTCTATCATCGGGCTGTATCATGCAAATTCGTAATATTAAACATTTTCTTTTAGTCAAAATTTTTATCCGAGCTTTTTATCTAAAGTCTTTATCAGCAGCTTTTTCAGTTCTTCGTTCGCAACCTCGTCTATTATTTCATGAGCAAACGCAGAAAGCAGCAGCTTCTTCGCCTCCGTCTCAGATATTCCTCTCGACCTTAAATAAAAAACCTCATCGGGATTTATCTGCCCCGTCGTTGCACCATGGCTGCATTTAACGTCATCCGCAAATATTTCAAGCTGCGGTTTTGAGTTAATAGTTGCCTCATTCGAAAGTAGTATGTTTGTGTTCGTCTGGTATGCATTCGTCTTCTGTGCATCCTGCCTTACCATTATCTTTCCGTTGAAAACTCCCGTACCTTCTTCATCAAGCAACCCTTTATAAAGCTCGTTGCTGTGGCTGTTTGGTTTTGCATGGTCTGCAAGTGTATGGTTGTCAATTAGTTGTTTCCCTCTTACAAGATAAAACCCTCTGAAATAGCAGTCTATTCCCTCTCCGTTTAATACAGAGTTTAAATTATTTCTTAAAAGACTTCCGCCCCATGAAACAACCGTTGAATAAAATCTGCTGTAGTTTTTCTGCTCAACCTGCGTTGTTCCAATATGATACGCTTCGGCTCCTTCGTTTTGTATTTTATTGTGATGAAGCTCTGCATTATCACCGAGAAATATTTCTGTTACGGTGTTTGAAAATGAAGAGTGCTTTGAATTTGCATAGAAAACCTCGCTCACATCACCTTTTCCCCCGGTTTCAACAACTATCAGGTTTCTGTGGTTTGCAAATACATCTTTTTCAGACTCTTCTATAAAATTTATTATTACAACTGGTTTTTCTATTTCCGCATTCTTTGGTACATATACAAGAAGACCGCTGTTTATCATCGAAGTGTTCAGCGCTGTGAACCCGTCAGCTTTATCATTTGCGTATTTCCCGAAATGCTCTTCAAACACCTTTTCGTGACCCGCGGCAATAGCATCGGCAAAACTTCCTATGAATATCTTATAATTCTTTTCTTGAATCCTTGAAAGTTCTTTAGCATACTTTCCGTTATATATCACAATAATATTAGCATCGAATTTATACTCAGCGAGTTTTTCTATCGCATGCTTGTTAACCTTTGGCTCAGCAACTAATGTAAACTGCGTGTTTACTATTGCGCTTACGTTAGTAAACCTCCACTCTTCATGGCTCTTTGTAGGAAACCCCGTCCGCTCGAGTGTTGACAGTGCATCCTTTCGTTTGCTTTCAAGCGTTTTTGATTCGTGCTTTAGGTTAGTGTTTAGTATTTCTTTTAAACCCATACTTATGCCCCTACGCTTTCTTCCTTAATCCAGTCATATCCTTCTTCTTCAAGATGCAGTGCCAGATTCTTATCTCCCGATTTCACTATCCTGCCGTTGTATAAAACATGAACAAAATCAGGTACTATATACTCAAGAAGTCTCTGATAGTGTGTTATCACAACGAACGCATTATCCTTGTTTCTAAGTTTGTTCACTCCATTTGCCACTATTCTTAAAGCGTCAATATCAAGCCCCGAATCCGTCTCGTCAAGTATTCCAAGCTTCGGCTCAAGCATTGCCATCTGAAATATTTCGTTTCTCTTTTTCTCTCCGCCGGAAAAACCAAAGTTCACGTACCTCTTTGTCATTTCAACATCAAGCTCTACAAGCGCAGCTTTTTCTCGGAGCCTCTTCATGAATTCCTGTGCTTTCATCGGCTCAAGACCGTTGTGCTTTCTAATCTCATTAATAGATGTTTTCATGAAATTAGTTGTTGATACTCCGGGTATTTCTATCGGATATTGGAACGCAAGAAATATTCCTTCTCTTGCTCTTTCCTCTGCCTCTATCTCTAACAAATTCTTCCCGTCGTAAATAACCTCACCCTCCGTAACTTCATATCCTTCGCGCCCTGCAAGTACCGATGCCAGCGTTGACTTTCCCGAGCCGTTCGGTCCCATGATTGCATGGACTTCGCCCTTCTTAACTTCAAGGTCTAATCCCTTTAAAATTTCTTTTCCTTCTACCTTTGCCTTTAATCCTTTTATTATTAACATATTTATTATTTATTTCTTTTTTAATATTTAATTATGTTCTTCTGTTTTTTCCAACAACTGACAACTAACAACTGACAACTAACAACTAACAACTAACAACTAACAACTGAATCACCCCACGCTTCCTTCCAGCGATATCGCCAGAAGTTTCTGTGCCTCAACCGCAAACTCCATCGGCAGTTGATTCAGCACTTCTTTTGCATAACCGTTCACTATCAGCGCCACAGCATCCTCTTCCGATATACCTCTTTGCTGGCAGTAAAATAAAATATCTTCGCCTATCTTCGATGTAGTTGCCTCATGCTCAACAGTTGCCTTCTTGTTTTTAATGTCAAAGTAAGGAAATGTGTGAGCCCCGCATTTGTCACCCATCAGAAGCGAATCGCACTGCGAAAAGTTTCTTGCACCCTCAGCACCTTTTGCAACCTTAACTAGCCCTCTGTAGCTGTTCTGGCTCTTTCCCGCCGATATCCCCTTCGAAACAATCCTGCTCTTCGTGTTCTTTCCTATGTGTATCATCTTCGTACCAGTGTCGGCTTGCTGCATGTTGTTCGTAAGTGCAACGCTGTAAAACTCACCAATCGAATTGTCACCCTTTAAGATTACGCTTGGATACTTCCATGTTATAGAACTTCCCGTCTCTACCTGCGTCCAGGATATCTTTGCACCCTTCCCGCAGATTCCTCTCTTCGTCACAAAGTTGTATATTCCGCCCTTTCCGTCTTTGTCGCCCGGATACCAGTTCTGCACTGTCGAATATTTTATTTCCGCACCGTCCATCGCTATCAGCTCTACGATTGCCGCATGCAGCTGATTCTCATCTCTCATCGGTGCCGTGCATCCCTCAAGATACGAAACGTATGCACCCTCATCTGCAATTATCAGTGTTCTTTCAAACTGTCCCGTATTAGCTGCATTTATTCTGAAGTAAGTTGAAAGTTCCATCGGACATCTTACGCCTTTTGGTATGTAAACAAATGAACCGTCGCTGAATACCGCCGAATTCAAGGCGCCAAAAAAGTTATCTGTATATGGCACAACCGAACCAAGATACTTCTTAACTAATTCCGGATGTTCTTTTATCGCATCACTTATAGATGAAAATATTATACCTAAATCACTCAGCTTCTCTCTGTACGTCGTCATAACTGAAACACTGTCCATAACCGCATCCACAGCCACACCCGCTAAAAACTGCTGCTCAACAAGCGGAATGCCGAGCTTTTCGTAAGTTTCCTTAATCTTTGGGTCAAGATCGTCAAGCGAGTTCAGCTTGTTTTCTTTCTTCGGAGCTGCATAGTATATAACATCTTGATAATTAATTTTCGGATAGTGTACATTTGCCCATTGCGGCTCTTCCATCTTCAGCCAGTGCCTGTATGCCTTAAGTCTCCAGTCAAGCATAAATTCCGGCTCGCCCTTTTTCTTAGAAATGAATTTAACAACGTCTTCATTCAATCCCTTCGGAAGTGTTTCCATATCTATATCCGTCGTGAACCCAAACTCATAGTCACTGCCTATTTTTTCCAGAATAATATCGTCACTCATTTTTATATAACTTGTTTATTTTTCAGTATAATAGAAAACAGGACTATTTTAGTCCCATTTATAATCTTTAAACCCAAACCCCCTTCAAAAAGTTCACAAATGAACTTCAATATGCATAAAATCGTATTTTTCCCCTCATTCCCCCCTCATTCCCCCCTCCTTCCCAAGGTCTCCTTGGGAAGGCATCAAAAGTTACTCTAATAAAATTCATGCCCTTCATGTAACTTTATCTCTGAATTATTTATATTCTCTTTTGCGACCTTTTGCACCCCAAAAGCGTCTTATATACAAACGTTAATATTAATGTCTCTGGAGAATGAAAAATATGTAGAGTTGCTCAAACCCGTTTATAACGATTTACTTCGGTATTGCAAGGCTATGTTTAAAAACGGAAACTTTGACGACGCCGAAGAATTGTTTCAGAATACTCTCGTAAAAAGTTATAGTAAAATTGACACGCTTTCCGATTCTTCTAAATTTAAAAGCTGGATTTTTACGATAGCTTCCCGGGAATTTGTTTCGGTGCACAGAAATAGTTTCTGGAAAAGGTTTCTGCCCCTCGGCGAAGAATACAACGATAAGTTTGTATGCGAACTCTACGATAAAAAGGATAAAGATGAAGATAAGAAAGTTTTGTTAAACGCACTTTCAAAGCTAAATTATAAAGAGCGCTCGGCTATTTTACTCTTTGAAGTTGCAAATTTTTCAATCCGTGAAATACAGGAAATTCAGAATGAGAAAAGCGAATCTGCAGTAAAATCAAGGCTTAGCAGGGTTCGTAAAAAACTCAGAAAGTATATTCTTGAAACAGGCGGAAAACATAATCTGTTAAACAATCTCGAAGAAGGAGATTTAAACGATGAAACACTCAAAATATTATCAGGAATCAGACGGAAAGGAGATGAAGCAAATGGACAAGTACTGGGATAAAATTCGGCAGGAAAAATACGATGGCTCTTTCGAAAGAACAACTAAAGCACTTTTTAGAAACCAGAATTCACAAACTAAAAGTAAACACAAAATGAAAACATTCATTCTTAAACATAAAGTTAAACTCGCAGTAGCAATCTTACTTGCTTTTATAGTTGGCGCTTGTAATTACCCCGTTAACCACGAAAAAAATATCGGCTATGCATTCTCTTGGACATCAAAACCCGAAAACGAAAAGTTTGTCTCCCAAAGTCTTAATAAACTGACTTGGCTTAGTAATGCACCCCTGACTATAAACATTAAGAATAACAACGGTACCGACATTGCCGAGTTTAACACCGTCCTGCAGGGAATTGACGAACAAACTGCTATGCTCCATAAAAACGACCTCGAAAAAATTAAAGAAATAAATTCAGTGAAAGTTTTTCCGCTGACCGAACATTCAACCGTTCCCTTGTATTCCGCCGCTCTCGAAAAGTTCTTTAGAATAGAAGTTTCTTCAAGCGGAAAATCCGAAGCCGAAATTATTGCTGAAATTCAGCAGCAGCTTAGAGCCAACGGCTTTGAAAACGCTGTCGTATCCTACGAAAATACAGGCGGACATAATAAACTAATGATTAAGTTTCCCGATAATTCTAACCTTGAAGGAAAAAATATGGAGGTTATCGTCGGAGGAGATGATAAAGAAGAAATCGTTAAATTTAAATCTGCAGTAGGTATCGGTATCAATGGCAATATGTCAGACGAAGAAATTAAACGTAAAGTAATCGAAGATAATCCAAACCTCAAACCCGAAGAAATAAAGATTATCCGCGAAGGCGGTAAAGTAAAAGTCGAAGTAGAAAAAGAAGAAATAAAATAATCATTAGTTTGACTTCCCGCTATGAATAATGGCGGGAAGCAATTCATCCCCCTCCAAATACCCGAATAGCTATTTGTTCAGGTGTCTTTTATGTTTCTATTAATATTGTTTCAAACAACTATATACGTTCAACCATTCTTCTTCCACCAATTATTACATTTAACATCAAATCTATATTATTTAATTTTACTAAACAAAACCCGAACGAATGAAAATATTTATCCTTTTTGTTTTTGCATTTTTCTCGGCTCTTGCCTTTTCGCAAAATGACTCGAAAAATTCTATTCTTAATGATATTAAATTCCATGTACTCATTGATTCTTACTACGCCATTGACCTTAACACGTCTAACGACTCTGCCTCAAAAATCAGAGACTTCAGCTCTAATAGTATGTACCACGATGAGTTTCGGCTTAACATTGCTTTGCTTATGCTCGATTATGATAGCCCCCATGTTTTTTCCTCCGTTGCTTTCCAGTTCGGAGATATCCCTTTCATTCTGACACCGCTTAATAAACAGTTTATTAAATATATCAAACGTGCGTACTTCGGCTATAAATTTAATAAAAAGACTTCTGTAAAAGTAGGGTATATGTCCAATTATATCGGATATGAATCTACTATCCCCGAATATAACTTTCTTTCTACAGCCTCTGTTGGCGGTTATTTTCAGCCTTCCAGTTTTATAGGTGTTCAGCTTCAGCATGATTTTTCTGAAAATTTTTCTGCAAGCGCCTACTACTACAACGCATACCATATAGTCTCTAAAAATAATGATAATAAATCAGTAGGTCTGTCAATGAATTTTACACCCGCTGAAAATCTGACTTTCTTCTATGGAAACTCTTTTGGAAATGAAGCCGATTTCGAATTTCAAAATCAATGGCTGTTCTATAACGATTTTGTCCTTTCTTACTCTTTCGGGAAGTTTGACTTTGTTGGCTTCTTCGATTTTGCACTTCAGACAAATTCCGATAATGATGATTCTTCAAAAACAGCATTCATGAATTCTGGAATGCTTCAGCTGCGATACAATATCCACCCAAAGCTAAACTTCACCCTTCGAGGCGAGTGGTTTCATGACCCTAATGCCATCATTTCAGACGGCGCAGGCGATAGCGGCGATTTTCTGAACCTCGTGGGAGCCGCATTCGGCTTCACTTTCAAACCGATAGATAATTTCTACTTTAAAGCAGAATACGATTTTCTTGCTTCCGACCAAAACCTTTTCTCGCTAAATTCTAAACATAGAAATAGTCTGATCTTTTGCTCGGGTATAGTATTCTAATAATTATTACATTTTTAAAGTTATCCTTTCTGCTTAATTTTGTAACTGATGATTTGTCCGTATTGCAATAAGGTTATTAAAAATAATGAGGAAAAAACCGTCTGCTTTCGCTGCGAAATTCCTCATCATAAATCGTGCTGGGAAAAGTATCAGGGGTGCTCCACTCTCGACTGCTATGAAAATCCTTCAGTGAAAACTAAAGCCGAAAATGTCGGCAATAAAACCCTGTCTGAAATTCTCGGGAAAGTAAACACCTCGGATACTCGAACAGTCAGTCAAAATCTGGAAAAAGTTCAGCCTGAAAAATCTGAACCCTCTGAAGAGTTTCAGGAAGAGTTTAATACACGCTACAAAGAAAAGCTTGACTTCAAATTCCGTAGAAGACTGCTTCTCTTCTCAAGCATTGGAGTTCTCTCGGCGCTTCTAATCGTCTCCGCTATTTTCACATACATTAAGATTACGGATTATTATTCCTCCGAAGATTACCGCATAAACCAGTTCATGAAAACGTGGGAAACTGCGTGGGAAAGCCGTGACATCTTTCGTTATCGTGAACTTCTCGACAGGGATTATCAGTATATTGATAAAGGAGGAAAAACGGTTTCCTACGACGAAAAAATTAAAAGAGTCACAAAATCATTCGAAACAGTAAAAACCATATCAGTTAAAGTACGCGATGTAAAAATCGAATATGATTCCGGTAACAAAAACTACGTGAACGTTAAATTCAACCAAACATTTACTGCCGATAAAAAGGAAGAAAAAGGAATAAAAACTCTTCGCCTCTTCAAAAGCGAAGAAACCGGTAATCAGTGGCGTGTTTTTCGTGAGTATTATGAGTAATAAAAAAGCCGTAGTGAAATTACAACTAACTTAATACCGGAATTCTATCTATAGTTTCTGCTCTGTTTTCTGTTTACCATACCATAACTTCATACTTCCGTTTCTTTTTGAGCATTGTTATTACCATCCACAAAAATTGTATTGGAGAAGTATTCTTCTAAAATTAAGAGGCTTACTATGTATAACTATTTAAGCGATAGAATATGAAAGTAGGAAGGAATATTCAACAAATCATTTTAAAAAGCAGTGTAATTCAAAATGATATTGAAAAATAATCTTTGAAACAACTATAAATCAATGCATCTCTTAAAATAGGGCATCGTACTTTTTCAGATACACAAAATTGTAAGACAAATTACGGATTCCGACTCATATAAACTTATGGATTTTGATATAAAGTTTCACAAAACCAATTATATAATATAAAATCACAAAAATCCGTGTGCTTAAAAATTGATGCCCCTTCTTTGCAATATTTGTGTATAGAAATTAATGACCAAAAGTTTTATTTTTTCAATAATACTAAAAGAGTTTGTTTCCCAATATCACACATAATTAGAATTTTATATTTTATGAAAAGACATAAGCGGCAGATACTATTACCATCCATCCTATTTAGCATTATCTTAATTTTATATTTGTTTATTTCACAATCGGCAATAGCACAGATGCAATTCGAGTGGGTGAGGAATTATCCGATTATAGGCAGAGCCGCTGCGATTGATTCTTCGGGATATGTTTATTTCGTAGGAGAACAGACAGTCGGAACACAAAAAATATTGAAATATGATTCACTCGGAAATATTATCTGGGCAAAAGATTTTAATGTTATAACCGGAAGTAATTATCTTGGAATTGCAGCTTATAAAAGCAAATATCTCTATATAACATACTCAAATCAGGACCATAGTTTTGGATTATCGAAGTTCGATACCAGCGGGACACTACTCTGGACAAGAAACATATCAGGATATTATTATGAGCCAAGTTGTATTACACTTGATACATCAGGAAACATTTACGTTGCAGGAGATATATTCTATTACGCTCTTAATAGTTTCACTGTTAAATACAATCCGCAGGGAGATACTCTTTGGTCTGCTTTATACTATCCAAGTACAAACGGAGGCTCTTATTCAGCATATTCAATTTCAGTCGATAATTCAAAAAATGTGTATATAACGGGTGGTGAAATCGCTATAGGAAATATATATTCCTACTCCACTATCAAATATGATAGTACGGGAAATAGAAAGTGGGCTTCAAAATATTTCAGTCCATTCTTACCAACCAGCTTTTCAAGGGGTTATTGCGTAAAAGCAGATAATAAGGGAAATTGTTATGTTACGGGTTTTACGACTTATGCAAATGTTTCAGGAACAGGAATACGAACTCCAGCAACAATTAAATATGGGACTAATGGAGACACTATATGGACACGAATATTTATATTAGAAGATACAATTGATTTTTCAGGAGCAAATGATTTAGCTATAGACGAATATGACAATATATTTATCCCATGTAATTATATGATTAAATATGACAAAGATGGTAATTTAAAATGGTATGCTAATAATAATTTTCATTTAAGAAGGGTAATATTATTTGCAAATAACATTTACGGTTCCGGTGGTTTCTGGAATGACAGAATTCAGATGTATGGGTATGGCAATAATCATGGTAATTTAATATTTAACAATATTTATCCGGCACCTCATCCGATTATTTGTGGAGGAAACTTAACATTCGGTAGTAATTTATATATATATGCTTATGCTAACGATTCTGCTATTTTAATTAAATGCACTTCCAATACTTCTTCAATTTCAGGAACTGGATACACGATAGATAATTTCAAATTATATCAGAACTATCCGAATCCATGTAACGCATCTACAAATATTGTTTATTCGTTGCGTGTTAAAAGTTTAATAACACTGACGATATACGATATATCAGGGAAGGAAATTGCAACACTTGTTAATGGGTATAAACCCGCCGGTGAACATAAGATAATATTCAATGCCATTAATCTCTCATCAGGGATTTATTTCTACTCATTATCTGCGAATAATAAATTAATAGATACTAAAAAAATCATTATAGTAAAATAGTTTGTTTAAAAAAGAGAGTGGGATAAACCGATGGTCAAGTAAAAAGTTATTCACTCAAATTTTATAACAATTATCAATCGTTTTGAAGTGCAATACTTTTTAGAAATCTTAAAATTATATTATTATGAAAAAATCAATTTTAGTATTAACCGTTCTGTTATTTACTAAATAATTTTAATAATGCGTAGTACTACACATGAACAATTAGAATGGAAAGAGTAAGCTGCTTGACAGGCAGCACACCTAAGATTACAATATTTGTGTATAGAAATTAATGACCATAAGTTTTATTTTTTCAATAATACTAAAAGAGTATGTTTCCCAATATCACACATAATTAGATTTTGAATTTTATGAAAAGACAAAACCGGCAGATATTATTACCATCCATCCTTTTTAGTATTATCGTAATTTTATATTTGTTTATTTCACAGCCGGCGACAGCACAGCCGCAATTTGATTGGGTGAGGAATTATCCGATTACCGGCAGAGCCGCTGCGATTGATTCTTCAGGATATGTTTATTTTGTTGGTACACAACAGAGCTTACTCGGAATACAAACAATATTAAAATACGATTCACTCGGAAATATTATCTGGACAAAGGAATTTAATGTAGTAACCGGAAGTAATTATATCGGAATTGCGGCATACAAAAGCCGTTATTTTTATATTACGTATTCTACTCAGGGGCATAGTTTCGGTCTATCAAAGTTCGATACAAGCGGGACACTTCTCTGGACAAGAAACATATCGGGATATTATTATGAGCCAAGTTGTATTACACTTGATACATCAGGGAATATATATGTAACAGGAGATATATCTTATTATGCTCTTAATGGCTTCACTGTGAAATACAGTCCTCAGGGAGATACATTATGGAGAGCTATATATTATCCGAGTACTAACGGAGGTTCTTTTTCACCATATTCAATTTCTGTAGATAATTCTAATAATGTGTATATAACTGGTGGTGAAATACTTAACTCAATGTGTTCTTACACAACAATCAAATACGACAGTATCGGCATCAGGAAATGGGTTTCGAAGTATTTCAGTTCGTTTTCACCTACAAGCTTTTCAAGGGGTTATTGTGTAAAAGCTGATAATAAAGGTAACTGTTATGTTACAGGATTTACTACTTATGCAATTGTTACCAGTGGTGAGAAATACACTCCGGCAACTATAAAATACGGACCTTACGGTGACTCAATCTGGACAAGGTTATTTTTATTAACCGATACTATAGATTTTTCAGGGGCTAATGATTTAGCTCTTGATGAAAATGATAATATTTTCATTCCTTGCAATTATATGATTAAATATAATAAAGATGGAGATCGATTATGGTATGTAAATAATAGTTTTAAAATAAAGAAAGCAATTATGTTTGAAGGGAATATATATGGTGGAGGAGGGGATGGATTGAATAGCGATTTTCGACTATTAGGGTATAAAAATTCTTCAGGCGGAATAATATTCGACCAGCGATATCCTTCTGCTCAACCATTGGATGTTATGACATCTAAAAATTCATTATATGCATTTATTGGAACTAACGATTCTGCTATTTTAATTAAATATACCACTAATACTTCTTCAATTTCAGGAAATGTAAATACAATTAACGATTTTAAATTAATGCAAAACTATCCGAATCCATGTAACGCATCTACAAATATTGTTTATTCATTGCGTGTTAAAAGTTTAATAACACTTAAGATATACGACATATCTGGGAAAGAAATAACAACACTTGTGAATGTGTATAAACCCGCGGGAGAATATAAGATAATATTCAATGCCGATAACCTCCCGTCTGGGATTTATTTCTACTCATTATTTGCGAATAATATATTAATAGATACTAAAAAAATCATTATAGTAAAATAGTTTGTTTAAAAAAGAGAGTGGGATAAACCGATGGTCAAGTAAAAAGTTATTCACTCAAATTTTATAACAATTATCAATCGTTTTGAAGTGCAATACTTTTTAGAAATCTTAAAATTATATTATTATGAAAAAATCAATTTTAGTATTAACCGTTCTGTTATTTACTAAATAATTTTAATAATGCGTAGTACTACACATGAACAATTAGAATGGAAAGAGTAAGCTGCTTGACAGGCAGCACACCTAAGATTACAATATTTGTGTATAGAAATTAATGACCAAAAGTTTTATTTTTTCAATAATACTAAAAGAGTTTGTTTCCCAATATCACACATAATTAGAATTTTATATTTTATGAAAAGACATAAGCGGCAGATACTATTCCCATCCATCCTATTTAGCATTATCGTAATTTTATATTTATTTAGTTCAATACTGGCACCAGCACAGATGCAATTCGAGTGGGTGAGGAATTATCCTAACTACAGAATATACGAACATTCATCTGCTTTAGATTCTTCTGGAAATATATATTCTGTTGGTGATTCATCTTCTTATTTAAAAATATTTAAACATAATTCAAACGGCACTCTTCTCTGGACAAAAGAATTAAATCACAGGAAAACTAACTCCAGATTGCTTGCAGCAACTGATAGAAATAATGATCTATACATATCATTTGGAAATATTAATCATCAATTTGTATTGGTAAAAATTGATTCATCAGGGCAGTTGAAATGGGAAAATGTATTAATTTATGGAGGGTATGACGAGCCATACAGTATTGCAGTTGATAAGGCAGGGTTCATTTATTTAACTGGAGAGACATTTAATGGAACTACTAAATGCCTCACGGTAAAATATACTCCGCAAGGTGATACACTGTGGGCAAGAATTAATCCGGAATACGTAATGGGAGGGAATTATATAAGTCTTGATGACAGCGGGTATGTTTATGTTGCTGGAGGTTATATTTCTTCCGGTGGAAGTTATTATTATGGAACTTTGAAATACGATAATAAGGGAAATCTGAAATGGTTTAGCAAGTATAGATATCAGAATACGATATCACGCGGAATATGTGTAAGGCCTGACAATAAAGGTAATTGCTACGTTAGTGGATATATAAGTTTGTATAATGGTACCTTCATTTCCGGGCTTATAAAATATGATTATAAAGGTGATTCAGTATGGGTAAGAGTTTTCGGAGATTCATTAACGGAATCGTTCGCTTCTACTAATATAGAAATGGATGAAAACAATAATATTTATTTATCTTGTGCTTATTTGATGAAATATGATGAAAACGGCAATTTATTATGGAGTAAGAAGAACAACCCCAGAAATTATACATTTATTAAACACAATAATAGTATATTTTCAACTTTCAAAGATACTACAAACTTACTTAATATATCAGCTATTGATTATAATGGTAGTTTTTTGTATAGTCAACAATATCCCAATTCCATTTGGGGTTATCAATTGTTGTCTAAAAAGAACTCAATATATTTGATGTCTTTTTCAGTTGATTCATTAATATTAATTAAATTTACTACTCCCTCCATTAACATAATGAACAACACAACGATTCTTAATGATTTCAAATTGTATCAGAATTACCCGAATCCGTTTAATCCTGTAACAAAAATCAATTATGAACTTCCAAATGACGGGAAAGTTAAGCTGATGATATACGACGTACTCGGCAGAGAAATAAAAACACTCGTCAACGAAGTGAAACAAGCAGGAAAATATACTGTAGAATTTAACGGTCACAACTTTGCAAGCGGAGTGTATTTCTACAGAATAGAATCGGGGAAATTTACTGAAGTGAAGCGTATGGTGCTTGTGAAGTAACCTCAAACAAACCAAACTTAAAAGCTGTTCTGTTTATTCACGGAACAGCTTTTGTTTTAATTTCACCTGAAGCTAAAATCTACATAAACAGCGTGTATAAAAACGCTATCAGCAATCCTAAATTCAGCATTATAC
>CAZVCC010000047.1:0-24700 GCA_964626015.1 uncultured Ignavibacteriaceae bacterium
ATTTCCTCCAAAAGCAAAAAGTTGCTTTTTTATGTATGCCTGCGATATGCCTGCGATATGCCTGCGATATGCCTGCGATATATCTACGATATTCATATATTATATTAAGTTGCTGAATTAACAATGTTTTCATATCAGCATATCAATATTTTGTTAAAATACCATACAATTCAATTCTGGAAATTAATTCCCAAATTTTGTAGATTACTATGCTAGTTCTTTAATTTTTCAGCTTTGAATTTATTTATTCATTTATTCCAAAAATTAGAAAATATTTTGGCATACGTGGCAGGAGTACTGTGTCAGAACCGTGTCAGATACGTTCTAGATTCTTGTTAAGAGCGGGAAATGAGCGGGAAATATACGGGAACCGAGCGGGAAATGAGCGGGGTTTAAGTCAAATAATTATTTTCCTCATTATTCATAATAAAATTTACCTTAATTTTGCCATTTAACCCTGTTTACATCGTTTGGAATTTCTACATCAAAATTTAAATCTTGTTGATTTGTTAAATATGTTTCATTCACAATTTTCATGTACTCTTTTGAAAGTGGTTTTTCAATCTCGACTTTTCGTGCAAAATATCCATTCGACACAGTAACATAATTACTGTAAATTATTTTTAGATACTCTTTTTTATTCGTGTTTATATAAGCATATTGTTCAACATATTTATTATCCGCATTAATCCAGTATTTAATAAATTTGTTATTTTTTCCTTTCAATGTAATAACAATTTTGCCGCTGTCTTCAGACATCGATAAAGTATCGAAATCAGAATATACTATTCTTCCAGTCCCCGACATGACATTCATCAGGTCATCGAAAGTACATTTTATCCTCGCAATTGCACCGATATTATTATCGGTTGTAGGACCCTCAATAACCTTGTCGTTAAGATTATCAAAATAAATAAAATTATTCCTGTTAACGTTAGCTATAACCGCATCCTTGCTGATAAAAGCAAAACCGCCAGATATTTTGAACCATAAACTGTCATTCTTTTTAACTCTAATATTAATATTTCCCGTTTGATTAAGAGATGAAGCTTTTATCTTAACAATATTTTCAGTTGATATAAGATTAACCTTATCGTAATTAAAATTCACTATTCTTATTAAGTCGATAGCTTTAATTCTTTCAGGTGAGTTAAGAAATATTTCATGGTTCTTTTCAAATGAACCAAGCGTATCCAGCTTTCTATTCAAAGAATCAATTACTGAACCATTTTCCTGCGAATACACAATAGAATAGTTACAGTAAAATGATAACAGAAGTAATATTTGTATTATTATTCTCAAAGCTAAGGTGTATATATTAAGTATCAATTTATTTAATTTAACGAGAAAAGAAAACTCATTTAAAGCTATATACATTGTCATTAGGATTATACATTCATATTCCATTTTGCCGAAGAAGATGCAGTTACTGTGACTTCTATTTAACTACAAATATGAATTTAATAAATTCATTCGTAAATTCTGTGATGAAAGAGATTCAATTATATTCCGCACAATTCCAAAGCGATAAAGTAGATACGATTTATTTCGGCGGTGGTACTCCAAGTTCCCTTAAAACAGAGTTTCTATCAGATATTCTTTCCACGATATTTAATAATTTTAATATTTCTAATAATCCTGAAATTACTATTGAATGCAATCCGGAGGATGTCATAGAAGATAAGCATAAATTTCAAAGTATTGCTAAAACCGGCGTAAACAGAATAAGTCTGGGTATTCAATCGTTTATTGATTCCGAACTGCTCTTTCTGACAAGACATCACAACGCAAATGATGCGAACAATTCAATCAAGATTTTACAAGACATTTTCCCTAATTTGAGTATTGACTTAATCTATGCTATGCATAATCAAAGTATTGAGAATGTTGAGTATAATTTAAAGAGTGTATCACGTCACGATATAAAGCATGTCTCAGCATATACACTGATACTCGAGAAAGGAACGTTGATGCACAAACAAATGGAAAAAACTGAATTGATTAAACAATCTGATAAAATATCCGAGCAATATTACTTTGTAATTTCTAATTTGCTTGAAAGTTTGGGCTATAGACATTATGAAGTATCAAATTATTCAATACCGGGGTTTGAATCCCGACACAATCTTAAATACTGGAATTTTGAAAACTACCTCGGACTCGGACCGTCGGCACATTCTTTTATTGAAAATAAAAGATTTTCTAACGTAAGTAATCTAACGTTATATAATAATTTGATTGAACATAATAAACTGCCCTTGGAGAACGAAATATTATTGAACAAAACACAGAAGCGTAATGATTACTTCATATCTGTATTTAGAAGCCAAGGAGTTGAATTTAGTAAATATAAAATACTTTTTAATGAAGATTTTTTAGTAAATTATAGAAAAGAAGCTGAGGAATTATTGAATTTAAGACTGGCTAATATTTCAGAAACGCATTTTTATTTAACACAGAAGGGATTTGCTCTTGCTGACGAAATAACAATAAAATTTATAACTAATGATGATTAGAATCCGTTAACGATATGTTTATGTATGTATTCTCCACCATTTTTTAGAACACTGAAAATGTCAAATCTAATTTTATGATTCTTGAATTCCCTATTTAGTTTCAAAAAAACTGACGCTGCTGTTCGAATATTAAGTTGTTTTTTTGCATCGATTGCATCTTCGGGTTGTCCGTAATCAGTAGATGTTCTGGTTTTTACTTCAAAGAAAACAATTTCTTTAGATTTTTTATCTTCAAAAATCAGGTCGATTTCAAGCTTCTTAAATGTAAAATTACTCGCAATGAATTTTAGACCTTTCTTGATAAGCTTTTCTTTAGCAAACTGTTCGCCCTTTTTCCCAAAATCTTTACGATACATATTAAGAAAGTATTATATTTCTAAGAAAACTTTTTCTATGAATCGGACATATTCCGTGTTTCTTTATAGCGCTTATATGTTTCTTTGTACCGTAACCCTTATTCGAACAAAATCCGTAAACAGGATAACTCGTATCATAATTTTGCATTATTTTGTCTCTTGTAACTTTTGCAATTATTGATGCACAAGAAATTTCATAAAACTTATCGTCACCTTTTACAATGGTTTCATAGTTTATACCTTTATGATAATCATTTCTGAGCTTCAAGTAATTTCCGTCGATAATATATTTATCGGGCTTACAAGTCAGACTTCTTATACATTCTTCAATACCGAGCATTGTCGATTGAAGTATGTTCATGTCATCAATAGTTTTATTATCAACAACGCTAATTTTATACTCAATAGCGTATTCAGTAATTTTTTCAAAGAGAATATGCCGTTTTCTTTCTGATAATCTCTTAGAATCCTTCACACCTTCAATCTTTTGGAACGAAGGTATTATGACGGCTGCAACGACAACAGGACCTGCCAGTGGTCCTCTGCCTGCCTCATCAATACCGCAAAATAGCATAGAAATTTTAAATTATTATAAAAATAGCAATATAAATATAAAATAAAAACTGAATATATGTGATCCCAAAAATTTATATTAACCAATAACTAATTTGCTGCTTATAGCTTATTTGAAAATATTTAAAGTTTTTGTTTTAATTATTCGTTTTACTTACAATAAATACAAGTGTTTATTCATTTTCTATTAAAAATTAATTGACTAAATTAAGTGTTTTTAGTTAAAAATGGCGTAATTTTAATTTGAATTCAGATACAAAACTATCAATATTCTTGGAATTTAAATCAAAAAGTAAAATATTAAATATTTTTCTGTTTTTTATTTTATTAATAATCCCATCTTTTCCATTTGAATCAATTCAAGCTCAAATAAAGGTGTTTGAAAGAAATAATAATGAGTTGAACAACGACGAAACTATATTTAAATCAGAAACCAGAATTAAAATTGATTTAGGAGGTAGATGGAATATTGCTTTCGACAATTCTGAAGTGTTTACAAACATAAATGTACCTTTTGCGACTGACTACAGAAATTCACTCGTTATTAATCGGAGTTTTGATATAAATGATTCTCTTCTGTCAAAGTATAATTTTATATTTTATGCTGAAAGTATTAATTATGAATCAGAAGTTACAATCAACAAGGTTATCGTGTCAAGAAATAATGGCGGCAGTAAGTTTATCTATAACGACATACAAGAGAACTTAATACAGAATAGCAACAATATTTCAATCAAAATATCAGGAACACTTAATAATTCAAAAACTTTTCCACTCACTTCGCAAGTAAATTATGCACGAAATTTCACAGGTGTTCTTGGCAATGTATACATTCTTGCAGTCCCGAAGATATACATATCCGAATCACTTATTAAATACACGTTCTCGAATGACAATGTTATATCCTTAACGAATAATATAAGTATTAACTCACTTTACATAGATACATTAATGCTTGAAGGGAGCAGTTTTTATGTCAAAACAGACATAATCAGAATTTCAGACACATTTAAAATATACGAAAGTCCAATCACAAAATTCGACCCCAAAAATTATCAGAATTACAAATTATCAAATATTTTAACAATAAAGAATATAGACCTTTGGTCAGCAGAGAATCCAACACTTTACTTGATAAGTACTTCGTTATACTATAAAGATGATCTTATTGATAATGTAATTTATGAAACCGGTTTTAAGAAAACCAAAATAGAGGGAAATAGTTTTTTAATTAATGGTTCAAGCATAATTATAAAAGGTATTAATTATTTTGAAGATCAGCCATTAAATGCAAATGCTTTAGATTATAGTAACGTAGAAAAGGATTTAAAAAATATAAAAGAGCTTGGATTTAATACCATAAGAGTCCCAGGAAAATCAGCTCATCCATTTGTAGTTAAGGCAACTCAAAGAATCGGTCTTTATTTACTCCAAGAATACCCGTTTAACGAAGTACCATTGAGTTTATTAAGGAATGAAAGTTTTATTAATGAAGGAATCGATTTCTGTTCTAATATAATTAAACGTGATATATATTCACCTTCGATACTTGCATGGGGAATTGGCAATGACTTTGATGTAACGGCACCCGAATCAGAAAAATATGCATTAAAAATTAAAGATGCAATAATACTACTTGACAACCGACCCATATATTATACGACAAAAAACATTACAAACGATAAAATTGCCGGTATTATTGGTATTAAGGGTTACAATCTTTCTGAACATGATTTTAACGCAGCAAAAACAAGAATTGAAAAATTAAATAAATCAGAACTTGTTTTTATTTCATCTCTGGGAGTTGCTACAGATAACAATAACAGAAACGGGTATGGAGATTTAAGAAGCGCAGAATATCAGGCAAAATATTTAACTGAAATAATAAGTTCATTACACCCAATACAGGGATTCATGATTAGCTCTTATGCAGATTACTTTGCAGAAGCACCGCTCATTATTCATTACGAAGAATCAGCACCTTCTTTAAAAACGAACGGGATTTACGATTATGGAAGAAATCCAAAGTACTCAAGTACGATTATAAAAAGAATGCTTAATAATCAGGGTTTTCAGAAAATTCCGGAGGGGAATGTTTCATACACATACTCAAAATCATCGAATTATTTCGTAGTTTTTGGTCTGCTGATAATCATTCTTCTTCTGTTGGTACTTAGTAAAATTCGATATTTTAAAGATAATTTAGTAAGAAGTGTAATAACTCCAAGAAATTTTCTATATACTATTAAGGAACAGAATGATGTACCGTATTTTCACAGTATTATATTGATAATTATTCTTTCTTCAATACTTAGCTTGTTATTCAGTTCGCTATTGTACAACTTTAGAATTGAATCGGATTTTGATTTAATCCTTTCAAAATTAATTGACAATTATTCAGTTAAAATATTTGCAATTAATATGCTGAACAATCCGGTTTTAATGTTTATAATACTTTTTTTAATAATAGTTATTTTATTCTTTTTTACGTACTTATTAACTAAACTTTTAATAAGACTCTTAAAGAGAAAAGCAATATTGCGTCCCTCATTCGCCGTTACAATCTGGTCATTTGTTTTGTTCTCTATATTTCTACCATTTGGAATAATATTCAGTAAAATAATTGACACTAACAGTTCTACGATAATACTTTTTACGTTATATCTTTACTTGGGTGTTTTAGCCTATTCACTTTTAAAATTAATTAATGGGGTAAAATACGTGTTTGATTTAGGTATGGTAAAATCGTATTTTTACGGTGTTTTGCTGATAGCAATAATATTCACGTTAAATTACTATTACTTTTTTTCTTATAAATCCATCGGTATTTTTATCGATTTAATTAACAGTTATAACTGATTGTATTTATCAAAACTTGAAATATTCGGTTTTAAATCTTTTCCTGAAAAGACAACCATTGAATTCAGCGGCGGAGTCTCAGCTATAGTTGGACCTAACGGTTCTGGTAAATCGAATATTGTTGATGCACTAAGATGGGTTTTAGGAGAACAAGGCGATAAAGCTCTAAGAAGTGAAAGGAGAGAAGATGTAGTTTTCAGCGGAACGAGTAAAAGAAAACCGCTGAGTATTGCAGAGGTTGCACTTACAATACAAAATAACCGGAACATACTACCGACAGAATATTCAGAGGTACAAATTGCAAGACGATTTTACAGAAGCGGTGATACAGAATACTATCTAAACGGTACAAAAGTAAGACTTAAAGATATAAAAACGCTTTTTCTTGATACCGGAATCGGACCGGATGCGTATTCGGTTATTGAACTAAAAATGGTTGAAACTATACTCTCGCACGTAAAGAATGAGAGAAGAAAAATGTTCGAAGAAGCGTCGGGAATAGTTTCGTATAAACAAAACCGTGACCTTACGTATAAGAAACTTGAATCTGTTAAAGAAACACTTAAAAGAGTCAATGATATAATTCGTGAGAAACAGAGAAATGTTTCAACTCTTGAGCGGCAAGCAAAGAAGAATGAAGAAGCGAAAATAGTTTTTAATGAATTAAAACTGCTGGAAATAGTCTTTTACTCTTACGAATATGATAAGATGCATTTCGAGATTAAGGAGATTAAAGACCATGAAAATGAGAACATAACATTAAAAGCTAAACTTGAATCAGAACTTAAACTAAGTAACAGTAAATATGATTCAATACAGCCAGAAATAAATGAACTTGAAAGAAACTCAAGTGAGATTAATGAAGAACTTGATGAGGTAAAAGACAATATAAATAGATTAGAAAGAGATAATTTAGTTAAGACAGAAAAAAGCAAAAACTTAAACTCAAACATTGAAAGATTAGTTGAAGAGATAGATACGCTTTCTGAAAACTTGGAGAAGAGCAAAGCAAAAAATGATGAACTCGAAAAAGTTATTTCGGTACTTAAACGCACGATTGAAATTTCAGAAGCGTCGCTCTTGGAGAAAAAAGCAAATGTCGATAGAACAATTACACTGATAACTAACAAGAAGACAGAAATTTCGGATATTGGTATTAATGTTAAAGAGAACTTGAAAAAATTTAATCGACAGAAGACAGAGTATGAAAAGAGCAAATTCACACAGGAAAATAATCTTGAACGGCTGAAACAAATTTCTGAAAACAACAAAGATCTGCTGGAAGAAATATCACATCTCGAGAAGGAAAAATATTCACATCAGGAAGAACTCGAAAGAGTTAATAAAAGCAAACGAAATGTTGAGAATGAACTCAGGGCTGAGATTGAGAAAAGACAAAAATTAAACATAAAGATTGAATCCCTTCGCAAGGAGATAACAGACCTAACAATAAATCTTCAAAATAACAAGAGTAAAACTGAATATCTTCAGAATATTATAGATAACTTTGAAGATTTTGCTGAAGGCATTAAACATATTAAGAATGATAAAACGATAGATTACGCAAAGACTGTTCTTGATTCTTTAGAGGTAGATGATAAGTATAAAATTGCAATCGAAACAGCATTGGGAGAGGTCGCTAATTATTTAATTGTTGATGATTCAAGATACCTTAATAAGCTGATTGATAAACTTTCGAATGATGACAAAGGAAAGGTCACTTTCATACTTGGTGACAAACTTATGTCTGAGAACAATTCCTTAATTCATTTTGATTATCAATATTTCAATCCGGATTTACTAAAAGACAGTAACGTTTTAGGTTTTGCAGATAAGTTTATTAAATGTAAAAACATTGAGGATGAATATCTTTTCCGATATATTCTGGATGAATATGTTATTGTTGAAGATCTTGATACAGCGTTCAGAGTTTCCTCGGATAACTATTACAAATTTATAACTCTTGACGGTGATATTGTTACACAAAGCGTTGTAAGATCCGGAGGAAAAACTAAAGAAGAGAATATAAGATTCGGACGAGAAAACCAGATCGAGAAGTTGCGAAAAGAAATGTTTGAACTTGAAGAAATGCTAAAGGATAATGAAGATGAGTTGAACAGGCAGAAAAGTAATATGAACCAATTAAAGGATTCAGAAATAAATTTAATGCTGGATGAACTCAATAAATCTGCAGTTAAACTTAATAATGAAATTTCTCTGATAGATTTCAGACTGTCTGACCTTAACAAGAATGTTTCAGAAAACGAAAATGTTTATAAGAAACTGAAAGAAGATAATGAAAAACTTACAGTTAATATTAATGAATTCATTAAGATACTGTCAAAAATTGAGAATGAGCAATCTAATCTTGAAAAAGAACTGACCTTTTTAACTGAAGAATATACTCAGATAGACATTGAGCACACACAAAACCAATCAGATTATAGCACTTTCCTTATAGAATTCAATCGACTCAAAAACGAACTCAAAAATGAAGAAAACAGCTTAACGCGGATACAAAATACACTTGAATTTCAACACGCACAAATAAATAAAGATAGATTACAGATAGAAAAGAATAAATCCGAACTTGAAGAATATGCTGTATTAATAGCTTCCAATAATGATGGGATTCAGAAACTGAACCATGAAAGGAATGAAATAAAGAAGCGGCTTGATGATAACGATGAAATACTGAATGTAAAAAAATCGGAGAAGGAGATTATAGAAAAAGAGCAAAGGGTTAAGAGACATGAATTTGACAAGGTATCTCAGTTGTTAGTAGAATCACAAATTAAAATTAGAGAATATGAAATCCGCTCTGAACAATATACAGATATCCTTAATAAGAAATATGAGATAAACATTGAAAATCCTCCTGAAGAATTAAAAAACGATCTTTTTGAGACTAAGAAAAGCTATTCGGACGTAAACAATATTTTCGACGAGGATAAAGCTTTTAGGGAGATTGATTCTTTAGCAGAAAGACTTAAAAGACTTGGAGGTGGTTTCCAGCAGATTATTTGGGATGATTATCAGAACGAGAAAGATGAATTAGAAAAGATGATTGTGCAAAGAGATGATCTTCTGGAGTCAGAGAAAGACATTAACAAAACAATAGAGAAGATAAACAACGAAGCAAAAGAAAGATTTCTAAAGACTTTCGAAGAAATAAGACAGAACTTCATCCGCATTTTTAAGGAACTGTTTCAGGAAGGAGATGAAGCTAATCTGAAACTCGTATACGATGAAGATGAAAACGGTAAGATGAGTGATGATCCACTTGAAGCAAAAATTGAAATAACTGCAAAACCGAGGGGTAAAAGACCCACATCGATAGAATTACTTTCCGGAGGAGAAAAAACATTAACGGCAATTGCCTTACTCTTTGCTATTTATCTTGTAAAACCGTCACCATTCTGTGTATTGGATGAAGTTGATGCACCGCTTGATGTTGCAAATCTTGGAAGATTTAACAGAATGATAAGAAAGTTCTCTGAAAAAACACAGTTTATACTTATTACACATAATGAAAGAACAATGGAGACCGTAGATACACTTTACGGAGTAACTATGCAAGAACCAGGTGTTACAACGATTGTGGAAACAAGATTTAAGGACAACTAATAAAATTGAGATATCCTAAGTTGAAGATATTCTGTGATTTCGACGGAACAGTTACAAAGAAAGACGTATGGGTTGACGCACTTGGAAGGTTCATAAAAGATAAAAAAGCTTTCGATGTCATTTGTAAAGACTTTGAATTTGGACGCATTACATCCCGAGAATGCATAAAACGGGAACTTGTTCTGATTGAAGATTTTAGTTTTGAGGAATTTAATACTTTTATTGAGCAACAGGAATTAGACGATTACTTTCTTGACTTTATTGATTACTGCGATCAAATGAAATTTGAAGTAACTTTACTAAGTGAGGGACTTGATTATTATGTCAACTATGTCATTAAGAAATTTAACATAAAACTGAAATATTATAGTAATAGGTTATTACTTCTTAACTTAAACGGAAAAGTAAAACTAACTTGTGATTTTCCTTATTCCGATGAACATTGCAATACTTGCGGAGTAAGTAAAAGGAATTTATTGATGGCAAATACAAACGACCTTGATAAAGAAATATCTGTGTTTATTGGTGATGGAGTATCAGACTTTTGTGTCAGCAGTTATGCTGATGTTGTATTTGCAAAGAACAAACTTGCTTCATATTGCTGGAAAAATAATATAACCTATTACGAATATAAAGACTTTAGAGATATTAAGAATAAATTCATAAAAATAATTGAAAATGGAGTTTTTAAACAAAAGCAAAATGCCAAAACATTACGAAAAGAAGTTCTTTTAGGAGGATAAAGTGAAACAACTAGGAAAAATATTATTTAAATACCGGAGTTACACACCTTTACCATTTGTTTTTTGCATGATTCTTTTTATGGAGCCAACTTTATATTCCATGGCTACAGGGTTTTGTGTTGTGATTATAGGTGAAGCAATAAGAGTATGGTCAGTTGGATATGCAGGAAGCGAGACAAGAACAACATCAGGGGTAGGCGGTTCTAATTTAGTGACACAAGGTCCATACGCGATAATAAGAAATCCACTGTACTGGGGAAACATAATGATTTATTCTGGATTTGGAATAATGAGTAACGCTTTATTTCCATACCTGCTTATAGTAGCTTTTGTATATTTTGTATTCCAATATTATCTGATTATTTTCAATGAAGAAGAATATCTGAAGAAAACATACAAAGAAGAGTTTTTTGAATACTGCAGACATGTAAAGCGTTTCCTCCCGGTAGCAAATCCACTTCCGGACAGAATAAAATCTAAACTTTTGTTTGATTTAAAAGAAGGAATAAAATCTGAGAAAAGGTCATTGCAGGCAGTTACAATAGTATCAATAATCATACTAATTAAGTATATTTTTCTGCAATAGAAATGAATAAAACTGATATATTTGTAATCGCGGGTGAATCTTCGGGAGATGCTCATTCAGCAAAACTAATTCAGGATATACTTAAAATTAACAACAATCTAATTATTCATGGTATAGGTGGTGCCAGATTACAAGAACAAGGCGTAAATGTATTATTTGACTATTCAGAAATCAATTATATAGGGTTTGCTAACATTGCCAGAAATTATATTTATCTAAAGAGCAGGTTAGATTATACTGCTAATAAAATAGTTGAACTCTCTCCAAAAGTACTAATACTTTGTGATTTTCCCGGTTTCAATTTAAGAATAGCCAAGAAGATCAGAGAAGTGTTCGGAGGGAAGATAATTTATTACATAACACCACAAGTCTGGGCTTGGCATAAGAGCAGGGTCAAACAACTTAAGAAATACACTGATGCTTGTTTTACAATTTTACCTTTCGAAAAAGAGATTCTTAACAAGGAAGGAATAAAAGCTTACTATTCCGGAAGCCCTGTTTTAAGGAATTGCGAAGAGTACATTGAAAAAGCGAACAAAAAAATCAGAAAACAAAAAGTCGTGTCAATTATGCCAGGAACGAGAAAAGAAGAGATTGCGAGAATATTACCGACTCTTAATGAAATCGGGAAATTGCTAAAATTAAATAATGAATATGAAATAAATCTAATTTGCTCGGAGAATATAGGGAAAAATTTTTATACCAAGTATGTTAACTGCGACTACATAAAACTTATCTTACCGACTAAAGAAAGTAATTTAAATACAATATATAACTCCGATTTTGTAATAACAAAATTTGGGACATCAAATCTTGAATGTGCTTTTCTTGGTATACCGTTTGTGGCTGTTTACAAAGCAAGTTTATTAAATTATTTAATAGCAAAAATGCTTGTGAATCTTAAGTATTTATCTTTAGTAAATATTGTTATGGATAAGGAAGTAGTAAAGGAATATATACAGGATAAATTTACACCAAACAATATTATTAAAGAAACAGAAAGAATATTTTCAGATGTCTCTTATAAGAATAAAATGCTGACTGAATTCAGCTCTTTAAAAGAAAGATTTGATAGAGAGAAAACTAATCCTGCAGAGTATATTTGCAAAGAATTGTGAATATTATTATAATAATATTAAGATTATTTCTTTTCCCATTTTCCGTAATATATTACTTGATTATAATATTTCGGAATTTACTTTACGATTCGGGTATAATAAAGCAATCAACTTTCAAAACTCCTATAATTTCTGTTGGTAATATTACAACTGGGGGAACGGGAAAAACCCCGTTTGTAATGTTTTTAACAGAATACTTCATTAAGAAAGGAATGAAGGTAGGAGTAATATCGAGAGGCTATAAAAATAATACTAAAAAGCTTGTAATAGCCCATGACGGTAAATGTACTAAAGCAAATGTTAAACAAACCGGTGATGAGCTCGGGATGATTATCAACAGATTTACAAGTGTAAAAGAATCATTCTTTGCGATTGCTTATTACAATCGAATCAAAGCAATACAGAAGATGGAAGCATTATTTAAACCGGATATAATATTGCTTGATGATGCATTTCAAAACCGAAAGATAAAGAAGACAGTTGATATTGTATTAATAAACAAAGAAAGTAAATCATATCTGGACTGTATATTACTGCCTTCAGGAAATCTTAGAGAGTCCAAATCAACTTTAAAGAGAGCCGATATTGTTCTCAACAACTTTAAATTTGCAAAAAATAGTGATAGAAAGAAAAATTCATTCAATTATGTGGATAAAGGTTTTTTCGATTATGAATCTCAAAAACTTAATAATTATACCGATATAAAGGCGATAATAATCTCAGGAATAGCAGATAACAGGAGTTTTATTAATGCTGTTAAAAATTCAGGAATTGATATTCTAACATCATTTACTTATTCAGATCATTTTGAGTATAGAGAAAGTGATATAATTCAGTTAGTGGCAGCATGGTCAGAAAATGTTGTATTTATAACAACTGAAAAAGATTTCATTAAATTAAGAGAGTTTAAGTTCTTTATTGAAAAATACCCTGTTTATTATTTACGAATTGATATATATATGGATATTTACAATATTGAAGAATTGCTTATTAATAAAAATATATTATGATAGGAATTACTGTCTGTGAAAATAATTTTGACTTATACCTGAGATGGCTTGAGCATTTCAATGCAAAGTTTGCAGTTATTGATTTTAGGGAAAATGACGCATTAGATAAGTTCAGTAGTGTATCGGGATTGATATTATCAGGGGGAATAGATATTTATCCCGAATTGTACAATGACTGGGAAAACAAGGAGGATACAGGGAAATATAATTCCAACAGAGACGGTTTTGAGTACAAGCTTATTGAGCATGCTCTGAAGTATGAAATACCTATTCTGGGAATTTGCAGAGGGTGTCAACTACTTAATGTTTATTTTAATGGTTCCCTTATCTATGATATTCCTACTATTCGTAAAGTAAATCATAACAAAATTGATAAGGATACGATGAGGTTACACAATATTAATATCGTAAAAGATACAATTCTATATAACTGCGTTAATAAAGAAACAGGAATTGTAAACAGTTCTCATCATCAATCAGTTGACAGACTTGGAGAGGGATTAATTATATCATCCAGAGCAGATGACGGGATAATTGAATCTATTGAATACGCGGATAAAAGTAATAAATCATTTCTTATGGGAATACAATGGCATCCAGAAAGGTTTACGAATTATAATGACGAATTTTCCAAGAACATTTATCATGCTTTTGAGGATTCTTTAAAATGATGTACACTTTTAAGATATCTTTTGTTTTGCTTTTTTTAATTATAACGGGTTTTACTAATTACATACCGAGAGAAGATCTGCAAAAGCAGCTTTATTATTATAAATCTGATATAAATAGTTATGAGTCAAAAATTGCTGAATGGAACAGATTAATTGCCAGTCTAACAACAAGACAAAAGACATTAGAGAACAGAATAAAAGTTTTATCTGAGTTACTTGAAAATATTAAAACCGGTGATAGTAAGAACGATGTATTAAAACAGGAAGCTGAATTTATAAGCCACAATGAAAAAATTGAAAAACTAAAAGAAGAATTTAAAAAAAGAATTTTATGGCTTTACAAAAAGGGTCCGGATTATCAGTATCAGATACTTTTTACATCCGATTCTCCAGTTAAATTTTATGCAAGACTTCAGTACCTGAACAAACTTTCTGAGAAACGTAAAACAGATTTTGAAAGAATAAAATATGAAGAGTATGCTTATGAAGAAGGAAAGAGAATCAAAGGTTACAGAAAATCAGACTTATTACGTTACATAAACGAGAAAAAGGAAGACCAAACATTGTTATTGTTTGAAAAAATTAATATAGAGGATTCAATATTAATGTTAAGGTCAAATGCTGATAATCTATTGTATCAGGTTGAAAAATTGAAACCATATATTATTGAAATTGAATACTCACTATCCAATAATCAGGAAGTAAACAAGTACGAACTCAAAACTATCCCTGATTATAAATCAGACAGTTTTGATTCACTAAAAGGAGTCCTAATTTTTCCGGTGACCAGCACTAATATTATAAACGATTTTGGGAAATCAATTGACAGAAATACAGGTGCAATAATTAACAACGAAGGAATAGATGTGAGTATTTCCGAGAATTCGGAGGTTAGATGTGTTGCGGATGGTGTTGTTGAAAATATTTTAGATGTACCGCTATACAGGACAATTACTGTTATCAAACATAGTAACGGATACAGGACTGTTTATGGTTTAATAAAAGATATTCGCGTTAATATTGGTGAAAAAGTTACGGCGGGTAAAATTATCGCATCAACATCAAAAAATCTCGATGGACAAATATTTCACTTTGAAATCAGGAGAGGGACAACAGCTGAAGACCCTAAATACTGGGTTGCGAGAGTAAAGCAAGTTATATGAAATTAAATAAAACAAATCCTATAGTAAGCGTTGTTATCCCTGTTTACAACAGAAAAAAGTTGTTCTTCAGGGCATACAATTCATTAATGAACCAGTCTTACAACGATTACGAATTGATAGTAGTTGACGATGGCAGCAATGACGGATTTCACAAAAAATTGTTTGAGTTTATGGATCACGATTACAGATTAAAATATATTAAACACTATAACAGAGGAACAGCATTATCACTAAATGCAGGAATAAGAATATCAGAAGGTAAATACATTACATTTCTTGATTCTGATGACGAATATGGTAAAGAGCACATTTCGAAAAGAGTAAAATATATGAGTGCAAATAAGAAGGTAGATATCATTCATTCTCCCGCGGTTATGATTGGAAAAGATGAGGATATGTATGTTCCTGATGTAAGGAATAGAAAAAGGCTTATACATTTAAAAGAATGTGTATTGGGTGCAACCATTTTTGGGAAGAAAGAAGCATTTTACAAGCTTAACGGATTCAAGAATATATTTTCGTACGATTCAGACTTTATTAAGAGAGCGGAAAAGTACATAAACGTCAAGAGATTAGATTATTTGACATATTTTTATTATAGAAATTCGAGCGATAGTATACTTACTAAGTTAAAGAACAAAATGTATGAAAAGTGATGATATGAAATACATGCAAGAATGCCTAAAACTTGCAATAAAAGGAAAAGGTAATGTTGAACCGAATCCGATGGTAGGTTGCGTAATTGTAAAGAACAGTATAATTGTTGGAAGAGGTTACCATAAAAGATATGGATTTAATCACGCCGAAGTGAATGCTATAAATAATACGCTGAAAAAGGGAAACAACATAAGAAACAGTACATTATACGTAAATCTGGAACCCTGTTCACATTTTGGGAAAACACCTCCTTGTACAGATTTAATAATAAAGAACAAGATAAAAAGAGTTGTGATAGGAATGAAAGACCCGAATAAAAAAGTTAATGGCAAGGGTATAAATAATTTAAGAAATGCAGGTATCGAAGTTCGGATAGGAGTATTAAAAGAAAAATGCAGTCATTTAAACGAAAAATATATTGTAAATGTAACTGAAAAGCGGCCTTATGTTACATTAAAAATTGCACAAAGCATAGATGGCAAAATAGCTCTTAATAATTTTAGATCACAGTGGATAACTGATATATATTCAAGGAAATTAGCACATTTTATAAGAAGTAATTATGATTGTATATTAATCGGCAAGAATTCGGTAATTCAGGATGATCCGGAATTAACAGTCAGATTGTTTGATTCTAAAAAGCATCCCGTTAGGGTAATTATTGATAGGGACTTAAAGTTAAGCAATAAATATAAATTACTAAAAAATTATTCTCCATTAACGATAATCTATCACTCAAGTAACAAAAAGGTATTAGACTTAGAATATCTCAAATATATAAGATTGAAAAGTAATGGTGGGCAGTTGAAAATCGATGAGATATTGAAAAGTCTTTACAAACTTGGGTATAACACACTATTAGTAGAAGGAGGAGCGAATGTGTATTCTCAATTTGCAAAGAATAACTTATTTGATGAAATTGATTTATTTATTGCACCGAAGATTATAGGACAGGGGATTTCTTCGTTTAAGGATTATCAAATAAAGAAATTAGAGAATGCAAAGCAAATAAAATTAACAGAAATTAAAATACTTGATAAGGATTTATTATTAATTTATAAAAATTATAAATAATGTTTACAGGAATAGTAACTGATACAGGAAAAGTTATAAGAACGACTCCTAAGGGTGATAGCATCAGATTTTTAATAGCTCCATCAAAGAAGACTTTCTTAAAAGACAGGAGAAAAGGTGACAGTATTGCGATAAACGGTGCATGTATGACAATAGAGAGAATAAATAACAACAGGTTTGAATTCACTACTGTTAATGAATCATTGAGCAAGACAAACCTTAAGGACCTTGAAATTGGAAGTTACGTGAATCTTGAGAAACCCATGAAACTCAGCGAAAGCCTTGATGGTCACATAGTTCAAGGTCATGTAGATGCTACGGGAACGGTTTACAAAATCAACAAGCTAAAGGATAGCTGGGAATTCTTTTTTGAATTCCCTATACAATTTAAGAAAAATATTATTTATGTCGGCAGCATTTCTATTAATGGAATAAGCCTAACAATAGCTCAAATTGTAAAAGAGACAAAGAAAAGTGTTATTATTAAGGTGGCAATTATTCCACATACATTTTCTGCGACAAATTTTAAGTATCTCAAACCCGGTGACAGAATAAATCTTGAGTTTGACATGTTAGGTAAGTTTGTAATGCGAATATTGGGTAAGATTAAATAGTATTTCAGGTATTGAAAAACTAAATATTTAGGGTTAATACAAGTAAGGTTAAATACCATTTTAAGCTTTTGATTAGTGTTAGTTAAAGATAAGATAATTGTATGTTATATAATAATGAGTCTATTTTGATACATTTTGGGTATAAACGATTTCGTTATAGATATCTCGAACGTTGATTTTTTGCATACAATCGAAGGTTTGGATAGGGCAGATTTTTTTACCGTGGTTTGAGCAGGGGCGGCATTTCAGTCCATTTATTTCAAAAACTTTATCGTTCTCCCCTACCGGATAAAATCCAAACTCTTTTGTTGTTGAGCCAAAAAGAGCAATTACTTTTGTACCTACAGAATTTGCAATATGCAGTGGAGCTGAATCATTTGAAATCAACAGAGTGCTATTTTTAATCAATTCAGCTGACTGTAGGATAGTGAGTTTTCCTGCAAAATTATATACTTCATTATTTGTAGATTTTTTAATTAAATTATCACATAATTTCATATCTTCCTTTCCACCTATTAATGCAATCTTCAAATTACTTTTATCCAACATATTCAGGAGATCGATAAATTTTCCCTCTGGGAATCTTTTTGTAAACCAAACTGAACCGGGAGCTATACAAATTATTTCGTTTTTTCTTTTTATACCGAGTCCGTTGAAAATTTTTGTTACTTCATTTTTATCATCATCTGTTGGAAATAATTTGGGTTTAATAATTTTTGATTCAATTATTCCAAGCGGCTGCAACAAGTCGAGAACCCTTCTAATTTCATGCTTTTGGTAATAAGGGACTTTATCTGTATAGAAATAGGACAAAGAAGAATTTTCGTATGAAATTCTTTTTTCGGCACCCGATAGTTTTGCAATGATAGATGAGCGGGTATATCTCTGCACAGAAATGACAACATCGTATTTATTATTTCTGACTTCAGAGATTACATTTCGGAATCCTGATATTCCTTTTGCGTATTCATGTTTATCAAATATGATAACTTTGGAAATGAAAGGATTACCTTTTAATATTTCAGATGTTTTAGGTATGCACATGAAGTCGATGGAACATTCGGGTTTCTTTTCTTTAAGAACCTGAACAAGCGGCAAAGAGAGAATAACATCTCCATAGAATGCGGTTTGTATAATCAGTACTTTCATTTCTTCAAATGTTTAAATCTTCTATGAATCCATAGCCACTGATCAGGATTTTCACGAATAGCGGATTCCAGTTTTTCGTTAATTCTATCAGTAAGCTTTTGTACATTTTCTTCTGTGGCACCGCCAATTAAGTCGTCGTACAATATTTTATCAACTTTTATCAGATAGTTATAATTTTTCTGCCTAATGGGATAAGCAAATATAAGTCCCGTATTAAATTTCAAAGCCATTTTAGCAGGACCAGAGAACGTTGCAACATTTTGCCCGAAGAAGTTTGAATAGACTGAATAGTCGGGATTTGCTGACTGGTCCATAAGAAAGCATACTATTCCGTTATCTTTAACGATATTATAAATCTCACGCAGAGAGCTGCCAATTTCGATTATTCTATTACCACAGAGTTCACGGAATTCATTGATTTTATTGTTGACAAGATTATTAGTTTGACTTTTAACTATTATATTCAGTTTTCTACGGAATATTTTCCCGTATGAGAAAGCCATAATTTCCCAGTTGGAAATATGTCCGCTAAGAAAAAAGACCCCATTTCCTTTACGTAAAGCTTCATCTACAAGGTAGTAATTATTGATAGAAATAAACCGATCTAGCAAACGCTTTTTCATTCTCGGGAGGTAAAGAGTCTCAAATAGAGTAATACCAAGATTTTTAAATACACCTTTTACCACTGAGCGTTTCCATTTGTCGTCAAAGTCAGGGAAACAAAGAGCGAGATTATCTATAGCAACTTTCTTACGTGATGGAAATAACAGGGGTAAAATTAAGCCGAAGAGTTTGCCAAACTTTTGAACCATCTTTAAAGGAAATAACCTCAAGATTGTAGAAATTAAAATTAATATCGAATATGTTAAAAAGTCTGTCATCAGATTATTTCAGACTAATTGGCAAATAATGTGGCTGAATTTGATTTAACAATAGTAGTATTTATAATATCACCAATTTTATTTTTTCTCTTAGGAATGATAACTGATTTATTACAATCTGTACGACCCATAAGGAAATCATTAGATTTCTTCGAGACACCTTCGAGAAGAATATCAACTTTTTTTCCGACCATTCCTTTGAAAATATCTGAAGATATTTTCCTTTGGTAATGAATTACTTCATTAAGACGTCTTGTTTTAACATCGGTAGGTACGGTATCTTCCATTCTGTATGCTTTTGTATTTTCTCTTGGGGAATATGCGAATGTATAGGCACTATCGTATCCGACTTCGGTCATAAGGTCGAGAGTCATTTGATGTTCTTCTTCAGTTTCGGTTGGAAACCCCGTAATGATATCCGTGGAAAGTCCTATTCCGGGAATAGTTTTCTTAGCATAGTTCATAATACTGAGATACTGATCAATACTATAAAGTCTGTTCATGAGCTTCAGAATTCTCTCAGAACCAGATTGTACAGGTAGATGCAGGTAGTTACAAATGTTACCGAACTCCGCCATAGTATTGATGAGTTTTTCGGAACAATCGTAAGGATGAGATGTGGAATATCGGATTCTCATTCCCGGGACAGCAACTGCAACCGATTTCAATAAATCAGCAAAATCATTTCCTTCATCGTTAAATGAATTAACATTCTGACCAAGCAAAGTAACTTCTTTAATTCCCTCGTCTAAGAGCATTTTTGCCTCGTTGACAATGCTTTCAACTTTTCTGCTTCGTTCCCTGCCCCGAGTGAAAGGTACGACACAAAACGTACAGAACTTGTCACAACCCCGCATAATAGAAATCCAAGCATTAATCCCCTCTTTACGGACAGGAATAATATCATCGTAGGTTTCAATTTTAGATAACTTAACAGCAACACCTCTTTCACCGGTTTCAAAAATATTATGGATTAAATGAGGAATTTTTCGATATTCATCGGGACCAACAATTAGGTCAACGCATTTTTCCTTTTCGATTAAATCATATCTCAGTCTTTCTGCCATACACCCGAGAATTCCGATGATCTTATAGGGATTCTTTCTTTTGTGAGCAGAAAGATGTTTCAACCTGTTATAAATTCTTGTTTCCGCATTCTCGCGAATTGAGCAAGTGTTTAGAAGTATAACATCTGAATTATTTATATCATCGGTTTCATTGTATCCAAAATCGCTCATAACGCTAAGTACAATTTCAGTATCTGAAAAATTCATTGCACAACCATAAGTTTCGATATAAACTTTTTTATCGTTGTTTTTACGATTAAAACTTTTCCGCTTTGATGTATTTGAATTGTTGCTTAGTATTAAATCTTCAAACATTTATATCTTAACTCTTTCTTTTCTAAAAAATTCTTCAGTAACTTCAGCAATTCCTTTAGAATCAAGTTTCAAATCAGAATGAAGTTCTTCGGGTTTACCATGTTCAATGAATCTATCTGGCAATCCGTGAAGAAGGATATCATTTTTAAATCCATATTGTTCAGCAAATTCAGCAACTGCACTGCCAAAACCTCCAAGGATAGAATTATCCTCCAGTGTAATGACCTTGTCAAATTTTGCAAAAGTATTTTTTAGTAAATCAGAATCCAACGGTTTAACAAACCTCATATTAATAACTTCTATATCAATACCTTTTTCTTTTAATAAATCTGCTGCATTTAAAGCATTATGAACCATGTTTCCAACAGCAAGAATTGCAATATCCTTACCCTCTTTAACAACTTCGCCTTTACCGATGATCAATTGCTGGAAATCCGATACTGGTACTCCGAGAGCATTCCCTCTCGGGTAACGCATAGCAATAGGACCCTTTTTATAAAGAGTTGCCGTAAACAACATATTTCTTAATTCATTTTCATCTTTAGGTGCCATGATAACCATGTTAGGAATCAATCTAAGATAAGAAAGGTCAAAAGAACCGTGATGCGTAGGACCATCAGCACCAACGAGCCCTCCCCTATCGAGAACAAACACAACATTAAGTTTCTGAGTTGCGACATCGTGAATAATTTGGTCAAATGCTCTTTGCAGGAATGTTGAATAAATTGCGACAACCGGAGTGTACCCTTCAGTAGCGAGACCTGCTGCGAATGTAACACCATGCTGTTCGGCAATACCAACATCAAAATATCTTTCAGGAATTTCTTTTTGTAAAATATTAAGTCCAGTACCATCGGGCATTGCAGCTGTAATACCAATAATCTTTTCGTCTTTCTTAGCGAGTTCAACGAGAGATTCACCGAATATTTTTGTGTATGCAGGAACTGATGATTTTTTATGCTCAATTCCAGTCGTTTTATCAAAAGGATTTAACGCATGAAGTTTCTGGAAATGTTCCGGAGCATAAGAAGGACCTTTGCCCTTTTCAGTAAATATATGAACAAGCACAGGACCTGAAAAATTCTTAATTTCTTCGAAGGTCCTAACAAGATTTACTACGTTGTGACCATTAAGGGGACCGAAATACCTAAAGCCAAGGGCTTCGAAAAGCATACCGGGAGTTAAAACACCTTTTAATCCACCTTCAATTTTTGCTGCTAAAGCACGAAGTCTATCGCTATTTTTCTTATCTACTTTACCTGTAAGATTCCATACTTTGTTTCTTAGTTTGTTGTAAGACTCATTCAGCATCAATTCAGTAAAATAATTCTGAATTGACCATACATTGGGGGCTATGGACATTCTGTTATCATTCAGAACAACAATCATATCCTTTTTTAGGAGTCCAATATTATTCATAGCTTCGTAAGCCATACCGCCTGTCATTGATCCGTCACCAATAATCGAAATAACCTTAAACTTTTTCTTCTGAAAATCTCTTGCGGTTGCAATACCAAGACCAGCAGACAAGGAGGTTGTCGCATGGCCTGCACCGAAAGCATCGTATTCACTTTCTGAGCGTTTTAGGAAACCACTTATACCGTCTTTTTGTCTGATTGATTTTAATGCGTCACGTCTTCCAGTCAGAATTTTATGTATATAACCCTGATGTCCGACATCCCAAATAAGCTTATCTTTAGGAGTATCAAAGACATAATGAAGCGCAAGAGTAAGTTCAACTACACCGAGAGATGCACCGAGGTGACCACCAATCTGAGAGATCGTATCCATCAGATAGTCACGTAGTTCATCAGATAAAATCCTAAGGTCTAGTAAGTTTAGCTTTTTTAAATCTCTCGGATATTCGATATCCTTAAGAAATTTTGTATGATTTAAGTTAAATTTTAGTTCATCCATTTATTTATCAGGATTAATTTTTTCGATTTTAAGTTCAGCCTCAGAAAGTTTATCCCTGCAAATCTTAAGTAGTTTTAGTCCCTCCTGATAATTCTCTATTATCGAGTCAAGAGACTTCCGATCAATATTTTCCTCTAAGTCGTTTAATATCTTTTCGAGTTTACGGAAAGAATACTCAAACGAATCTGTATTAACTTTTTCTTTTGCCATATCTTATAAAAACAAAAATAACATTAATAAAATTAAATAATTATTGAAATAAGCGTTGTTTTTTCATTTAACGGTAGCATCAACGCTTCCATCGTGAAATCTAATATTCACTAAATCATTAGTGTTCAAATCTATTTTTCCTGAAACTATTTTACTATGTTTTGTGATAACTGCAAAACCTCGTTTCAGGGTATTATCAGGACTTAAGTTTTTCAACATCTTATCTTTGTAATCCAAATCGTTTTCATAGAAGGTAAGCCTATCTTTACACATTGAAACTAAAGAATTATGTTTATCTTCTAAATCTAATTTATAGTACTCTAAAGTATCAGAATAAATCTTATACAATTCATCGCTTATCTCGTCAACACGAATCTTAACTTCATTCAGAATATCTCTTGGCTTATTGAAAGAATAATTAGACTGAATTCTACTAAGACTTTCTTTATAAAAAGCAATTCTGTCAAAGACTAATGACTTTAAGTCGTAATCATAATTATTAAGGTTGTCCAAAAGCTCCCTTTTATCAGGAAGAATCATCTCTGCGGCAGCGGAAGGGGTTGGTGCTCTCAAGTCAGCAACGAAATCGCAAATTGTATAATCAACCTCATGCCCGACAGCACTGACGACGGGAATTTTTGATTGATAAACTGCTCTTGCCACAGCTTCTTCGTTGAATGTCCAGAGGTCCTCAATAGAACCACCGCCTCTTGCAATAACGATTACATCAAAGTCTAATGGAAGGTTATTTACCTGCTTTATTGCCCTGCAAACACTCTCAACTGAGCCTTTACCCTGAACCAGAACCGGAAAAAGGTAAAGCATGAAATTCGAATATCTTTTCTTAGCTACTTTGATGAAATCTTCGATAACCGCACCCGACTCAGAAGTAATAATTGCGACGTTTTGGGGAAAATCAGGAATATGCTTTTTTCTTTTCACATCGAACAAGCCTTCTTTTAGAAGTTTTTCTTTAAGTCTATCAAAAGCTGCCTGAAGCTCACCGATACCAACTTCTGTGATGCTATGAACTTCAATTGCATAAGTTCCCCTCGGTTCATAGACAGTAACTCTACCCCTAATCAGGACTTTCATTCCGTCTTCCGGTTTAAACTTAAGTTGGTAAAACCGGAAACTCCAGAGATTACAAGAAATCTGAGACTTATCGTCTTTAAGGACAAAATAAGAATGTCCTGAAGGCATCGCTCTTCTGAAACCAGATATTTCCCCTAAAACGAAAACATCATTCAAACGAGTTTCAAGAGTTTGTTTGATAAAAGAGGATAATTCTGATACGGTCAGAGGATGCTCATCTTCAGTATTTTGGAATAAATTATTCAAATTCATAAACATTACTTAAATGAAAAAACCCCGCTATAGAATCAGCGAGGTTTTGCTCGAAGAGGGGGACTCGAACCCCCAACCCTTCGGTTAACAGCCGAATGCTCCACCATTGAGCTATCTTCGAATCATCAATAAAAATACCTCTATTTTTTAAAATAGTCAATGAAATAAATATATGATTTCTGCTAAATTTTCCACATCTGTCCAAAATAAAATGGAAGAAAAAGGGCTAAGTAAAACAGGTTATCAA
>CAZVCC010000048.1:0-24643 GCA_964626015.1 uncultured Ignavibacteriaceae bacterium
CTAACGTATATTTCTCATATATTCCGTTTGCATCGGTTTTCAAAGTATCAAAGTTTACCGCAGGAAGTGAAATGTAATTTGTAGTTGAATCGCCTACATCTGTTGAAATGAGTTTGCCACTGTAACCTGTTCTGCCTTCTAATTTTTGAACTATTATGCTGTCAAAAAATATATCGCCTGTGTACGAACTGCCTGCTTGAAGATAGAATGTATTGTTATCTGTCTTGAAAAATCCTGTAACTGTTTGCCACGAAGAAGTAACATCTGGACTATATTTAAGGTCTGTACCTGTTCCTCCATAAGCTATAATCTTACCTGTGTAAGATGATGATTTAACTTTATAGGTAAATTTATAAGTATAACCTGCTGTTAAAAGTGTTTTATTAATATAAGATGCTTGTGAAGACGCTGATACTTTCAAACTTGAATCTGAACTTCCCCAAACGATTGTTCCATTGCCTATACCCCACCAAGTAACCCCACCACTTCCAATCCCAAAAGTACTCGCTGAATCAGGAATTAAATTACTTCCTGTCGTTGCATCCGTATTCCTTACTATACTATGCGTTCCATTCGTTGCCCATCTGAAACCTGTTGTATCTTCAAATGCTCGGTTATTACTGTGGTAAATACGTTCATAACTATTTAAGTCAAGTGAACCCTCGCCTTGCTGACAGACTATATTGCTAATCATGTCGTTAGCGTCTAAATCGAGTACGAAGTAATTTGATGAAGTGTAAGTGTTATCTGTTGCAGGGTTAGTTCCTGAACCGCCAGTTACAGATACAAGAACATAATCAGAACCGAAAGAACCGCCTTTTATATATAGGTAAAATTGTCCGTTAGTGTTTCGGGTTATTTTAAATCTATACCATGTATTATTTGAGATATATGATGTGTTTGTATATGCCAATTGTCCACTTGGCGAATGTTTGGATATGTATATTCTTTCATCACTAAACGCTTGTATTCTATATCCTTGCGTTGTTGTAATATTATCATTTGCAATATTTTGAACTATAAAATATCTGCTTTCATTTGCATCTCCACCCTTATACCAATCAAACTCCCATTGTCCGTATGCTTGATTGCAAGGAATACTTATTATCCCCGCAGTCGTACACTTCAACGCTTTTGTGCCACCCGAAAGCGGAGTTGAATCCACAACGCTATACGCACCACTTGAAACAGTCCATCCGTCATAGTTACCATCACTGAAATTATCGTAAAGTGAATACTCCCCTGTAAGACGTAATGCAGGAGTGCAGCTTAAATATTCCGTACTACCGTCAAAGTCAAGAGCCCACTGATAAGCACCGGAGCTTTGTATTCCTACTTTATTTCCTATTTTTTGTTTGCCCATTTCTAACCATTGAGAGCTTGCTAAAATAGGAATTAATAAAAATATTAATAATAATTTTTTCATCGTTGTTTTAGTTTCCGAATAAGAAATATCTTACATTTGCGACACCAGTGCCCAAAACCCTCCAATACAAATTCTTGAAATATCTTATGTTAAATTTCGGAGTTAGTAAACTTTCATCAGGTAAAACTATCATAGAGTTTGTGTAAAGTGTATCTGTTGAGATTTGGATTGTATCATCTGTTGCATACATACCCTGAAACCAGTCCTGAAACTTTGTAGTAAGTGAGTTTGAGGTGCTTAATACTTTCCTTGAAATAGTATCACCAGTTGAACACGTATCACGTCCCGAAAGCATATACCTTGTAGGTTCAGGGAAACTTTGTGCGAATATTGATGTTGCACTTAAGAGCAACATAATTAAAATTAGTTTTTTCATAGTTATTTTTATAAGTTAGTTGTTATGGGAATACTTTTATTTCAAGTGTTATTTCACAGGCATCTGTTACTGCGTGTGCATTGTCATACACCTGTAAAACTAATTGGGATGTTGTGTCAAGGTAGTGCCTAACGTGAAACGCATCAAACGTATCTGTTTTATCATGTTTTATTGAGTGCGTTACTATTGTTTTGCCACTTGTAAATAAGGCTGAACACGTAATGGCATAGATCCCCTCTGATATCCTTATAATTCCTAATTCACCTCCTAAGTTTCCCGAGTATTCTTTGATTTCTGGGGTGGTTGCGTCTCCCGATACAACTCCAATCCAATGCTTATAAGGAATTAGGGCATCTGCGTAAGCCTTGTTCACTAAGTCATTTGCACCGCTCGGAGTTACTGTCGATGTTATTGCAGCCGTTGTGACAGAAACACCGCCCGTGAATGCACTTGCTCCGGTACAGGTAACACCAGCATCTTTATTAAGTACCCCGTCTATCGTGACACCCGCCGCCGCTGTTTTTTCGGATAAAGTATCGAGGCTTATCCCGCCGTCTTTGATTAAGAGTCCGTCAATTGTTACTCCCGAACCTGAAGTCTTTTCCGATATTATATTGGTCTCAACTTTAGTCGAAGCGATTGCAGTATCAAAGGTTGGACTTGCCGTTCCGATGTATCTTGTGCCAAAGTTATCTACCTTTGATTCCGTTACCCAGTTATCAGCTGAGTAATACAACTGATAAGTTCCGTCAGCTACCGCTCCGAAATCCCATACTCCGTTAGTGACGTGGGAGCCTGAATGCGTATTTGTGCTATAAGGTGAAACGCGTAAAGCATAATAACCAGTAGTAACGGGAACAATACTCCCGCCTGATACTGTTGTTATTGGTATTTTATATTCTATTGCCATGTTATATGATTAAATGATTTTGATAGTCTAAAATTAACATTGGTACAGTGATTGGGTTTGTATACATCCAATTTGAAAGCCACTTTGTAGTGTAGTTTAATACAAGCCCCTTGTGACCTATTGTTTTTGGACCGCCTCTTAACACTCCAAACTCCATGCTCTTATTCATTCCAATCACATGAAACTTTCTTGAAGGCACATCCCTGCGAGGCATAAGCCAGATTTTGTAATCTTTATAAGTTGGTTCGTATGAAATCTGAAACTCCCAGTCAAGAAGTTTGAAAATTTTCAAAGTTGTTTCGGCGCTTGTATACTCGTCAAAGTTTAAAGTAAAGTTTATGTTATATCCAAGTATTTTTTTCTCGCGCCTGTAATTTAAAAATTCATGCTCGATATACTTCTCATCGTAAGACTCAATAAGCCCCTTGGAGTTGGTAAGCGGGAGTTCGGTACTCCATACCCTGTTGCCGTACACGTCTGTTATTTCAAATACCGGGTTACTTATTCCGTTAATATATCCCATTACAACTCCTGTATTAGTTTAAATTTGGTCGTGTCGTTTATAAAGTCTATTGTCATTTCGGTTATTCCAAAATATTTATTTGAATAATACTCATCGTTAATTAGTACCGATTTTAACGGGTCGGTTTCGATGCCATAAATTGAAAGTTCAAGCGTCTGTGTTGACTTGCCGAGCAAAAGCATTCTCATGTTGTTCTCGAACCAGTTAATAGCCGCGCCGCTTGTATAGTCCTCATAAGAATAAAGCCAGTTATAAAGAGTCTGCGAGCCTTCAAGATAAGAGAAACTCATCATGCTTCCATAATTACCTTTGTATTGAATGTCATAAGTCCCGAGTGTGGAATTGGGGTCGGCTAAGTTTACCAAACCTTTTAAGTCTGTCCTCCAGTTTTTCGGGCTTTCCCCCGTGTCAAGCACTAATACATCATTTTTCAAATAATTAATTTCATTTACTAAAAACGAAGGATCGTGTTTAATGTCCCTTAAAACTATATCTGTATCGCTTAAAGTGTCAATAACCTGTAACCTTGACGCGTATGTATATCCGCTATAATAACCATTATAATGAATGTCTTTTAAAAACATTGAGGTCATTCCGTACTGTGCCGTTGAGGAGATTATAATTCCGTTAATGTATTTATAATTATCCCACGAAGGGTCCCTTGCTGTGTCCATCGTCCCATTTGGAATGTAAACAGAATAAAACTTTTTTCTAAAATCAACTTTTGAAAGTATCTGCGGTGTAAGTTTGTTTCCATCATTAACCGAGATTATGTCTGACTTATTAATGGTGTATCTGTTTTTAACGTACAAAAAAGCATTTGCCACTCCGTTTTGCTCGATGGTTCTGATATAGAATATCCATCCCATAGAGTTGCAAAGCTTGACTAAAAAACTCCAGACCGTTTCGTTATTATTTACAGCGTCGAGAAATGAACATCTGTTGAAAAGCATTCTTGGCACTTTCCCATCATTGGGCGCAAACTTTGTCAAAAAAGCAGAATCAAAAACGTACCATCTTACAGTGTTGTTGTGAACATTTGAAACATCCGGGAAAAGCCTGAACCCTGTCGCGGGTGTTATTCTAAACCATGTGTTTAGCAGATCCTCGAAGGTTATAAACCTTGGATAGTAATACTGGTTATTGGTTGTTTTTACCCCAAAGCCTGCCGAAGTCCATCCATAATTATAATCCGATAATTTTTTATTTGAGAAATAATCCTTTATTTCTTTTTCAAAGCCTAAAACACTTATTTTAATTATGTGTGAATCATCTTTCGTGCTTATCGCTTCCTCTAACGATTCATTTGAAACAACCCCCTGAAATACAGTGCTTCCTTTGTATTTAAGCTTAACAAGGTACTTTATATAAGTTGTATCGGATAGTATCTGAAAGAAGTCTCTTAACCTTGTCTTTGTCTGTCCGTTTACCCAGAACGAAGCCTGTCCGTCAATGTCTGATACAGAAAACGAAATATCCGAAGGCGTAAAGTAAAGCCTTGAACTATCCGTCCCGCGCTCACTGTCCTCAAATTCATAGGATAATGGGCTTAGCGAATCGTTGATTATAAAGGGGGTCAGGTCAGCTTCGTTTGTAAAGGCGCTGTAACTTCCCTGATTAAAGAATGATATATTTCCATAATTCTGCCCTATACTGTTTTGATTCCAGTAAAAGCCCTGACACAATATTTGAATATCACTGTACAAATTTATAATCTCTTTTGATTTTTAAATCTGCTATACTTTTTCTCTGTTTGTCTGAAGAATGTTACTCCGTCAATATCCATTCCTATATACACATTATTCACAGGCGCTGCCATCGCCGGTGTGAAGTTAGCGTTGTTGTTGATAGCACTTAACAGCGGCAAGTTGCTTCTTGTTGATGCGGCGTTTACTACAAACTCTCCGTTGCTTAACATAGCAGGAATCGAATCCGATGTAGAAGTGCCTGCGCCTGAGACGTATCCGCCCTGAGCGAAAGAACCTATGATACCCCTAGCGGCTTCAAGTGCTATCCAACCCGCAGCTAAAAGAGGGGCGTCTGTAATTAAACTAATACCAAACGTTGTTATGCCCTTTGCTACTAATGCCGCATTGGATGCCAGCAACATTGCCTGTATTGAGGTGATAAAAGTATTTACTATCGACTTCATAAAGTTTTTAAAGGCGTCTTGTGTATCACCGCTCATCATGGCTCCGAATAAATCACCGAAGGCTTTTGTCATTTCAAGTACCGACTGCGTTATCATGTCGTTAAAACTTTTTATAACCTTTTTCTTATTTTCCCATGCCTGAGGGTTAATAGGAATGTCAATCGGTTTTACTTCACCCGGCATTTCCGATGGTATAATACCAGCGTTTAAATTTATTTGTTTTTGATTAAGCGGTACATACGTTTCCTTTAGTCTTGCAAGCTTACCTTCTTTTTCTAAAATATCGTCAAGAAGTTTGGCATAAGCCTTTGTGCCTTCGTTACCGTCTGAGATATACTTTGCTTTTTCCTTTAGGAGTTCAGTGATCTCTTGTTCAAGCTTGTTTATCTCGGTTTTTATTTCGGCTTCTTTTTCACTGCCTTTTGAGTTAGAAGTCTGAGTCTGGTTTTTTGCTTTTTCAATATCAGAAAGCGTCTTGCTTCTTGTTTCTAACTGACCTAAAAGATCTCTTAACTTCTCTAAATTAGCTGTATAGCCTTGTGCGTTATCCCATGCTGTCGCCCATAGATTAACCTGTTCCTGAATTGTTCTTGTCGCTACATCACCAATCTTAATTAACTGATTAAATCTTAATTGCCTTGCCTCTTCCTGTAATGCTTCTATTTTTGCAATTTCAGCGGTAACAAATTGTTTTGCGCTTTGAACCTGTGTATTTGTCGTGGTCACTATGGAAGAAGCTATATTGTTATAAGCTTCCGCCATATTCTGCGCACTGATACCTAATTCGTCAAGTATCTTTTTAGTATCTTCGGAAACTTTTTGTGACTTAAGAAGTGTGCTTGAAAAGTCATTAACGCTCCTATTTACCATTCCAACGGATTCAAGTAAGAACTGAAAAGTTTTTACAAGTCCCGCAACAATAGGTGCTACAAACTGTCCGATAGTGTTACCGAAGTTTGTCATCATAACCGATAAGCTTTCAATCTGGTCCGCATTATCTCGCTGTTTATCGTTTATTTCGTCTATTGTCTTACCATATAAACTCATTACAGCATCCGCTCTTAATCGCTCCTGTGTTTCCGCATCAAGGCTTTGTATCTGTTTCTCGGTAAGCCCAGACATTTCCTGTATCTTTTTATTGACTGCATCTAAATCTATACCGAACTGAAATAAACCTCTTCCCCTTCCCGTCTGGATAAAAGCGAGTAAGGCATTATTTGCTTCTTCTATGCTTATCCCTAAATTATCAGAGGCGTTTTCCGATATATCCATAAGCCTTGCCGCATCCTGTACCGTGTAGCCGAGCGCCATCATTTTATTGGCAAACTGTATTAACTGCCTATCGTCAAACGCGCCCGCCGCCGCGTTGCTTAGAAGCTGTAAGTTGTTATAAGCCTGCGAAGCACCTCCGCTCATTTGTTCAAAATAACTTCTCATATTGGCAAGAGCCGCACCCTGTAAGCCAAGTTCATAAAGCTTTTGACCTAACATTACTATCCCCGCCGTAGCGCCCGCTATTCCCGCTGCGATCGTTGTAATGTTTTCCCCAACTTCAAGCTTTTGAAATATAGACATCCCCTTCTGCGCGGAAGTCAGTTCTCTTATCTTATCCTTAGTCTCGGTTACTTTTTGCTTATAATTTTCAAACTCAGGCGTTCCCGCTTTAACCTGATTCATCATATCGCGGTAGCCAGACATCTGTGCTTTAAAGTAATTGACCGAACCAACATCACCGATAAATACAGACTTGCCCTTGCCCTCTTGCGTTAGCCTCTTTAATTCCGCAGCCGTCTTACGTTCTTCGCTTACCTGTTTGGCAAGTTCGAGTCGTTTAGCATCCGTTTCCTGACGCATACTGGCAATCTTTAAAGCCGTCTTATTCTTTGACTCCTGTATCTCAAGCTTATTATTAGCTTGCATATCGGCAACGCTTTTTCTTCCTTCGGCTTTTATATACTCAATTGTTTTCCTAAAATCAGCCTTAAGTATTTCAAGAGCCTGCTTATGTTCAAGCTTAAGTTTTAACGGTATGTTGACTTGATTATCTGCCATTCTTAATTGCTATAATTCTTTTTAAATAGCCTCAAAACGTTTTTAGTTATATAGTCAGTTACTTTTAATACTTGCCAGTTTTTTCTTGTGTTTAGGTATTTTGCATATATTACATTCTTTTCAGTAAATTCTACCCAGTATTCGTCATCGTTTATCTTAGTGCTTACTATCCCTCTCTGCATACGCGTCGTATCTCGGAGCGGGCTTGAGAAACCTTTTCTTATAATCGTAGAATCCTCTTCCTTTTCCATTACCTCGTTAAATGCATTTCGCTTCTTGCTCATGTTATTATAGACAAGATTCTTTACATCAAGTGCGGTCTTTTCAAGAGCCTTTCTCGAATCCTTTTCTATTCCTTTCGATGTCACATCAAGCTTCTTATTGAGTTCAGCCATTGCATTATCGAGTTCTATGTCTATGCTTATCAATTCTTTACCTTTTCTCTATTAAATATTTTTCCTTCAATCCCTCAATATTCTTGAATCCTATCATTAAGCAGTAATCGTATTCAGTCATCGCTCCCGCCTGTTCTTTTGTCATGCTATATTCTTTCATGAGCGAATGTATCATATATTCGTATTGTCTGTTAAATGGTATGTCGTATTCAGGCGGTGTCATCTCACCCGGCTCAAAAGCCGCCGCTAAGTCATCGCGCAACCGTGCTATTTCTCTTTGCTCGGCTGCATAATTAGAAAAAAATTTATTAACACGTTTACTGCAAATGCTTTATACTCTTCGTCTGAATAATCAATCTTGCTTAAATCACCTATTAAGATTTTAGAAAACAGTTTCTTCATAACGGGTGTGTTAAGTGCAAGCGAAGCAAGAAGCAAACCCTCAACATCGTTTATCATAGCCTCTATTATTTTAACTTCTTCATCGTTTTCATACCTACTTTTAACCTCAATAAGCTTATTTTCTAAATTTTTTAAATATTCAGCCTGAGTTTCGTCGTCCTTTATTTGAGAAATTGCCGTCTCAAGATTAAATATTTCAATCTTGTATGAATCAATAAGGCTTCTGTCTATATCGTCAAGATATTCAGCCCTCATTTTGCGGTACTCTATTAGCAAAGGCATAGCAGCCTGTTGTATTTCCAGACTGCTATCCTTGATTTTGTATTCTACGTCCTTATATTTAATCGTTGTCATTAAGATTATCTGAATCTTTTGATTTAACCTTTTTAACTTCTTTTACTTCTTTTAATACCTCATACTTAATACCCAAACCGTCAAGCATACTTAACTCTTCTTTATCTATTTCAATAACTTTTCCGTGTACTTGACGTCCGTCCCGTATGTAGCCTGAATGAATTAGTGCTTTCATTATACAGCCGTTTCAACTATTTCATAGTATCCATTTGCCGAGATTGTGATTGCTCCCGAAGCGTATCCGCCCCAGTTACCCGGTGTTGCAATAGGACCGCTTCCAACGCCTGATGTGAGTGTAATTGCCGATGGGTTTTTCATTGCCGTGAACTTAAACGGAACTGTCCCGCCCGCGTACTTCACTTCAAACGAAGGATTGATTTTGCCCACTCCGAACCATACTTCCTGATGCTTGCCGTTCTTTACTCCGTTGTATTTGTAAAGTGCATAGAACTTTCCTCTTGTTTCCTTTGCAATATCAAGAATATTCTTGTCGCTCTGCTGTAATACGCCCTCTACCATTACCTCGCGGTTTCCAATGTCGGTCTGAACCTGGTCGCCTGTTTCGTCGTTGATAGGTGTTTCTGGGGTGTTGTCCCTGAATGTTGTTTCCTGTAAATAACCTAAGTCATAGACCGAAGCAGTTGTTGAAAGGTCTGCTCCGTCCTCTAATACTTCTTTAATTTTGATTATGCCGCCGCCTTTTGTTGCGATGGCGCCTCTGTCTCTTACTGGTGCAAATGCCATTTTATTTCCTTTTTAATTTATTAATTGTTTTTTCTTTGAAATCTGTTAGTTCGCTTATTGCCTGTTCAATGCCTGTGAATATCCTGTCATTGAATACACGGCATTTTATTATTTTTGAATTTTCTTTTATAAACTCCAAATGTGTTAAGGCTTCGTCTAACATCCCCACTGTTAAGTAAATGTCTGCTAATATCTTATGCGCTGCGTTCTGAATGGGTTCAATGTTAAGTGAGATGTTAAGACACGTGATTGCGGAATAAATATCATTCCTACCCATGTAAACGCCTGCAAGTGAATTATATATAAAAGCAATTAAGGGGGTATTGTTTACTTTCTTTAATGCCCTTAATAAATTCTCTTCGGCGTCCTCTTTGTTTTTAATCTGGAGCATCCCCATGTAGTAGTCATATAAAGGATGCTCTTCGTTTAATATCTTATAGTTCCTGTCTATCTTATAGTCTGTGTTTCCCAAATACCCCGTGTGGTACATTATCACGTTGCTCTTGCCTACCCTGTAACCTTTTTTATTAATGGCGTCGGTTAAAGTTTCGTGCGTCGGTAATGTGTAGTAAAGTCCCTTTTTAAATATCCGAATAGCAGGTACAAGCATAATCTCTCCGTTATCGGCGTATGAGTATTGAATCACCTCCCACACATCGCAGTCCTTCTTAATTAACTCTTTAATCTGTTCTTTACCTTTCTCATCAAACCACTCATCCGCATCCACTGTTATTATCCAGTCGCCAGAGCATTTACTTAAAGCAAAGTTCCTTGCCTCAGCCCAGTTGCCTTGCATTGTATAGTCATAAATCTTAATAGGATTATTCAACGATTCCTGTTTAATGATTTCCCCGGTCCTGTCGTTTCCTTCTTCGTGCAAGACTATTATCTCATCGCATAACCCATAAAAAGAATTAAGAGCCTTCTTAATAGTCTCCTCATTGTTATACGAAAGTAAGTATCCGCTTATTTTGTGACCGTTAATCATCAAGAATTTTCAAGTCAAAGTTTATGTTTGCTTTCAGCCAGTTGTTCTTTATAATATTGTTAAGGTTGTTTGCTTTAACGTTTAAGGGTGTAAGTATCTGGAATGTATCCTCGTAAGGATTGAGATTCTTTAAAGCCTTCTTAATCGTGTTAATCGTGTCGATGCTTTTCTGATAGTTGTCTTTTTTATTTGCAAGTAGAAACCATAATTCAATCTCAACGGAAACGGTATCAATGGAATAGCTTTCCGCCTCCTCATCTTCGATGGAATCTATTTTGATGAAATAATAATTATCCATTTGATTAGCAGGAAGTAAATCAACATCGAATCCAGCATCAATTTCTTTTAGACCCGTTAAGGTGGGTTTGATATATTCAACAATCTCTTTGTACATTACCTTACTATATCAATTGAGTTAGTGGAACTTTGTTCAGTTTCGTCAATCTCACCATCTTCGTTTGAATCGATATTTATTACCATTCCGTTTAAAAGATTTTGATAAGATTCTTTAAAGTATGTCATACGTTCGTAATAGCTATCGTCACGCTCTTTAAAGGAATCCATGAGTATTAACTCCAGCCATTTATAAGCAAACAATCTATCGAATGTAATCTCTACTAAGTAAGAGGTAAAAGTTTCGCTGTCAACCTTATAGTATTTAAAAGGATTAGTAATTATATGGGATTGCGTTTCAGCTTTTACGAATGTTAAAGTTTTTACAGTCTCATAATCTTCATCGTTAGAACCCCAAAGAGTAACAGTTCCGGCACCAGTTGACGTACAAACAAACCTTAAAGCATTTATGTTATCTTCAATAGCGTCTGTTCCTAAATATAGTTTCGGTTGTAACTGTCTGATTAAATAACCTTTGTTCGATAAATCAGAAACGACAATCTGTTCCGCCTGTATTCTTTGTTTGCTGAAATCATTTTCACCATTCCAAAGATATTTGGAAAGTTCGGGAATATATCCTTTTAATTCTTTTTCCGTGACGTAGTTATTCATCTTCGACTATTCTCTGAATAGATTTCAAGTGATTTACGAAATAATGTCTTTGGTCTTTTTTAATCTTAATGACTTTTGCGATTGCTAATTGATAGACTTGTTCTGAATTTAAGCCCGTAAGGTAATCAAGTTTATCAGATTGAAATTCACCATTAACCATTTTACCGGTAGAAGCGTAACGGCTTATTCTATTCCCGTTGAAATCCCTTTCAAAGTCAATCAGAATATTGAAGCCTTTATTGGGTGAGTAATTTCTATAACCAGTACTTCTTATTTTATCGGTTAAGTAGAATTTTTCACTCTCAATATTCACGCTCTCTTTTATTTTTTCTGTTTCTTTTGCCATGATTTTAATAGGGGGGTATCTAACCCCCCGTTAATGAAATGTTTAGTTAGAAGTTTCGTTTGTATAGCCCTTTGAATCTCACAACAAATGGAGAGGTAACCGCCCCCAAAGTTGAACCGTCACCACCGAAATCCATAGTATATGCTTTCACGCTTGATGTAGTCCATATAGGTAGGTTAATAGCAATATCAGTAGCATTAGCATCGTTGGTATAACCCTCTACTCTTAACGTGGTATCAGAGCCTTCCATTTCAACTTGAAACTTACTGAATGATTTTAAACCATCTGAAGCAACTTCGATTTCAATCCATTTAACGCCATTAAAGATTTGGACATAAACTTTGTCAAAGCCTCTGTTTAGAAACCATGTAGTTCCCGCATCCGTCGAGCCTGCAACTGCAATGCTATCACTGTAACCGCCATAGGTATCTTCAACCATATTCTGTGAATAAGCAAAGCCCGAAACTAACATCAATATTATTACAATAAATTTTCTCATAGTTTTTTACTCCCTTCTTATGCGCTTACGCCGGTTAAAAGTTGAACAACTGGAATCAACTTGTTATCGGTCTGGACTTTGGTCCATGTAGTTCCCGTTGCAAGTTCTGCGTTAGTTGGATTTGAAGCGACTGTTCCGTCAAACTGAATGCCAGGTACGTGTGTTAAGTATGAAGCTCTTGTTATGATTTCGTCCTGTCCTCCTGCTGTTTTAGTTACCCTGTTAAGTTCAATGTCGATTATAAGATTACCAAAATTGACAGTTGATACATTCGCATTGGAAAGTGAGTTCTTCGGTCTGTTACGGAATTTGTAAAGCAGCGAACCCGGAGCTACTAAGTATGTAGGATAAACGCCTGCCGTTGCCGTGAGTAAATCACTCTGAAATGTTTTTGCACCGAGCAAGAAACCTATTGCACCTGATTGAGCTAACTGGTCTGCATAAGGAGTTTCAGTTAATATCTGTTCCCTTAAAGCATCGTTATAGACTGCGCTGTTCATTATTGCAAGTGTTAATCTATCCTGATTGTCACCAAGTTTAGCTCTTGCTGCGATAACTGCCGCCTTTGAAATCACGTTAGGACTTGCATCATAAACGTGTGTGCTTGCAAGTGCAGTAGTCATAACGCCCGTTAATGTAGAAATCATGGACTTGTGAACTTCACCCGCCCAGTATTCACCAATCTGTCTTGCAACTTCTGCTGTCACGTCTTTTCCGGCGACAATAGAAACCATTGTATCTGCACCCCATCCCTTTTCACGTTCAACCCATGCGGCGATATTTTTAATATCGGTAAGGTTATTAACGGTTGTTGTTGATGAAGATGTTATCTGTTCGGAATCACCGCTTAAAACATTCCACATAGGAATTGCGACTGTGTATCCCGTTGTGTTTGAGGATACAATCTGCTCAGGAATAGGAAGCATTGCACCGCTGTTAAGTAACTCCAATTTGTGAGTAAAAGCCGCCTGCATTTGTGCAGCGAATACCTCACTTTGAAAGTTTACATCATTTAAAATAGTTGAAGCCATAATTTACTTTTTTGTTTTTAAATAGTTTTCGTATAGTTTGTTAAATAAATCTTTGTTCTTTTTGCTGATTTCATCTAACTCTTTAGAATTAAAATCAGTCCAGTTCTTTCCTTCCGTTGTAAACGACATTCCGCCCGTACGTGTATTGTCATAGTTATGCTGTACGGTATTTGCGTTTACATAGGCTTTTAGTTTCTCAATCGGTAAATCGTTAGCGATTGTTTTATGTACGTCTGTTAATTTTGATAAGAGTTCTTCCCTTATCGTTTTTTCAAGTGTTTCAAACTTTTCTTTATAGGGCTTTATGTTTTCAATTTCGGATTGAAAACCTTTTGCCTTTTCTAATTCTTGCTCATATAACTTTTTAAACTCTCCTTGTTTTTCGCTCTCTGCTTTTTCTTTTTCTTCTAATTGCTTTTGCAGTTCGTTGAGTTTGGTTTGTGTTTCGGAAAACTTAACTCTGTTTTCCTTCGCTTCTTCACGAAGTTGTTTTACATAATCCTCTGAAAATGTTTTGACTCCCTCGTTTTTTTGTTCGGAGTTCTGCTCCTTGTTTTCTTCAGACATCGGTCTTATTGTTTAATTATTAGTTTGTGTTTGTATCGGGGTTTTCTTCTGTGTTGCTATCGGAATTGTTTTCTTCTGTCGGAATTTCTTTTACTTTGTTGTCTTCGTAAATCTTATTTGCCTCTTCCTCGCTGCATTCAAAATCTTCCATGATAAAATCTATTGGGGTTTTGATTCCGTACTTACTTTCCATTTCTCTTCTTTTGACTTTGTCATCAATGCTTTCAATACTTTTTTCTTCTGAATAAGTAACTTCAAAATCACCATCGGGAATCTTAGTTGAACTGTTAGTGTTATGGACTATGCGGATTAGATTCAGGAGTTCTATTTCAAATGAGTATAAGTTTTCTTTTACGTTTTCACGCTCTTCCATTAACTCAAGTTCGTCAATGGTCTTTGCTGTTCCTGATTGAGTTTTCTGGTCTATACTTGCGGAGGCTGTATTGATACCCTGTGAACGGAGCATATCAAGAACTTCAAAGTCAATGTTGTTATTTAATTGCGTCCAGTCTATATCGGGACTTATGAATTGTAGGGAAGGAGCAACGTCATCGGATTTTACACCCTCAGCCTTTAGAATTTGATTTGGGCTTAACGTTTCACCCGCTTTCATGTTTAAATTTGTTGCAACATAGATACCAAATGTTTGGAACATTTCAGTATAGAAATTATTAGTCCGTTTTATATCAAGCGCAATTTGCGTATGAAATAAATCCCAGTTAGGTTCGGGAAAATAAGAATCACCTTCACTAAATCGTAAAGCTATTACGGGAATTTTCCCATATATGTTAGGTTGTACTTCAAGCTCCTGTTCTCCGACTGGTCTTTTTTCAAGTGTTCCGTCACCTAAAAGTATTGAGTATGTTTCATTAGTCCATACATCGTAAATCAATTCAAACTTACCATTGATGTTTCTTGACTTCTGAATGTAGATTTTTTCTTTTTTAAGGTAGTCGTTATCAGTGGTCTCTACAATATAACGGTCTGGGGTTAGTATTTCCAGCCTTACCTTTTCACCATCCCAGTATACGAACATTTCCGATAAGCCATAGTACTTTGACTTTTTAAATATATCTTTGATTTTAAGATTATAACCTATTTTACTTAAGTAATCAGATAAATCAAAATCAACATCCATTATTACCCTTACAGGGGTATTCTCGTAAATACCTGCTGTTACTTTTTTTAAGACTTTTTGAATATTGTCTCTATGTCTTATGATAAGTTTATTCAAAGTCTTTTCAGAATATAAACCCTTTGTTTTAAGCAAGTTCGTTAAGTAAGTGACTATCATCTCTACATCATTTTCATAGAAATACTTTAACTCCTGATACATTTTGATTCGTGCTGATTCGGAGCTGTCGGTTAAAGCCTGAGAGGCGTTAAGGAATATTTCGTTTACGTTTATATTCATCGGGTTTCCATAGAGGTTGTAATTAAATGCCTTAGCGGAAATTCCTGCCATATGATATATCCTATGTTATCGGAATTGTGTGTAAGGTCTTTGTCTTTTGTATCTATTTCGTTCTTTCCCTCTTTCCAAACTATCTTTTCGAAGTCATTGACTAACTCATTGCAGTTTTCGGAATCAAGTAATATTCCAATCTGATTTTTAGAGTTTAATAGTTTTGAATTAACGGAATTAACCCTGTCGATTATTGCGGGGTTTGAACTTGGAACTTTGTATTGGATTTTTTCAGAAGGCGGAAAGTGCTGTTTAACTATTTGCCAATTCGTGTAATTGCTTTCGGTTCTCTTTTGGTTTGTTGCGTCTCCATAAATTATCAGTTCATTATCATAGTTTTTCAGATAGTCTTTAACCGCTAAACATTGTTTATCCGTGTTTGAGTTACGTGTATTAAGAGACTTAAGAACGTGAACTACTTTCGGTTGATATCTGAAATCAAATGAATCTACAATCTGACATATTGAGGTAGTCATGGGGTTTACGTTGAAATCGAATGTGAGTCTTATCGGGATGTTATGGATTAACTGTAATTTTTTTAAATGGGAATTTCTGTTAAACGGATAATAAACTTTTCCTTGCGTAAGGTTTATAAATTCAGCTTCAATGTATTGTTGAACTAACTCGGGGCTGTATTGCAAGTAAAGATTTTCAATGTAATCTTTTGGTAAAAAGAAGTTGTTATAGGTCTTTGCACGGATAAGTTTAAAACCTTTTTTAAGTTCTTTCCCATATAGTTCGTAAGTGTTTCTATATCCTTCGGGCGTTGTAACGGGTGAAACAGTCCCATATTCTGCTTTACGTATTCTTGCTATACATTCATTCCATACGTCTTTTTGGTCTTTAACTGATTTAATCTTGTCATATTCGTCGAGCAATATATCGGTTAAGTTCTTTCCCGTTAGTGATGCGGGTTTATCTGCGCTTCTAAACATTGCCGTGAATGAATAACCTTTGTAGTTGATTGAATAGTTGTAATAAGACTTATGGAATGTATGTTTGATTTTATGTCTGTCAAAAAATAAATCAAATGTAGGAACTAAAATATCCCTAATCATTTCAAATGTTGGTTCGACTACCATTAAGTTACATTTGAGTTTCTGATTAGTTGCTCTGTATTCGATAAGACTTAACCACCTTAAAGGTATTGATTCCGTTTTGCCGCTGCCAAAACCTCCTATGATTGCAGGGTGCTTATATTCTGCTGGGTTTGTAGTCGCAAACTCATATTGAGTTTTTAATGTATTTTGCGGAGTGATTAACAAATTACCATCCTTCAAATTGTAAGTCGTTATCTTCCGTTCCCTTATCGTCGAGTTCGAGCTTATCAAGCTGTAAGATTTGTTCACAGGCACGAATAGAAACAGCAGGATTAGTATTGTCGATAAGTTTAATAAGTTTCTTACTTGCCTTCTCTTTGGCGGCGATAATACGTGCTTTCCAATTAGCTCCAAAGTTGTCTTCAAGTTCCGCAAGTGCTTTTTTAACGACTGGCTTATTAAGACATTCGGTAACATAGGTACGAGATACATCAATAAGCAAAGATAATTCAAGATGCGTAATTTTGGGATATTGTAATTTATATTGAATAACCTTTTTATCGGTTTCAGTAAGTTCATATTTTCCCAAAATGTTAACTTTTGTCGGGTTTTTACCTTTAACCTTATTTTTCTTTTTATCCACATCAACTAACTGCTTTGAATAGTTCTTTAAAATCAAACTTCCTATTTAAACATTCAAACTTCGCATCGGGATATAGTTTTTTATAACGTCTTAAAATTACATCACAATATCTTTCATCGAGTTCTATTCCGTAACATATACGGTTTGTTTGTTTGCAGGCGATGAGAGTGGAGCCAGAGCCGAGAAATAAATCTGCTATGATATGTAATTCTTCGCTATAAGTTTCTTGCATTTCTCTTAATACTTTTATGGGCTTTTGTGTTGGATGTTGTCTTTTAATACCCTGTTCTTGCTCTTTCATAAGTCCCTGCCAAATGCAATAAAATATTCTTGCTGGGGATTGCATATTCGTCCAAGCTATTTCGCAATCAGCAAAGTTGTTTTTTCTTGCCTCGTATGGTTTTTTATCCCAAATTAACCAACAGGCGGTGTTCGGAAGTCTATTAGCAAAATAATTACCCCCAAATATTATTTGCCTTTTACCATATTTTAAAAGAAATTCTGGCTCAAATTCTTTATCGTCATTTATTATACTTCTATATATATTGGGTTTCACCATTTTTCCCCCCCGACCGTTCCAAACTTTGTCTTGCCACCCCCCCCGACCGTTTTAACTATATTTATTCCATACGGTGGGTCGGTTAAAAGCAGGTCTATTTCTTTGCCGTTCATAAGTAAACTTACATTATCCTCTTTCATACTGTCCCCACACAAAACTCTATGCTTTCCGTCAATTAAAAATAAGTCTCCGAGTTTAGAAATTGCCTTTTCTTGCAATGCAGGAACATCATTCAACGCTTCGGAATCCTGTTCCTTGAAATATCCGAGTTCAAACTTTTCAAAATCTATATTCGGAATATCTATTTCGTTCTTTAAACTTTCAAAATCAAAATCATTTACATTTAAAAATTCATATAAACCCTCTTCTTGGACTTTAGCATAGATACTTGAATAAGTTAAAACTAATTTGCAGGCTTCCCTTTTGTCTTTACAGTCAACAAACGTACATGGTAATTTAGCGGGAACGTTTACGCCCTCTTTTTCAAGTAAGTCAAGAACTTTATACCTATGATGTCCGTCTATGATATAAACAGTATCCTTACTCTGCCATACAGTAAAACTCATTACAAAATTCTCTTTTAAGATTGACTGTTTGAGTTTTTCGTAATTGATTGTAGTGAGTTCTTTGAAGTTTTTAGGCTGTAATTCTACTAACTTACGCCATTCTACTAACTCGGTTTTAAGTACTCTATTTTTAATTTCGGTTGAAATAAGGAATTGTTTGTTTCGGTTTACTTGTCTTTCGCTTCTCTTAGTAGAATTTTAAGAAGTCTTTGCTGTTTTGTTAGATGTTTAATTTCCCTGTCGTATTTCTTATTAGCTTCTATTTCCTGTTTTATACACTTTATTCCGCATTCTATTTCGATAAGTGTTGCTAACATTCCGAACTTTAGAATCGGGTCTGACTTGAGGCGTGTATCGGTGTGATACCCTGCACCTATGTTTTCATTATATCGTTTGTCCTCCATAATGCACAGTTATATTATAAGGTTTTTCGAGGTAAATGTCAAGGGGTTTTGACATTATTTATTTAAAGGTAGTAAAGAACGGTAGATTTTATTTTTGTCAAGTTTTAATTTGTTTTTCGGGTTTTACTTCTTCAACTTCAATCATCCGTAATCCCGGCATACCTTTAACCTTTTTGTGTTTTGCATTTTCCTTTATGCAATATTCTTTTTTCATATTATTTCGATTCTATTTAAAAAATACGTTAAAAAATCCGCCCCAGTATAAAAGCCCTGACATTATAAGTGTGCCGACAAAAGTCCAACCTACGCTATATTTATCATGTCTTTGTTCGCCATTTTTTGCAAGATTAAACGAAAGAGACATAACGAATAAAACTATTACTAATATTTGTGGTATCATTTACTTCCCCTTTCCGTCTGTTTAGTTAATTTAATAATATCCAAAATACTTTCCCGTTCCTGTTTTCTTACAATCTTTCCATATTGTTTTAGCATTTCGAGAACGTCAAATGGGTTTTTTAATAACCACCTCTCTGGGTGGGGGTTTTTGTAAATATTTTCTTTTATATAAGTTTCAATGAATTTTTCTGCTGTCATGGGTTCAGGGGTTTCTTGGATGGGTTCAATAATATCATCTAAAATAAAACATTCCTTTATATTTTGCGAAAATACTTTGTCAATTACAATGTCGGTTACCGTCTCCCCGGGAATCCAAAAAACATTTAGCATTGGTCTTAAATCAAATTTTTTCTTTACTCTATATTCCATTGGTTTTTTATTTTATTTGATTAGCTGTTTGTCTATCCATTTTTTTATTTTTCTTAATTCTGTTTTTGTTAGTTCTGCCTCTGTGTATCCACCCGTAAATCTTGGGTCTGCGATTTTCATAAAATATCTTTTACTTCTACCCTCTATTTTCTTCGTAAGGGTTATTACATTCCCAAAATATTTTGTTGTAAATTCCATCGTTTTTTATTTTAAATTAATAATTATAAATTAAATTGTCAAGTTTTCTTTCCAGTACTATTCCTCTTCATTCTCATAAATCTCACTATCCGAATAAAAATAACTTTTCTCAATGTTGACGTACTTCTTTTTAACTTTTTTGTTTTTCTTTGGTTTCCTTTGTTTTGCATTGCAGCTTTTTAAAACCCTTTCGAGCTGTTTATCAAAGTCGTAGGTATATTGGTTGTGTTCAGTCATTATTTCCCTCGCTTTTTAAACTGTTTTTAAAATGAATATTTCTATCGTAAGCAAATGAAAGTATGCGTTCGAGTGTTTCAAGATAAAAAACCATGACATTGTAAGTAACAAATCCGCCCTTGAATTTTCTTACTATATTCGGAGTTGTTTCAATATCCGTTAATGACGTTCTTTTAATTGCAACCGCCCTTTCTTCGGGAATAAATAATAATTCCTCGTTTACTCTATACCCTTTACGGTTTCTGTATTTGTTTATCTTTTTATATCCTGTCATTTCTTACTCCTTTCAACATTATTAAAAATTTTATTTTAATTTTGTATAAAATATCAAAAAGTTTAGGTACGCTTTGTGCCTTTTTAATAGGCTTGAGCAAACAATGTTCGCTATGCCTACACATTCCGCAGACCAGATAAGGTTCATCGCATTCAAGTACGGCAGGCGTTTCGTTTGTAACGTCGATTACTGTCATAGAATTATAATTTAGTTTCTGTAATCTTTTAATTTTGTTTTTATTTCAATCAACATTTTATTATTAATCCTACTTGCTATCCTTGTATCAATATTTGCAAGTTCGTTTAAACTTAAATTAGAAGTAAGTATAGTCGGTTTTAGTTTATACTCGCATCTATCATTTATTAAATCCAATATTGTACGTCTTGAAAAATCTTTGTCACCTGTTTCTTTACTTGAAAAAATATCATCAATGACAAGAATATCGTACTTACAATATTTCTCATAAATATCCGTTTCGGTTTTATATTTATCTTTATAAGTATCCCGGATTTCTCTTAAAATTATTCTTTCCGGCACGAATCCCAAATAAAACTTTTTAAACTCAAAATATTCTTTGTGCTCATACTCTTCATATTCCTTGTTAATCGTTTCATAATTCAGGGTAACATAGTTTTTTACAAACTGCTTTATTAGCCCGCTTGCAATATGCGATTTTCCAATGCCGTTCATGACTGAAATGATTGAACATACAAGCGGATTCTTAAAATCCCATGCCTTGACGGTTTCGACTATCGGTTTGATTTCTTCACCTAGTAATTCGTTAAGGTTTTTATTTAGATACATCGCAGGAATATCGAGAACAGAGTTATTCCAAATCATATTACAGAAAAAGATTAGATTTTCCATTAAAATGGGTTTGGGTTTTCAAAAGTTTGCAAATTATTTCTTTGTGTTGTTTGCTTTCCTGATTTGCGTTTTACGACTTCATCCAGCCACATTCTGTTCCGCAAATACTTTAACGGTTCTTTCCTAAAATTTTTATCCGTGTTATCTATGTAGTTTTGAACACGTTTTAAAATTAAAGTTCTGTTCATTACATCGATATATTGCCACTGATTAAAACATTCATCTTGCTGGATGTCCATATCATATATTTTCCAAAATTCTATAAAGTCATTATCGTATTCGATTATTTTTTTATTTTCTTCTTTAGTAATAATTACATCTTTATTTACATCTTCATTTTCATTTTCCATATGTTTAACATATGTAGAATCATATGTTCCACATATGTTACCCTTAATATCTTGTTTTTTAATAGAGTTACGATTTTTAGACCTACTTTTAGAGTAAAGTCGTCTTTTTATAATTTCGGCTTCCATGCGCTCATTAAAATACAAACCCTGCTCATCTTTTACGAATTTATTAAAAACGTTTTTTTCATATGTCCCACATATCTCAATCATAAAATCCTCACTTAAATGTCCCTTTTGATGTTGGTATGCAAGTAGTAAAACATATTTGCCTATTTCCGCTTTTGTCATTCCCATAGTTCCAATGATAAAATCTGATGTGTACCATAATACAGCCGGGTCTTTTGCCATTAAACATTAATCCTTTCAAATCCTATAAATAAAAAACCCTCTCCAGTGGTTGCGAACACTTTGACAAAAGCCAGAAGTGAACCACCTTTGAGGGTTAAATTATTTAAGTAATATTTAAGTCGTTTGACTCTTGTCATATTTAGTGTTCGCATTATCAAGTTAATAATTTTATTCAGCATTGTCAATATTATTTTTTAGAGCTATGCTTTCTTGAATATCGTTTATAATTCCGTCAAGGATTTTAGTCCTAAACGGCAGTGTTGAATTTAAATGAGTTTCAACAGACTTTAAAAAATCGAGTAAATATTTCATATCGCTTATTGTTTCCTCACTGTTTATAGGTATTAGCGGGGTTTCCTTATAAATAAATTTTTCTATATCGTAACTCATATCCTATATTGTTTTTCAATATCCCTTAATTGAAATAATTCATGTATTAAACTATCATCAATAAAATCTATTCGTGAAATTGTTTGGCAAAACAAAAGATGCGCACACTCTTCAGCTCTAATCATTTCCATCGCACTATCGAGAGAATAAGAAATAATTTTTACAGTTTTTTGATTACATTTATCAAATAAACTTTCAGTGTTTGTATATGTTATCTCAAAAAGATACATCATGTTTGTTCTAAGTTTCATTTCCCTGCCTCGCTTTCTTTGATTCGTAATTTTTCTTTAAGTTCCTCTAAATATTTCCTTATTATTTCCGCACTCCAGGTATTTGGGAACGGATATTTTTCGTTTAATTCTGTTATCATTTCTTCAATGCCGTTTATCTTGATTTCGAGTTCTGTCATTTTATTTTTTCGGTATAATGTTTTATTAAAATATCTAATTCATCTACTGTATATTTTACTGTCTTTGCTTTTATCTCTGCCAACTTTTGTAAAATACCAAAGCCGTATTTCAATTCAAGTTTTCTTGCATACTCGTCCATGTTACCGTTTTTAAAAATATTACAAGAACTACATTGGCAATGACAGTTCAACTCGTCCCAGCGAAGACTTAAATATTTCCTTGATACATAATGCCCGCATTGAGAGTTTTTAGTTGAGCCACAAGTAAAACAAACATTGTTTTCTTTTCTTCTAATATAGATTGAGAAAACTCTATCGAGTTCTTTGACTCTTGATTTGTAGGTCGGCTTTTTTGCAAGTTTAATTCTATTAACACCTCGTAATTTTTTCATACTTCGGGTTGTTTAGTATTTAAGATTGAATCTCTATCAATTTCTCTTTCTATTGTTGTAGCATTTTCATAACACAACTCCCTCTGCTCTTTACATAACTGATTTACAAAGTCTTTAAATATATCCCTTTGAAATACAACAAGCCTATCTGATGTTGCGTTTTCTACATATTTTTTTGCTGTCATGTTATACCTCTGGTTGTTTGTTATTGCGAATACGCTCTACCATTTCTCCGATAGTTACTTTTTTGTTTCCCAACGCTTCGTACATTATATCTCTATAAAGCATTGCATCTAACTCCCTCTGCTCTTTGCAGAGTTGATTAACAAAGTCCTCAAACTGTTTAGGCATAAAAGAATAAGTATATACTTCATCCATATCAACGCCTGAAAGTTTTACATTCCTTTTAGCATAACTTGCTATTTCCTTTGCTGTCATGATTTTATTCCTTCCTTTAAAACACATTAGGTTGTATGTTATTAATAATTGCTTTCTTAAGAAATGATTTTTTCTGAATAAGATACACTTTATCTAATATTCTTGCATCTAATTCCCTCTGCTCTTTGCAGAGTTGATTAACAAAGGCTTGTAATTCTTCTTGTTCAAATACATAATAACCATGTAATAAGTGCTTATGGTCTTTTAACATTTCTTTTGCTGTCATTTCTTATCCTCCCCAAATAACTTTTTAATTTTCTGTTTAACTTTTCTACCTTATCAAGATAATCATTGTATGTGATGTACTTAATATCCCTATTATCAATTTTATCAGTACACCAAGTCCATTGTGCTTTATCGAAATCGTCTTCTTCGACAACTCCTAAATAATCTTGATTTAGATAAATTATTTTAGGTATGTTTTTCATATTTCCTCCTGAATACTGCTTTGATTTTTTCAAGTTTCCCAATTCTTTTAATGTCATTTCCACTCCCTCCATATTTGCTTACATTTTTTAATTATTGCTAACCTCTCTTGTTTTGGGAGTTTATCCACAATTGGATGCCTTCTTAACTTTACATTGCCGTCTTTATAAATCGTTGCAATATAACCGTCATAATATTTTGGGTCTTCGTATAGTGTGAGAATTTCACCGTTATAAGTGTCATTATTACTTATACATTTATCGTTCATTTCTTACTCCTTTCCGAATAAGTTTCTGATTGTTTCGTTTGATTTGTTAAATTGTAGTTCAATCCCTTCAAGATTGCATAGGGTTATGAAGTCGTTGAGGGTTTCAAACGCCATTACAAATTCACCACAATACATTAGTTTATATTCGTTACTTGCTACCTTAGAACCTCCATGTATTACATCGTAACAAGTATTTTCTCCCCACCCCTCAAATAATCGTAGGGATTCGTGTTCACGCCATATATTTCTAACTACTTTAGGAAAACTCAAATAATGCTTCATTTCCTTATTTATCAGCATCCCCACTGTGAATGGCTGATTGTAGAAGTGGCTAACGTGTAAAACATCTAACGCATAGGTATTATACAATTCAAGTTCGTTATTATTTCTATGTGGTTTTAATTCTTCTGCTAATCTGGTTTGCCTTTTATCAAGCCATTCTAAAAATGTTAGTGCTTTCATTTCTTACTCCTTTCAAAATAAAATTTGCCGTCCCACTTGGTCATCGATATACAGCCCGTGTTTAAAGCTATCTGCATTTTCCCCTTGCTTTTAAACAAATACTCGCTTTTCTCATTAAGCATGACAAGGAGATTCCGCCTAAACTCTTCCAAAGTCCAGCTACCCTTATAGTTGTTACAGTAATAGCAACTTGGATTCAAGTTCTCAAAGTCATCTGTTCCGCCATCCTCTTTTGATATTATATGGTCAACCTGCATTTGCTTAGTGCCCGCAAGCAAAGTGCCACAATAAGCACAATGTCTATTATACTTATTATATACATTCTGCCTATTAATTCTCACGTTTCACTCCTTTCTTCGTGAATGTTGC
>CAZVCC010000049.1:0-23535 GCA_964626015.1 uncultured Ignavibacteriaceae bacterium
ACGACAGCGCTGTTAATAATAGTACATCTATCCCTCAGGATAACTTCATGATTTACGCTTGGGATTATTCCGACTCGCATTATTTTGTTGACACTTTGTACAGACGCTCGTTTACGGAGTATTACAGTGATAGTATGACAACATACGTGATATCGAATTCAATAATTGAAAGCCCCACGCAGCCGCTTGAAGTATGGGTTCAGTGTGATGTCACAAATGTTGATAAAAGATTTTGTGTCGGCAAGGTTATGCTTGAAGCAAGACCGTCGCAAGGATATGATACATCGGTTACGAATCCAGAGATTATATTAGGTGAAAAGTATGCGGGTTATTTCAGGAAATTATTACCTTCGGAATTTTATCACAATAATCTTGCCGGGTTTATAGGTTTAAATATATCCGTTCCCGAGAACTATCACGTTGGAGTTGTTTACCAGAATTATTCTTCTCAAATTTTTGGAAGGGGTTATATGGAATCGCTTCCGACAGATACGATAATATTAAAACTTTTTAAGGTTGATAATCAAAGTCCCGATTTAACACCGCTTGCATGGGAACTGAAGATGAAGAATGTTTATAAAATGCCATTTACGAATCTTCAGACTTCAACGACCATCAAAACAAAGTTCATTTTGAACTATAATTATTACGATACTCTCATTGGTTATACAACACCCTTAATAACTATGCTTAAGCTCGACAGGGTAAATAACACAACTTTATTACCACCGCCCGATGGAAAGTTTGACTGGCTGGCAGGGAAAACAATATTTCCCGCAGAGGGCTATTTAGTATTTCCTACGCTCGAACCGTTTGGAAAGGATTTACAGCTGATGCCAAATGATTCCAATTATTGCTACTTTGAATTATATTCACAAAGAAAAAGTAATGCTCAAATAAGTAATAAAGCATCTTATTATGCAATTAAGGGCAATGCAGTTTATTAATGTAATAAAAGAAGTTCATTAAACTAAAAGTATAACTATTTGAGATGAAAAAGATATTTATAGTTTTGATAATGCTTGGGGCAATGAATGCAAGCGGACAGTGGGTGCCGACCTATGCACCGATAGGCGGAACGGTTGATGCATTAGTTTATTCAGGGTCAAATATTTTCGCAGGAACTCATTACAATGGAGTATTCTTATCAACAAACAACGGTATAAACTGGACTGTTAAAGGATTAACGGGTGTGGAAATCTCATCGCTTGCAGTATCAGGTACAAACATATTTGCAGGTGCAAACAACAGCGGAGTATATTTATCGACTAATAATGGTTCCAACTGGACAGGTGTAAATACAGGTTTGAGCGGTCAAAACGTAAGGACAGTTGCTGTATCGGGCACAAATATTTTTGCAGGAACTTTCAACGGTGGAGTATTCTTGTCAACAAACAACGGTGCAAACTGGTCATCTGTCGGTTTAACGGATCGTGGAATCTGGACATTTGCAGTTTCAGGCACTAATATTTATGCAGGGACTTACAACACAGGGGGAGTATATTTATCGACCGATAACGGAGCTAACTGGACTTTAAAAGGATTAAACAATATTCCGATTTGGTCACTCGCAGTCTCGGGTTCGAATATATACGCAGGGACAGACGGCATGATGTATTTATCAACTAATAATGGCACAAACTGGACGGAATATTTATTAACAAGTGCAACTTTGAGAATCAGGAGTATAGCGATATCCGGCGATAAAATCTTTGCAGGAATTTCTGATCACGGCGCATTACATGGAGACGGAGTATATTTGTCAACAAATAACGGAGCAAACTGGACGAATAAAAATCAGGGATTCAGCTACCCACCACCCTCTATTCATTCATTACTAATTGTTAACAGCAGTATATTTGCGGGTGCATTTGCAAACACAGCAGGGTCGGTATGGCACAGGGTACTTTCTGAAATTTTACAAGTGCAATCTATTAGTGCTGAAACACCTTCTGCATTTTCTTTGGGGCAGAACTATCCGAATCCGTTTAATCCGGTGACAATAATTAGTTTTCAGTTGCCAGTTGTTAGTAATGTTGTGCTGAAAGTGTATGATGTGATGGGGAAAGAAGTTGCGATGCTTGTGAATGAAAGGCTGCAGGCGGGGACGTATGAAGTGAAGTTCGACGCCCGCCAAGGCGGGTCTTCGAGGGGATTGAATAGCGGGGTGTATTTTTATAGATTGACTACGGAGGAATTTTCAGAGACGAAGAGGATGATGTTAATTAAATAAATTAAATATTTATGATTATGAAAATATTAATTGCTGTTTTAGTGATGTTTGTTTTTGTTCTCCCGTCGAAGAATGTGAATGCACAATGGGAGCAGTGTGATGGTCCACGCGGAGGCTATCTCAATGTCTATGCCCTTACCATAAAAGGAAATAGTATTTTCATGGGCACAGATTTTGATGGTGTCTCGCTCACCACAAATAATGGCACAAGCTGGACACAAACTTCTTTGAATTATAAAACTGTTTGGTCACTTGCTACAAGCGGGAATAATATTTTTGCCGGAACATTGGATGGTGGTGTGTATATTTCAATGGATAATGGAATAAGTTGGACACAAACCACATTAAGTAATTATGAAATTAAATCTATTGCGACACTCGGAAATAATGTTTTTGCAGGGACATTTCTGAATGGCATTTTTAAATCCACAAATAACGGATTGAATTGGACACAAACTTCGTTGAATAATGTTTCTGTACGTTCCTTAACCGTTAGCGGAAATAATATTTTTGTGGGTACGGGAGATAGCGGTGTATATCTCTCTACTGATAATGGAACAATATGGACACAAACTTCTTTGAATAATAGACTTGTTTATTCAATTCTGGTTAATGGGAATAATATCTTTGCAGGAACATGGAATTATGGCATTTATTTTTCCTCAAATAACGGTGCAAGCTGGACTCAAACAGCTTTAAATAATAAAACTGTTCGTTCTCTTTGTGCTCTTGGTAATTATGTTTTTGCGGGGACGCAAGATAGCGGTGTGTATATTTCCTCGAATAATGGTGCAAGCTGGACTCAAACTGTCTTAAATAATAAGGATGTTATTTCTTTAGCAGTAAGCGGAACTAATATTTTTGCTGGAACTGAAGGATATGGAACATATATATCTACTAATAACGGTACGAATTGGACTCAAACAGCTGTGAATAGGCATAGTGTTTTTTCCTTAGCATCATCAGGTAGTATTTTTTTTGCAGGAGTAGATAAGTATCCCGCGGGGTACGGGGGTGTTCACATCTCCACAAATAATGGTGGAAACTGGCATCAAACTGCATTTAATAATGAAAATATTTCTTCCATTGCTGTAAGCGGTAATAAAATTTATGCAGGAACTTTTAACGATCCTTATCCTTCTATTTATTGTATTTATATTTCTACGAATAATGGCTCAAACTGGGCTCAATGTTCTTTGACAGGAAAAAATATACTATCACTTACGGCATTCGGAAATAACGTTATTGCGGGAACACAATTCAACGGGGTTTATCTTTCAACTGATAATGGTAATACATGGACTCAAACAGGATTGTATAATCAAAGTGTTTCCTCATTTGCGAGAACGGGGAATTATGTTTTTGCAGGGTCACAAGATAGCGGTGTGTATATATCCACGGATAATGGTGCAAGCTGGACTCAAACTGCTTTGAATGATGAACAGGTTTATTCTCTTGCAGTCAACGGAAATAGTATTTTTGCAGGGACCCGGTTTAATGGCGTTTATCTTTCCACAAATAACGGTACTGCATGGACTCAAACTGCTTTAAATAATAAGGATGTCTCTTCTCTTTCTGTCAGCGGAAATAACATTTTTGCGGTGGCAGATAATTCTTCATCCGGGTACAGCAGCGTTTATCTCTCAACAAATAACGGAGTGAACTGGTCTGAAAAAAATCAGGGGTTTAAAAATCTTCGGTATCTGCACATAAATGATTTATTAATCACAGATAATTATATATATGCAGGGACTTGGAAATATTCAGTCTGGCGACGTTCTCTTTCTGAAATTATTGGCATACAAACCATTACTACGGAAACACCTTCGACTTTTTCATTGAGTCAGAACTATCCGAATCCGTTTAATCCGGTGACAAAGATTAGTTTTCAGTTGCCAGTTGTTAGTAATGTTGTGCTGAAGGTTTATGATGTGATGGGGAAAGAAGTTGCGATGCTTGTGAACGACAGGCTGCAGGCGGGGACGTACGAAGTGAAGTTCAATGGGTCTATGCTTAACAGCGGTGTGTATTTTTACAGACTCACGACAGAGGGATTTTCGGAGACGAAGAGGATGTTGATGATAAAGTGATGGTAATTACTTTATCATAAATCCTCGATAACGAAGTGTATCGGGAATGTTTTTGAAATAATTTTGAACTGACCTTTCTAATTTTGAGGTGAATGACAACTGTGTCTTAGAGTTACGTAAGCTTCCAACCTGCCTACCTGCAGTTGGCAGGCAAGAAGCATACGTTACCCTTTTTAGTTGTGTAAATCTATCACTAACTTACAGGTTTCTTCTTTTATTCCACACTTGAGTTGTGGATGTTAAATGCAAAACTATTTCACGAGTATCATCTTCTTAGTTTCAATAAAATTTCCTGCCTGCAGTTTGTAAAAATAAACACCGCTTGCAAACCGGCTACCGTCAAACGATGATTCATAACTTCCTGCTGCCAGATTATCATTAACGAGAGTTTTTACTTCCCGCCCCATATTATCAAACATTACTAACTTCACAAACCCGGTGAAAGGTAATTCAAATTTAATCTTAGTTAACGGATTAAATGGGTTTGGATAGTTTTGTGATAAATTATATTTTGAGGGTACCTGACCGGAAATAAAATTTATTCCTGTGGACAATGCACTATCACATAAAAATATTCTATATGCTGTATGGTCTGAATGATCAATCACATTTCCATATTCAGGATTCATATTGCGCGGTGCGGGTGATTTCCACCTTTCTATAAAAGAAAGATTATGCTGAAGGTCGTAGTGCTCTTCAAGTTCATCAGGAATACCGTCGCCATCCTGATATCCATTGTTATCTTCTGTCCAGACAGTTTGTCCTGCGACACCCGGATGAGTTCTCTTATATTCTCTTATAACACGCCACAATGCTTGTGCAGCAAAATGCACCTGATCAAACCCATAACTTGCAGAGTCATAAGCCATTTCCTTCCGATGATAAGTGCCTCTGCATTCATCGGCGAAGCCGGCTTGAACAGGATGCGACCTAATCATACTTGTAAACATACAATGTTCATGAGAATAACTATCAGCAAGACTATGGAGCAAAATAGCAAGAGCAACAAAACTTCCCGGTTGTACTTTCTGGTAGTGAGTAGTACTTAATGCTGAAGTGTCGCAAAACCAAAACTCATTCGGTTTATCACCGGGACCACCAATTCCGGGTCTATCATAAAGAGCCCAGTTTTTTAGAGAATCAACACTTACAGGATTAGGTCCGATTCTCCAGTATTTAGGACTTGCAGTATCTGCTTGATTATAAGAGACGGGAAGAGTGTCACCATAAACATATCCGCCGAGCAATGTATCCGAACCATTTCTTGTTGCCATGTGAATATATATAGCTGAATTCTCGTGCCAGGAATTAAAAGGTGGGAAAGTGCAGCGTTCTGTACCTGCTAATGATTGAGCCCATTGCGGTGTGAAAGTAATCGTTCCGAGCAATACCAAGGGTGTAATTCGTGGTTCGTATGGATACGAGTGACCTAAATAGTTTATGGGATTAGCGTTGTCGCAAACAGAGCAAAACCTTGCTATTAGTTCAGCATCTGCGTTACTGAAACCTGATTTAATAAGTAGCAATTTCGTAAGTTCAAAATGAAAAGTACTGTGGTGGATTGGAATAGCACTTGACATTAGGGTAGTTATACTAACTCCGAGACTGTCAGCGTTCTCTTCAGCGAAAGAATATACCTTTTTGCTGGTTGAGAAAAGAATAACAATTAATAACAGGCTGAGGGATAATAAAGCTAAGGAATTAGGTTTTGATTTTTTCATAGTCTTCCTTTTCCGGTTTGATTTAAATAAAATATGTTTATTGAATTTAAACATATAATAATTTAATAAAGTTAACAAGGCTGCGAGGATAATTTTACGGCAGAGACAATGAAAAAACGAAGTTCCCGTCAGTTTGAACTATTAGGAGTAATAGCACCGAAAAACAATTATATTCAAATGACATCTGGAAGATGAGCTTGCGTGTACTTTGATTGCGATTAGTATTTCACCCTTCGGGTTTGCCGTAAATCATCTACCTTACAAGTACCATTTTTTTAGTTTCCGGAATACCGTCAACAATTAACTGATAAAAATATGTACCGCTCGATAAATTTTCTGTTGTAAGGTATATTCTATACTTACCGTGTGTTTGCATACCTTTAGAAATTGTTTTTATTTCTCTGCCTGCAATATCGTATATTTTCATCGCCACAACAGCATTCTTATTCAGATTGTATTCAATCGTGGTAGAGGGATTAAACGGATTCGGATAGTTTTGTTTTAATTCATAGTCCTGTACTGATGTGTTACTGTTTGCTATACCAACAGTGTGAAATGTCGTTGAGAATATGTTTATTTTGTTGTTTTCCCAATTCCATAAGATTAGTTCCAGAAAATCATCATCATCTATATCCAGCAAAACAAGGCTTGAACCGGTCATATTCGGAGGATAATTAAACTCAGTTATAATTGCCCCATCCGTACCGCTTTTAAACCATACTTTAGAATGAGGGTATCTGTTGAATCTTAGAAAGTCGAATACTCCGTCATTGTTGAAATCCATGTATTGAGCAGACGGAAATTCAACAAAATTAGGGAAGAACAAGCTTTCTGAAGTGTCTGTTTGAATTGAATATTTTAGTGAATGAGAGCTCCCATCATAAACTTTATAGGTATGAGTGGAATTGTTAATCAAGACAATTTCGTACACGTTGTTATTCTCAAATTTAGCGAGGCTGACTAAATCTAATCCGCTTGGGTTTTCAAATTCAAGCGAAAAGCTTCCTTGTCCATAAATCGGAAGTGCAATTGCAAATACAAGAATCGTAATTAAATTTTTCATGACAGTTTACTTTCTTTTTAGCAGATGTTATAAAAAGTAATACAATTTTCTTTTATATTCAATTATCTAATTTTTCTCAAAAAATCAGATTATCTCACAAGCATCATCTTCTTTGCTTCGATAAAATTTCCTGCTTGCAGCTTGTAAAAATAGACACCGCTTGGATAACCGCTTGCATTCCAATCAACGGTATATGTACCTGCTTTCAGTTGTTCGTTTAAGAGTGTTGCAACTTCTTTGCCCGTAATATCAAAAATCTTCAAAGTCGATAAACTAACAACTGACAACTGAAAACTAATTTTCGTCACAGGATTAAACGGGTTTGGATAATTCTGAAAAAGTTTATAATCTGAAGGAATCTCACCGTTATTGCTGTTTATTCCAACCGTACCCATAATATCCAGCTCATAAACACCTCTTCCGTGAGTTGCAGCTCTGAGGTATCTCTTCATTCCGTTACTAAAATAGCTAAAGCTCAGTACTGGAACGTATGGAAAATTAAATCCCAACCTTATCCAGTTTGTACCGTTGTTCAGCGAACGGTAAACTCCGAAATCATTTGCAGCATAAAGATGTCCGCTGTTTATAGGGTCCGCAAAAAATGCATTTGTAGAAATTTTCGGAAGGTTTGAACTTATATCTGTCCATGTTTGACCAAGGTCAGTTGTTTTAATTACCTGTCCGTCTTCGTAAGATGCTCTTGTAATATAAAATGTATTTCCGTTCGTAGGGTCTGGTGATACTCTTTGTATCAAAGCCTGCGTGAAACCAGAACCCGTTAAGTTTGATGTTATCTCAGAAAAGTCCACTCCTTCGTTAGTTGAAAGATACACTTGCGGATTCACGGTGTAATTACTGAAAACAACTATCATATTGTTAGTATTAGCAGGTGAATGAGCAACAGTCGTTATCAGGTTTGTGCTTGAAATTTCACCCGAAACGTTATTCCATGTATTGTTTGCTCCGTATTCGTCGGAGCGGTAAATGCTCCTTCCAAGCGCTGCAAATATTTTATTGTTTGCTGTTGGATGCTGCCAGTATGGCGCTGTCCACGCAGTGTTGGCGACATTTCTTATTGCATTAAGCCAGTTTATCCCTCCGTTAGTTGTCCTGTATAGCGAGCCGTTCTGTGTACTAATGTACGCCCTGTCAGAATTAGACCTGTCAACGAAGCATTCCATACCGTCTCCTGTAGTTGAAAATATCCAGTTAGTTGTCCCTTTATTAATTGTTCTGAAATTACCGTTATCCTGCGCTCCTCCGTACAGTATATTTTCATTTGTCGGATGCGATGCGACACGGTAAAATTGAATACTGTTGATTCCGTTGTTCACGTGGAAAAAATTCGCTCCGGCATTTGTCGATTTATAAATCCCGCCGTCGCAGCCAACGTACATAATACTCGGATTCGAATTTGCATATCTCATAATGTGAATATCCGTGTGTGTCCAACCGTCCCATGCATTAGCTCCTCCGTAATGTCCGTTAGGATTTCTAACAAAAGAAATGTCCAAGCCGTTAATAGTCTTGCTTATTTCAACATTACCGAAAAATGCTGTCAGCGGGTCCGTCGGGCTTACCGCTACACAAAGGTCATAACCGCCCTGATCGCTAATCGTCGTTCCGTTGTATGTTCCTGCTATATTTTCACCCGTTGCAATCTGCATCCAGTTTGTTCCGCCGTTTGTTGATTTAAATGCTCCAGTCTGCATACCTCCGATGTTTGCAGTGTTGTTGAAAACCAGGCAATACATTATTGAAGGATTACTCTTCGCAATGTCAAACTGCATTCTTGCCCTTTGTGTCTGTCCCGGCAGACCCGAGTTGCTTGCTGTCCATGTTAAGCCCGCATCAGTTGAAACCTGAAATCCTAACGATGATTTATTGCCAACTGCAGCAAAAACTATTTTGTTGTCCACAGGATGAAAAGCAAGGTCGTACACACCGTTGTTGTTAATTATTCTTGTCCAAGTCATACCGGCATCCGAACTCCTCCACAAGCCCACATTATCCGGTGTCTGGTTGTTCCAGTTACCCGTACCAATCGATGCAATTACTATGTTCGGATTAGCCGGAGAAACAATTATATCCGAAAACTGAGTTTGACTTCCGAATCCGTCTGTTATTCTTGTCCAGCTGTTTCCCCCGTCTGTCGATTTATACAAGCCGTCGCCCTCAAAGGTCACATTGTTGAAAGAATATCTTGTCTCACCCGTTCCTGCATATATAATTTCAGGATTAGTAGGGTCTAATGCAATTGAACCGAACGTAATCAGCGTGAAACCTCCGCTTATGTCTGACCAGTTATTCCCGCCGTTCGTTGTTTTCCATATCCCGCCTGCAGCCGCACCTATGTAAACTATATCAGGATTCGTCGGATGTATTGCGAGTCCTCTTATCCTGCCGCTGTTTATCCCCCAGTGCGACGGATTACTTCCGCTCAGATCAATTCCAGTCGGTCCAAGGTTTGTCCATACATTATTTTCGTTATAAACAAGTCTTTGTTTGTCTATATCTCTCTGTCTGTCGATAAATTCTTTCGGAAAATCTCCTCTAGCATCAAGCCTTGACCTGTAAAACCATTCGAACCTTTTGAACGAATTCTTGTCCTTTATCTCAGCAGGTACTTTGTCCCATTCAGAAATAAACGGTGCTGTTGAAGGGGATTTAAAAACTCTTTCATCAGTGTTCTCGCGCCTGTTTTGCTGAGGTAAAATCTGCGACGTAAATACTACAAACATAACCGCTAAAAGTAAATACTTTTTCATATAATATTATTTAATCTGATAGATAATATTTAAAGAATAGTTTTAATGTCTATCCTTCTTAATGCTAAGCTTCGCACCTTCACCTATGCACTGCATGCGCGGTTTTTGCATCCCAATTTCTCATGGTTTTAATCGGGGTCATTAATGAATACCCATTTATTTTCTAAAAGCCGAATTTCTGCTAATAAGTGAAGCTCTGTTTTTCAAAATTCTTTTCAGTCTTATTCCCGCGCATGGAATTATGTGCAATGTACAATCTTCTATCAATTATAATCTTTAGATTATCTCGGAAAGTTATTTCAACAATATCATTTTTCTTGTTTCCGTATATTCACCTGAGCTTAATCGGTAAAAATAAATTCCGCTCGAAAGTCCTTCACCGTCAAAATTAATATAATATTTTCCTTCTGTTCTTGTTTCACCATTAATTAGAATTGCAGCAAGACTTCCGCTGATGTCATAAACATTCAGAGTTACCATTGCTCTTTTCGGTATAACAAAACTTATCTTCGTCACAGGATTAAACGGGTTTGGATAATTCTGGCTTAATGAAAATGCGGAAGGTGTTTCAGTGATGATATTTTGTAAACCAGTAACTAGTGGATTATAATAAACTCCGCCTGTGTTGTAATAAGTGTTGTTTCCGAATCCGCCCCATGCTATCATTTTATTACCTGTCCAAACCGCTGTATGGTGATAGCGAGCGCCAGGTGCATTAAGGTCTGTCATGTTTGTCCATGTATCTGTTGCGGGGTCATAAATACTTCCTGAATTAAAGTAAAGCGAGCCGTTATATCCGCCCCACACAATCATTTTACTTCCTGTCCATACTGCCGTATGCCAGTCCCTTCCTGAAGGCGCATTTACTGTCGAGACAGGAGTCCATGTATCAGAAGCAGGGTCGTATATTCCGCCTGTATTGTAATAAACCGTGTTTGCATAACCGCCCCATACAATCATTTTACTTCCTGTCCAGACGGCTGTGTGCCAGATTCTGCCTGTCGGAGCGTTACTCGTTGAAATTGGTGTCCATGTATCTGCTGCTGGGTCGTAAGCAGCGCCTGTATTATAATAGTTTGTAACGTTGTAACCGCCCCATACAATCATTTTATTACCCGTCCAGACTGCTGTATGATATTGCCTTCCCGAAGGAGCGTTATTGGTTGATGTCTGAGTCCATGTATTCATGGTTGGGTCATACTGTCCGCCAGTATTCAGATAGCTTCCGTTATAGCCGCCCCAAACTACCATCTTACTGCCAGTCCAGATAGCTATTGGGTTATTCCCGCCTGCAGGGGAATTAGTTGTACTTGTTGCTGTCCATGTATCTGCTATGGGGTCGTAAACTCCGCCCGAGCTCAAATAGCTTCCATTTAAATTTCCTCCCCATACAACCATTTTAGTACCTGTCCATACACCTGCGTGTGCAATGCGTGCAGTCGGTACACCTGTCAACGAAGTCGGTGTCCATGTATCAGTTGAATAGTTATAAACTCCGCCTGTATTTGTTGATAATGATGAACCTCCTGTTCCACCCCAGACAATAAGGCTTGTTCCTGTCCAGACTGCAGCATGGCGCTCACGGGGAGTGGGAACGTTAGTTAACGAAGTTGCAGTCCATGATTCCTGAGAAAAACAATTATTCAAAAAAAGTGAAAAACCCTTTGGATTTGGGGTATACTGTGCAATTATAAATGAGAAAACTAATAAAAAATATTTTATTTTACCCGACGAACTTGGAAGTCGTTTGAAACTCTTCATATAATTATGTTTAATTTCTTTAAAATAATTATAAATTTATTTTATTAATATTAGAAACACTAACTTTAAAAATAGCCACCATCTACCTCACCAGCATCATCTTTCTCGTTTCTTGGAAACCGTCCGTCACCATCCTGTAAAAGTACACTCCGCTTGAAAACCCGCTTGCATTCCATTCTGTAACGTATGTTCCAGCAGAAAGACTTTTATTAACAAGCACTGCCACCTCTTTCCCTGTAACATCAATGACACTTACCCGCACATCCGAAATTTTCGGAACATCAAATTCAATTTTTGTATCAGGATTAAAAGGATTTGGATAGTTTTGTGACAATTTAAAACCTGTTTGTATCTCATGCGTTAAGTTGCTTGCCGATGTAATTATAGAATTTTTAAATACATAATTCCCGATATTGTTATCCCAGTTGCTTACTGCAAAATCAAGGTCGTGAGTAAAAATTGCTTTGATAAATATATTTGTACCGTTAGGCGGGGGAGTTCCGAAACTTACCCAGCCGTTTTCGAGGTCATAGCAAAACTGACTGAATGGAATCGTATCAGTTCCGAATTTTATGTTTAGGAGCTTCTGCACCGGATTTTTAGGGAAATAAAAAAGTTTCATTACGCCATTTCCAACAAACTCGGCTGTTAGTGTGTCAAATCCGTCATGGTCGTAATCTGCTGCAGCAATAGTTTCCACGACGCTGTTTGTTGCCGAAGTCCATTGAGGTGTTGGAGTGAATGTTCCTGCGTTATTAACATAAATATAGCATGCTGTCCACCACCCCCCGCATACTATATCGCAAAAGCTGTCATTGTTTATATCGCAAAGATTTATTCCTGAGCCGTATCCCGAAAAACTCGATGTCCAAAACGGAGATGCATTCATTGTTCCCGAATTGTTTTTATATATTTTGAATTTTCCGCTTCCTCCTAATTGGTTGTTATCAGATATGGCAAGGTCAAGCCAGCCGTCATTATCAACATCGTTAACGAATAATGAATTTGAGTACTGGCTTGCATCCTGCGAAGTCCAGATAGGCATTCGCCCGATTGAATCTCCGTAGTTTTTGTAAATCTTGCTCGGTCCGCGCTCGCAGCAAAATACCAAATCCAGCCTTCCGTCTTTATCAAAATCAGCCCAGTTCACGTCCATTCCGTAACACTGGTCTAAACTTTTCCATGATGGAAGCGATTCAAATACTCCGTTACTATTGTAATAAATTCTCTGATTATCAATTTTAAGGTTATAACTTTCACCGCAGGCAGCAGCAAGGTCAAGGTCACCGTCACCGTCTGCATCTCCAAAAGCACAACTGAATGTATACATTGAATCCTGCGAAACCCATGAGGGGTTTTGAGAAAGAGTTCCGTTGTTGTTTAAATATATTTTCAATTTTCCTTTTTGGGTAAACCCTGCCTGACCAATATAAACAGATACTGCAACATCGGGGTAACCGTCTTTGTTGATGTCGCCTATTGATAGTTGCGCGTGATAGTCAATATCGTTGGATTGCCAGCTTGGTGTGAGAGGAAAAGTTCCGCCAGTATTGTAATAGACAACAACCTTTTGCCTTGACATATCATTGCCCTTTGCAACAACAAGGTCAACCCATCCGTCGCCGTTTATATCTGCCCATCCGCATCCCGTATCATAACCCGCATCCGTTGAAGTCCATATCGGAGTCGTTGGAAAAAAAACCTGTGCTATGGAAAAGTTGTAACAAGAAATTGCTATGACCAAAAAGAACAATGTCACAAGAAAAGGTTTACATTTTGTTTTCATATATTGTTATTAATTCTTTTTATACTCTTCACAGTTTACTGTTTACAGTTCACTGTTCTCACAACTCACCTCTCACCTCACCAAAACCATCTTCCTCGTCTCCACAAAATCACCCGCTTGCATCTTATAAAAATACACCCCGCTCGAAAACGTGCTTGCATCCCAGTCAGCAGAATACATTACAGCTGCAAACTGCCCATTCACAGACACTGATACAAGCATTAAGAAGGTTATAAATAATCTTTTCATATTTCTATCCAATTAGTAGATGTTCTCAAATGTAACAGTAATTCTTTTTACTTTCAATCAAGTAATAAATCTTCAAATTCCGCACCCAAACAAAACAGGGGACTAATGGTACCTGTATAATAAATCTTCACAACACCATAAGCAACTATTTTTCAGTTGCATTTTTATTTCTTCTGTTTTAATTTATAGCATGAGCAAAATTGAAAAGCTGATTCAAAGACTTAAGAGCAGTCCTAAAGATTTTTCGTATGATGAATTGAAAAAGCTGTTGCTTCACTTCGGATATGAGGAAATTAAGTCAGGTAAGACTTCAGGCTCAAGAGTTGCATTCTATAATGCTGGAACACAGCATATTATAAGGCTTCACAAGCCTCATCCGAAACCTGTTTTAAAAAACTATCAGTTACAAATGCTCATAAAAGAATTAACAGAACAAAATATCATACAATGAATAATACAATAACATATAAATCATTTATCGGTTCTATTCAGTTCAGTGCCGAAGATAAGACTTTCTTTGGGAAAATAGAAGGCATCAATGACTTAGTCACATTTGAGGGTGAAACGGTTAACAAGCTAATAAACTCTTTTCACGAAGCAGTTGACGACTATCTCGAGATATGCAAAAGGAAGAATAAAGACCCTCACAAATCATTCAAGGGCAGTTTTAACGTCAGGCTCAGCCCTCATGTTCACGCACGAGCATATCACACTGCAAAAGCATTAAACCTATCGCTGAATCAGTTTGTTCAAAAGTCCATTGAGAAAAGCATATCCGAAGGTCTAAAGTAATGGTTGCACAAACAAAGCAGGGGACTCACGTCCCCTGCAATAATATAAATCTCTATCCGTGTAAATCAGCGTTCTATTCTACTATCAACTATCAACCATCAACTATCAACTAACGAACCACCACCCTCGTCCCCTCGCTATGCGAACTAAACTCAGGCGCATACATACACTGAACACTCGTAATCCCATTAGAAAAATCACCCGCTAAATTCACACGCAAATCATACTCAAAAACAAACGTACCCTTCGGCAGATAACCAAAGAAAAAGTTAGTCGCTGCATCCCTCGTACTCTCATAATAGCCAAGACCATCCCTGTACTTATACCCCGAAAGCACACTCACAGGCTCAAATCCCGCCGCACGCATATCCTTCATATGCACATACTCCATCGCCCTATCGCTCCTCAGCACAACCCTCACCCTAACCCTATCACCAACCTTCAACTCACCAATCGGACTAATCACCTCACCGCTTGCCGTCTCCTCTACCAAAAACAACTTCTTCTCCAAACTCAACCCCGTCTCGCTTCCCGTAATCTTATCCAAATCCTCAAAATACTGCCAGTACAAAGCCCCCCAGCTAATACCCTTATCCGACCTCCTGCTAACCGTCACATTACCCATATCACTCTTCACATCACCCCACTTCCACGAAGTCTTAAAATAACCCGTTCCCGCCTCTGGCTTCACATCCTTCATCACATCAATCCCCCCAACCCTCACATCAACAAGCGTCTCACCCGCAAGCCAATCCTCGCCTCGCAAAAGCAGTGCATAAACCGCCTCAACAGTCGCCTTCGTAGTCTTCCAGTCATTCGTCTGCTTATTCTTCAAAAGCCACACCCTCATATCATCAACACTCCTCTCATCCTTGCCAACCTCATCAAAAACCTCTATCAGCAAAGCCTGCGTCTCAATCGGCGCCTCATACCAATAAAAGCCCCCCGCATTCTCCTTCCAATACATACCCAGCTCCTCCGAATGCAAAGAATTTTCCCTCAGCGACCTCACAATACCCTCCGCAGTCCCCGCATCTCCATACCTGCTCAATGCCAAAGCTATCATCCCCATCTGATACCAGCCCCTTCCGTTCCAATACCTCACCGCCTGACCCTTATAATAATCAAACGCCTCCCTCACACCCTCATCCATAGCCTCATCCTTATAAAAACTCCGCATATACAAATAATGAACCTGCAAAGCACCCAAATTATTATCGCTCAACTTCAACCTCCCCTCTCTCTCCGCACGCAAAAGCTCATCATAATCCTTCCTAATCTCCCTATCCAAAAACCCCAAAGCACCCCTCACCATATCCGCATCATCCTCAAAACGCCTTATCCCAAGCTTAAAAAGCTTCCCAAAACCCGTCGCAATATGCTGCGTCATATACCTGTCAACAGGCATACCCTCAAACCATGCCCAGCCGCCGCTGCTCACCTGCATACTCCTCAGCTTCTTCACAGCCCTCTCAAGCTCGCTCTCCATCCTCTTCACCTCAAAAAGCACACCAATCCTCCGCTTCCTCTCGCTCTCATTCTGTGCATCCCTCACCCACGGAGTCTCCGCTATCAAAAGCCCCTTCAGCTCCTCATTCTTCTCCAAATTTGAAAGCAAAGCATCAGGACTCTCATTCCTCCACCTCTCAAAAATCTCCTTAACCCTCGGCGAAGAATTTGCTATAAAACCCGCAATACTATTCGCATAAACCCTGCTGAAAACCTGCTCCGCACACTCATATGGATACTCCATCAAATAAGGCAAACTCTGAACCGCATACCACGCAGGATTAGAAGTAAACTCCAGCGTCAGCTTATAATTTGTAATCGAACCATCTCTCAGCCCCGCAAGCTTATCCATCCTAAAACTCCTCGACTCATTACCCCTAACGTTCATCGGCATAGTCTCCGTCACAAGCATCCTATTCGAAAGCACAGCCAGCACACCCTCTTCGCCGTCCGTAAAATTCTCCGCCCTCGCCGTTATCTTATAATCCACCGCCTCAAAGCCGTATGGCACCGACACCTCCCAGCTCAAAACCGTACTACCACCTTTGCTCACCTCAAAACCCCTCACCGCATCCGTATTCTTAAACGCTCCGTCAGCACTCTTCATAGTCAAACCGTCAAAAAGCATCAATACCGCATCACCCTTCAAATCCCTCTCAGAAAGATTCGTAACCTTCCCCGTTATCACAACCCTGTCATCCTCCCTAAAATACCTCGGCACATTCGGCGTCACCATCAGCTCCTTCTGCGTCACAACCTCCTTCACTATCATACCTCTCCTCAAATCCTTCGTATGTGCAAACCCCATCATCTTCCACCTCGTCAGTACATCAGGCATCTCAAAACTAATCGTCACATCGCCGTTCTCATCAGTCCTCAGCTCAGGCAAAAAGAAAACCGTTTCCCTGAAATCAGTCCTCGTCGTAATATTTCCAAGCTCCTCCTTCTTCTTCTTATCCTCAACCCCCTTGCTATCCTTCCCATTCTTCGGCTCTTGATTCTCCGTAGCTTCCTCTAAAGGCACAACCCCCGCCTCCTTCTTCTTCGATTTCTCCTGAACCTTATCAACCTTATAACCCGTCTTCACATCCTCATCCACAGCCATCCTCTCTCCATACATCGGTGCATAATAATTATCAGTGTTAATCGGCGCTCCAAAGTAATTCAAAAAATCGTAACCTATACTCGTATAATCAACACTCTTATTCCATTCATTCTCATATACATTCCCATTGTAAGCATCAAAGCAAATATCGCTTCCCCATGAATCGCCATAGTAATAAAAATAATTAAATCCAAAATCAAAACCCCATGAATGGTCTTTTATCGCATCAAGCGAAGCATCATACATAGTCGCAACCATCTCAGCCATTGCCTTCTCCCCGTTCTTTCCCTTAATCTTAATCCGCCATTCCTCCTTATCTCCTGGTTTCAGCTTATCCCTAAACGTCTCAAAACTTATATCAAGCATCTTATTCGTGTACGGCACTCCTATATATCTCTCCTCCGTCACTATCCTGTTCTCCTTCACAAACACAAAATTGCATCCTATCCCTCCTCTAAACTCCTCTTTCAGTCCCAGCTCTATCAATCTCTGCCCCTTGCTTATCGTCAGCCATTCCCTCTTTATCAGACCGTCCGCTCCGTTCACCTCAAAAAGCACCCTTGTATCGCTCAATGAAGTTCCAAACAATAATTCAGCCGTCTCACCAACCTCATAAGTACCCTTCTTCTCAATAAAATTGCTGAACATTGAATAAGGCATCGTACTCTCGCCCGTACTATAAGCCGTAAAATAAAACTTCTCGCTCACCTCCTCACCGTTCTTATCCTTTGCTTTCACCTCCGCAACATATTTCCCCTGATTCCATCCCTTCATAACTGAAAGGTCGAGAACCGAATCCTGCCCAGAACTAAAAGCCTTCTCATACGCCTTTACATCTTTTTCCCATTTCGTAAAATCACTCTCATCGCTATACTCATCATACGGAAATTCCCTATAATACTCTTCCTTTGTCATGGTAAACTTATCGGGTCTTTGCCATTTCCTGCTCCTGAAAGCCCTTTCTGGACTTTTCAGTTTATATATTTCAATTTTTGCTTCCGCTCCCTCTCTTTCACCGTTCAGATTTGTCGTTACCAAACGGAATTTTGTATCCCCGTTCTTATCAACATTTGCTCCAATTCCAAAAGAAACCATCAGCGATGAATATCCTACCCCCACATTCGTCTCCCGTGAATGTGTCTCACCGTTTATATCAGTCACATCCGCCGTCACCTCATAATTAAAATATCCCTTTAATCCTATTGTTGCCGTTTCATCCGCTATCGCTTTAAAATTTATCTCAAACTCACCGTTTTCATTCGTTGTTGTAGTTCCGTTTAATATCACTGTCTCGCTCGATTTGGTCGTTCCAAAATAATTTGAGAACCAGTCATAAAACCATCTCGGATAAAGCGCTTTTCTAACTACTTTGTATTTAACTGTTGCTTTATCAAGATTGACTCCTGAGTATGATTTTGCAAGTCCTCTGACAGGTACCATTTCGCCGAGTTTATAACTGCCTTTTATCGGTGTAAATGTAACCTCAAACTTTGGTCTCTTGTAATCTTCAACAGAGAAGTATGCGCTTCCGTTATTGACCGACGTCTGTATATGCATCTGTCCGGTCAGCCCTGATGTCGGAAGTGTGAATGAACCGTTTATCGATCCGAATTCATTCGTTGTAAAACTCTGCTCGGAAACCTTCTGATAGTTTACATCATATAATTCTACTGTTACAAACTCTCCTGCTTTAACGCTGTATTCTTTCCCCTTTGCTTCGACCACAAGCCCTTTGAAATAAAGCGTCTGTCCGGGTCTGTACAATGAACGGTCGGTGAAGAAGTATGTCGATGTGTAAGGTTTCAAATTTGGTTCGTAATATTCGCTCTGATAAAATGCATCCTTTATATAACTGTATCCGTATCCGAAATTTAATCCTTCTGTCGTAAGGTACTGTCCATTGTGTCTGAGCTCTAAATAAAACGACCTTGACTTACCCGCATTTTTAACAACAAAATATCCGTTCTTGTCAGAAGTAAAATCGCCGCTCTTTATGTACTCATACCTTGATTTATCATAATTATAGTTCTGTACGTAAATTACTGCCTCCGCACCTTCAAGCGGATAGCCCGTATCCCTGTTTAATGCATAAAATTCTACATCCTTTCTTTCATTCGATTTATTTATGTAGCTCAATGAGTTTATGTTTAACAGGCAGTATGCAACCGCATTCTCTTTATAAGAAAAACTCTCACTCGTTCCTGTAAGCATTACGTAAACGCCAGCTTTCAATGCAGGTATTTTTACTTCTGCTTTGTGAGTATGCAAGTCGCCGTCATTAGGCAAGTTTATGCTGAAACTGTGAACTGACTCTTTGTCGTTAAACCTGCTTATAATCTCTGCGTTGTATTTTGCGTAATCATTATAATTCTGATAATCATCCTCAATCTTTCTTATCTCGTCGTATGAGGTTTCTACTATCTTGTAGTAAAGCTTATTCACATTCTTGTAAGTAACAAGAGTTCTGAACGGTTTATTGGGTACATTGTACGCTTCAAGCGTTATCTGAAGTGACTTTGAATCAAGTGCCGCCATAACAGCCTTGCAGTTTTGTGCACCGTCAGAATCAGGATACTTATCTGCAGCTTCTTTACAGATTGAATATGCTATTCTTAAATCATCCTTGTAGTTATCTGTTATTCCCTGTACATACTTAGCTCCTCGATTCTGATAAACATTCGCAATCTCATAACTTATCAGTGTTGAGACAGGATATATTGAATATTTATCCAGCATATTTTGCAATGCTTTCAGATAAATGCTTTCTTTTTCAGCGTTGCCCGAACTCTGATAAACAAAATTCAGTCTTTTTAAATCTGCATCTACAAGTGCGTCTGTGTTTCCGTCGTTCAGATGAAACCTTATTACATCCCTCAGTATTGTTATTGCATAATAATCAAACGAGAAAACATCTTTCGTAGTTATATCAAGTCCGGAAAATTCCTTTGCATCGCTCATGTAAATCGGATCGTTCAGAAGAAACTGATCTGCCGGCCGTGTTACACCTGCCTCTTTATTAGAGAAAAATCCGATGGCTTTAAACGCAAGAAAATCATAAAGCGTCGGACGGTATTTCCTTCCGTTTGGAATGTACTTGTCATAAACATAATTGTTAAGCATGTCATTGTATCCGTCAATGTTTACCTGCTGTAGTCTTTCCGGCTCTGAGATAGAGTTTTTGTAATACTGTATCGATTGCTCAATTACCTTCGTCGCATCCCAGGTTTTAATGTCCTCAAGCGTAAAATTTTCAACTCTCGTCCTTTCAAGTAAATCATACCGATTATTCTGGTAATATGTCCAGTACATATCACCAATCAATGAATTTAAGAACTGCTTCATCGGAAAACCCGCATTCGCTTCCTCATTCTTCATCTCGCTCAAGTTCTTAAAGAATGAGTCTTCTTCATTGTATTGCGTCAGCTTCATCTTGTACAGTAGAGCTCTTACATAATGTACTGTATTATTCTCACCTTTAGCATTTACGAATACTTCTTGCAGTACTTTCATTGCCGACTCGGGAAGTCCGTAGTTAAAAAGTGAATCTATTTCTTTCCATTTTGAATCGTAATCGTAAATCTGTGGTGCCGATTGTGGCCGCAAATCATTGATTACAATTAATGTTAACAATAAAACGAATACAAATGCCAGGTTTTTCATAGTAGTTTTTATAATATTAATTTATTTTATATACTCTTTGTTAGATTTTTCTGTTCCCTTATAATAAAATATATATTTAGTCAATTAAAATCAGTTGTATAAAAATAACCACCAAAATCCTGTCTCTTTCGCTTGTCACCCCTTTACTATTCTCTTTTATAAAACTTTTGTATCATACCGAAAACCCATACAACACTTATATGCCTTCCTATTATTAATCACAACATTTTTAAGAATTATACCACGAAAATTCTCAATTTATAAATATTTTTCCCGGTTTATTTTTGTTCTTTCTGCAATAAATCAATGTTTTTTAGCATATTAAAAATCCGGACAAAAAAATCGACTGAAATTTCTCGTGTCATAGTTTTAGTTTTCGTATTGACAATCTTCTATTAAGAAAAGATGATACATCAATAAAAATTGTTGTTGTAGATGCGTTGGGAACATACGATATTTCCGCCGCAGTAGAGACGATATTAACTGAAGTGGCAATCTTATTTTTAACTTTTATTTCAGCATTTATATTCCTATTATTTCATTCAGACAAAAGTATTTTTTTCTGACTTTATATTACAGCGTTAGCAAGAATCACGATTTTAGATTTTAAAATTCGGGAATGAAATATCAGAGAGCATGGTATAAATTCTTTTGGAATTAAAAGTTATGTTTCACGGTCATACTTTTAACGGGACTAAGTCTATAAGTAAATGAATAATGGGTGTAAATCGCTGTTATTATGAGTAAATTAATTGTTTTATGCTATAAATATTATTAAGTTAATTTATAATAATTATGGAAACAATAAATTATGAAATAAAAAGATTTATTTATCTTATAAATACCTCTTTGTTTTTAATATTTTTCACTTCATCATTAGTGCTTTCCCAGTCAACGAATATACCAATGGATGTCAGTGGTATGTTCAACGAGCGTGGTTTCTTGAAAACGGATAACCTCTCGTATGACGAGAGTGAAATAATTAATAATTTTAATGGTAACCTATGTTACACATTTCCAATATATTCAATGAAAGGGCCAGGTAACATTTACATAGAATTATCTCTAAATTATAACGGTTCAATTAATTATCAGTTGATTGCGGCTACAAAGGGCTATTTACAGGGAAGCACGTTGCCGAGGTATAACTTCTCAGCACCCGGCTGGATACTAAGTCTTAACGGAATGGCAATACAAATGCTTAATTTTGAGACCAACTTTTTTTCACCGCCGAATGTAAATAATAAAGTTGAAAACACAAGGGTTCACCTTCTTGCAACGGGATATCATTTAACTGATAATTTGAAAGCAATTACCTCAGGAGAAAATGATATTATTACGCTTATGCGAGGTGACGGTTCTGTTGTGTATTTAAAAAGAATTTCAAGTACATGTTCATCTGACAACAATTTTGCAGATTGTTATATAGGCGATTATTATGCAGACGGAATAGGAGATTATTCGCGAGCAAGAGTAGAATATATTGAGACAACGTCACAACCGACTTATAGAAACAGACGTGTTTCATTCATGAAAGGCGATGGACTTACATACATTTACGAAGAATATAAAAATGAGTATTCAGATTTTCCATATAATGCCACCTCAAGTTTTATGTTTAAACCACAGGTTTTTCTTTTAAAAGCAATAAAAGATCGTTTCGGGAATCAAGTGCAGTTGACCTATGAATACTCCACAAACTATAACAACAATTACCAGCCAGTTTACGGACGCCCAATTATTAAGACGATACAGGGAAGCTGGCAAGGATCAGGAATCAATTTAAATTATTTTGTAAATCCATCTTTAGCAGTAACAGTCAACAACTATAACGGAACATATAAAATACTCTGCAACAATCAGCAGGGTAATTTTGACAGTTTGGGTAACCACAGGTTTTATCCTTCTCACTTAATAAATTCTTTAAACGATACGTTAAAGTTTGAGCACCTTATGTACCGTAGATATGCTGATAGTTTAAGCAACCCAATTCCAAATCTTCCACCAATGGAAGTAATTCTTAACAATGATGAGGGACTCAAAAGGTTAGTAAAGGTACAAAACAATTTTGGAGGTATCAGGGAATACACGTATGCCGATACCGGGTTTACTGAATTATCAGTAAATATGGACCCTTCAGAAGGTGAAAATATATGCAGCAGAGTAAAAAACACAAACTATTTTGGACAGGGAAGAGATTTATTTTATGTGAATATGATAGGTTCAAAAATCGCTTATGACGGGGGTACACTTGAAAACATTACTTCATATACATATTTCTACCAAACAAACAGAAATTGGATAATAGAACCTATTGAAGAATCGGATGTTTACATTACGAATATACTGACCACAAATCCACAGGGAAAACCTATATACGAGACGCCATCAAGCAAGGGGATGTTCTTAAAATACAAAAACTATAAAACGGAAATTACATCGAGTGCTCATCAGGAATACCCTGACTGGCGGGGACATACGAAGCTATTTGAAACTATCGATTATATAGGGGATACAAATACACTTGTAAAAAGAACGCTGTATAAATTTGAAAGCAATATATATCAGGGTGTTGGCAAAAGTTCATTTCTTGACACCGCAATAATTGAGATTAGGAACAATTCAATAAAAAGAACAAATTATGCTTACGGGTCTTTTGATACTCCATTTTCATCAACACCATATAAAAATCCCGTTCAATCAATCCTCCAGATTGATGATTTCGGACAGAAAACCCTTGTTTATAACACATTCATATACGATTCCAGTGCTCATTACGTAAATGCAAGATATAAAGC
>CAZVCC010000050.1:0-23124 GCA_964626015.1 uncultured Ignavibacteriaceae bacterium
ACTTCGTGGAAGAAGAATAAATCAAGTTCCTTCCCGAGCTTTCTGTGGTCGCGCTTCTTCGCTTCTTCAAGCATTTTTAAATGATGGTCAAGTTCTTTCTGCGAGGGGAATGTAATTCCGTAAATCCTCTGAAGCATCTTGTTCTTTTCATCGCCTCTCCAGTACGAACCCGATATTGACATCAGCTTTACTGCCTTTATCTTTCCGGTGCTCGGTAAATGCGGTCCTCTGCAAAGGTCTGTAAACCCGCCCTGGTGGTACAGCGAGACCATCTCCTCGTCTTTTGCAATCGTTTCGAGTATCTCAACCTTGTATTCGTCTTTTCTCTTTGTCTTGAAGTATTCTATCGCATCGGTTCTTTTCATTACTTCCCTTACAGGCTGTATGTCCCTCTTTGCAATATCAAGCATGCGCTCTTCAATCTTCTTGAGGTCTTCATCAGTAAACTTGTGATCTGAATCTATATCATAATAAAAACCGCTATCAATTGCAGGTCCAACGCCGAACTTTGCGCCCGGATAAAGCTCTTCTATCGCCTGCGCCATAACGTGAGATGATGAATGCCAGTACAGCTCTTTGCCTTCATCCGAATCAAACTTGTAAAAAACTATCTTTGCATCCTTTGTAATGGGTGCAGACAGGTCTTTCTGAACGCCGTTCACTTCTGCGAATAAAACCTGCTGCGCAAATCTTTCGCTTATGCCCTTTGCAATTTCTAAAGATGTTATTCCCGAACTGAATTCTTTTTCAGTCCCGTCGGGAAACGTTATTTTTATTATGTTATTCAAATTATTTAAATTTTCTGTTCTGCAAGTTCCCGAAAAATACCAAAAGAAGTGTTTGATAAGGTGTGAATTACAGAACTTACTTCATAAAACTCTTGTGGGCGGTAATGGACTCGAACCAATGGCCTCCACGATGTCAACGTGGCGCTCTAACCAACTGAGCTAACCGCCCGAACATATAAATTAACTAATTTACTGCTTTTTTTCAACAGATTTCTTGTTCTTTTTCCAATTTTTTTAAACCCTGAATTACGTCTACAAAATTGCTTTCTTACAGAAATAACCCAAAATATAAACACCTGTTATTACAGCAAATCAGAAATGCGATTTCGCAGCCCCTATTTCTTTTTCATAACTTGCCTCTAATTAGCCTTAGCTTGGTCTCTCCCTGTCCTCACTAACATGCTGTTTATTCAACACCGTCATTTTTTACTAATTTCACGCCCTTTAAATATGAAAATTCCATATCTCTATGTGTCTTCTGTGCGCTCGGTCGTAAATTTTCTTTGGTGATATTTTGTCGGTACTTGCCTTCTTGCTTTATTCCCGTATTTATTCTATTTTAAAGTATGAAGTTTTTACTAATAATAATATTCATACTGTTTTCGTCATCGGTCTTTGCACAGAAACTAATGCTTTTCGGCGGAGAGAATCACGACGTTTATCTCGGATGCCTTACATGCACGCAGTATCACACAGAATCAGTATGGAATGAAAACGGTGTCTATGGAACAAAGTTCAACAACCTTTCCATCTGGAGCGAGTTCAGCGAATTCGGGAATGAGTTCAGCCATCTAAGCCCGTGGAATGAGTACGGCACGGCACCCCCTAAAATTCTTGACGAGAACGGCGGGTTCTACGGCTACTTTACGCGCAACCCATACATTAAGCAAAGAACCGAAGACGAGTTCTTCCTTTACGTTTTAAACAACTTCCGCTACATCAGCGAAAACTTTTCAAAGTTCGTAGAGGGATTATATTTCTGACACACCTTTATTACGTTTAGCCCGTTTCAATCACATGGATTCTGAGCGGTAAATAATTAGCATTTTTAATTACAATAAATTCTTTTAATTTTAGACGGGAGATAATCCGACGTGTCGGACTCCCGTTTTAAATATTTTAATTCCCGACACAAAACGATTTGTTAAATAATTTTATCATCAGACTATGAGAAAACTATTAGTTCTCTTAGCAATGTTCGCGGCAATAAATGCAAGCGGGCAATGGGTAAAAATGGCCTCAGGGTTTAGCACAAACAAATATGTCTGGTCTATGGCAGCAAAAGGAGATACAATCTTTGCAGGAACAAACGATGGGGTCTATATCTCTGTCAACAATGGTGCAAACTGGTCACTCACAAATCTGAATCAAGCAGGAGATTTTCTTTTAATAGACGGTAATAATGTTATCGCAGGAACATCCTTCGGCGTTTACAGAACTACAAACAACGGTCAGAACTGGAGCCTGCTTGGCATAAGCAACAGATCTGTTTGGGCAATTGCTAAAAAAGATAATAACATCTTTGCAGGCACTACGGGTTATGGTGTTTATCGTTCAACTGACAATGGTGTAAACTGGGAAATATCACTTCAGAAAACAACACAAATCAGTTCTTTAACAATAAAAGATAATTACATTTTTGCAGGTGATTGGATGTCTCCAACAATATATGTTTCATCAAATAACGGTAGCACGTGGGACAGCACATCATTAGGCGGACCGTTTACAAGAGTTGTACTTAGTCTTGCCGTAAAAGGAAACATCGTTTTTGCAGGTACTGATAATTATGGAATATTTTATACAACGAATAATGGAATTAACTGGACTCAAAGCAGTTTATCCGAACCTTCAGTTATATGTATAAACGTAAACGGAAATAATATCTTTGCAGGTACTGCATTTGCATTGCCTGGTGGAGTATTTTTATCAACAAACAATGGTACAAGTTGGATTATTAAAAATCAAGGAATGGGTAACCGTTATATCTGGTCAATGACATCTAACAGCCAGTACATATTTGCAGGAACCGATTCTACAATCTGGCGCCACTCACTCTCTGAAATCATCGGTATCCAAAACATCAGCACAGAAATACCATCTTCTTATTCGCTGGGACAGAACTATCCGAATCCGTTTAATCCCATAACAGTTATTAGTTTTTCGTTGCCAGTTGTCAGCAATGCAACATTGAAGGTATATGACTTAATGGGGCGTGAAGTTCAAACGCTTGTGAACGAAAAATTGCAGGCGGGGACGTATGAGGTGACGTTTGACGGGAGCGGACTGACGAGCGGTGTGTATTTTTACATATTGAGAGCGCGTAGTTTTTCAGAAGCAAAAAGAATGTTAATGATAAAATAATATACTAACCCCACAGATAAGATGGGGATTTTATATTACTTTAATATTTGAGAAATGAAGAAATTATTTGTAGCATTAGCAATACTCGTTGCAATGAATGCAAGCGCGCAGTGGCAAAATGCGTCAACCGGACTTTTGGGAGGCTCTGTTTGCGGGTTTGTATCTATCGGTACTGATATATATACCGCCGCATCTTTTTTCACCGGTCAAGCAATTACTGACTCATCCGGAATATTTCGTTCTACAAACAATGGTTTAAGCTGGACTCCAACAGCATTTTTTCCACTGCGAATAATAAATATATTCGAAAAAGATTCACGCCTGTTTGTCTGCACTAATAATCAAGGAACGTATTACACCGATAATTTTGGTGCAAATTGGACTTCGATGAATATAGAAATTAGTTCTTTCGGTTCAAACAGCACTCAACTTTTTGCCACATCAAATCCCAATTTATTAGTATCAACTAATAACGGAACAAATTGGACCACTATAAACTCAATATACGGTCGATTGCTCATAAACGGAAATAATGTTTATGTTTACGGTCCTAATTATATCAATATTTCTTCTAACAATGGTTTGAATTGGTCAACTTCATATTTATATACATTTGAAATATATTTAATGACAGCTTTAGGAAATGAGCTTTATGCTGTAACTTATTCCTCGGGAATTATAAAATCTACAGACAATGGATACACCTTTAATCAAACATCGCAATTCAGCAGCTCAAACATAAAATCATTAATTGCATTTGGAACTTGTGTTATTGCTGGTGCTTGGGGTAGTGGAATAATTATTTCAACAAATGGAGGTATATCCTGGATACGAAAAAATGAGGGTTTTGATGGAGACGATTATATAATAACAAATCTTTTGTATGCAAACGGTTATGTACTTGCTGGTCGTGTTTATTATGCAAGTGGATTCCAATCATACAAAGTATGGAGAAGAGACTTTCAGGAATTAGTATCGGTTAACGAAATATCATCTACATTACCATCAAAGTATTCGTTGGGACAAAACTATCCGAATCCGTTTAATCCCAGAACAGTTATTAGTTTTTCGTTGCCCGTTGTCAACAATGCAACATTGAAGGTATATGACGTAATGGGACGTGAAGTGCAAACGCTTGTGAACGAGAAATTGCAGGCGGGGACGTATGAGGTGACGTTTGACGGGAGCGGACTGACGAGCGGTGTGTATTTTTATAAATTGATGACGGAAGGGTTTAGCGAGACGAAGAGGATGTTATTAATAAAATAGTTTTAATAAACGATTATGAAAAAATTCTTAGTTCTGATAGTTATGCTCGCGGCGATGAATGCGAGTGCCCAGTGGGTTCAGACGAATGGTCCGAACTGGGGAACTGTAAGAGGTTTTGCGGTTGATGGTGTAAACATCTATGCAGCTGGATCGACTTGCGGAGTTGCTTTGTCAATGGATAACGGGCTGAGCTGGTCAAGTAAAGGTTTAACCATTGAGAATTTGTATTGTGTTGCAGCTTCGGAAACAAATATTTTCGCAGGGACATACAACAACGGAATATACTTGTCAACGAATAGCGGTATAAGCTGGAACTTAGCCAATAATGGTTTAACTAATTTATCAATACGCTCACTTGCAATAGCCGGAACAAACATTTTTGCAGGAACATTCGGTGGCGGGGTATTTCTTTCAACAAACAATGGTGCGATCTGGACAGCAAGAAATAATGGAATAACAGATATGTTTGTTAATTCAATGGTGATATCAGGTAATAATATCTTTGTGGGAGTAAATGGATCGGAATTAATGAACGGAGCATATGGGTGCAGTGTGTTTTTATCAACTAATAATGGTAGTAATTGGGTACCCGCAAATGGCGGTTTACCACTTCTAAATGTAAATACGCTGGCTGTTTCAGGAACAAATATATATGCAGGTCTTATTAATGGAGGCATATACTATTCAACTAACAACGGGTCAAATTGGACCTCTGCGGGCTTATCGAATCAATCTATTAATACAATTGCAGTTTCAGATACAAATTTATATGCAGGAAATAGCACAGGAGTATTATATTTTACAACAAATAAAGGAGCAACCTGGTCACAGATAAATAACGGATTCGCCGGTTCGGTGATATACTCACTAATGCTATCAGAAAAGAATATCATGACAGGAATCAGCAGTACAGGTATTTATGTATCATCGAATAATGGAGCAAACTGGATACAAACAGGAGTTACAAGTCACAATGTGTTTTCATTAACAAGTTCATCGAGTAATCTTTTTGCCGGTGCGAATAATGGGGTATTTTTAACGACTAATCTTGGCGAAAACTGGACAATTGTAAGAAATGGATTTCCTAATACAGTTGTCTGGTCACTTGCAGAATCAGGGATAAATCTATATGCCGGAACACACAATGGCGGAATGTATTTATCAACAAATAATGGGAGTACCTGGACAAGTATCGGTTTATCAAATGAAAGTGTATATACAATTGCTATAACGGGAGAAAATATTTTTGCGGGAACATATAATGGTGTCTTTTTAACAACTAATAATGGTTTTAACTGGACAGAAATGAATAACGGGTTAAGTCATCCTGTTATACACTCGCTTGCAGTTTCAGGAACAAAACTATTTGCAGGGGGCAGCGGCGGTGTATATTTATCAACAAATTACGGGTTAAACTGGACTGCTGTTAATAATGGATTACCTGCAGGAAGATATATAAAAGCATTAGCGGTTTCAGGAGCAAATATTATTGCGGGGAATACATCGGATAACGGAAACATATTTATTTCAACAAATTACGGGCAAAACTGGAGTGCACAAGGATTAAATGGTTATTATATCTCGACAATAGAAACATCAGGTACTAATATATTTGCTGGTTCTGATAATGGCGGAGTGTTTTTATCAACAAACAGCGGAATGAGATGGTCGACAATAAATCAAGGATTTAATATTGTACCAAGAATAAATTCATTAAAAATCCATAATAATTATATATATGCGGGAACAGTGCAGCAATCTGTTTGGAAAAGAGCACTTATAGAACTTGTAGGAATAATAAAAATAAATGCTGAAAACCCTACCATGTATTCACTATCGCAAAACTATCCGAATCCGTTTAATCCCAGAACAGTTATTAGTTTTTCGTTGCCCGTTGTCAACAATGCAACATTGAAGGTATATGACGTAATGGGACGTGAAGTCCAAACGCTTTTGAACGAGAAATTGCAGGCGGGAACGTACGAAACCACTTTTGACGGGAGCGGGCTGACGAGCGGGGTGTATTTTTATAAGTTGATGACGGAGGGGTTTAGCGAAACGAAGAGGATGCTTCTGGTTAAATAACGACACTTCAGATTTACTCTCTTTATAGTAATAGTAGTATTCGTTCGTGGGTGTTAATTATGAGCGGATAAGTTAATGATGTACTCTGCGAATCAGTAAAGGCGTTTGGCAAGAGTAAGAAGCAGATATTCACAAGAGGAATTCATTTATTATTATTTGAATTTTTAATCTCATATCGAATACATATTTTGTGTAATTAATTCACAAATTTTAAGAAATCTTAATTTATAAACTCATTATATATGGAACATTTCAAAAATTTTATTAACGGCGAGTGGAAAGAACCAAAGAGCGGCAAATACACAGAGAACAGAAATCCTGCTGATGATAATGATTTAATAGGACTTTTTCCTGCATCTGCGAACGATGATGTACAAGAGGCGATTAAAGCGGCTAAAGAAGCATTAAAGAAATGGAGACTTGTACCAGCTCCTAAACGCGGCGATGTCCTGAAGATAGTCGGAGATATTATGCTCGAAAGAAAAGATGATATATCACACGAAATGACCCGCGAAATGGGAAAGGTGTTTGCTGAGACAAAGGGCGACACACAGGAAGGCATTGATACCGCTTATTACGCGGCATCAGAGGGCAGAAGGCTTTTCGGGCTGAACGCACCGAGCGAGCTGCCGAATAAAATGAACTTAAGCTTCAGAGTACCTATCGGTGTTGCGGGTATTATCACTCCATGGAATTTCCCGATGGCTATACCTACATGGAAAATATTTCCTGCATTAGTTTGCGGGAACACTGTTGTTTTCAAACCTGCGGAAATAACTCCGAAGACAGCTAACACACTCGTAAAGATTATTGACGAAGCAATGCATATAGTTCTCGGCAAGGATTACATACCGGGCGTTATCAACATTGTTCACGGCAGCGGAAGGGTTGTGGGCGAAGCACTGCTTGAAAGCAAGGATATAGATTTGATTTCATTCACAGGGTCGACTTCGGTAGGTAAGAGAATCAACGAGGTCGGTGGCAGAGAGCTCAAAAGGGTATCGCTCGAGCTTGGCGGAAAGAATGCACAGATTGTTATGGACGACGCAAACCTTGAGCTGGCGCTTGATGCAGTACTCTGGGGAGCGTTCGGTACAACAGGACAGAGATGTACTGCAACCTCACGTCTGATTCTTCACAAAGATATTCATGACAAGTTTCTCGATATGCTTGTTGCAAGAGTGAACAAGCTTAAACTCGGATACGGCAACGATAAAGGAGTTGATGTTGGTCCATGCGTAAGCAAAGAGCAAAGAGAAACAGTAAACGATTACGTCAAGATAGGTCTCAACGAAGACAAAGCAACACTCATCGCAGGGGGCGACTATGCGAAGGAAGGTTCTCTTGCAAAGGGCTGGTTCTATAAACCGACGATATTCAAGGACGTGACTCCCGATATGAGAATTGCAAAAGAAGAAATCTTCGGACCTGTTCTTGCGGTGCTGAAGTGTTCATCGCTTGAAGAAGGAATTGATATACTCAACGGAACGGAGTACGGACTTTCATCGAGCATTTTCACGAACAACGTTAACGATGCATTTAAAGCCGTTCGCGATATACAGGCAGGCATCACTTACATAAACGGAGCGACTATCGGTGCAGAAGCACACATGCCGTTCGGAGGAGTAAAAGCTACGGGCAACGGACACAGAGAAGGCGGATGGACGGTTTATGATTTCTATACTGAATGGAAAGCTGTTTATATTGACTACTCGGGCAAGCTGCAGAGAGCACAGATAGATAATTATTAATTTTATATAAATAATTAACCCGCAGCAATTTTATACTGCGGGTTTTTCATTAAGATAAATTTTGGAAATGAGAATTTTTACTTTATTTATTACCAGTATCTTATTCTGCTCATCGTTGCTGCATTCGCAGCCAATCGATACTCTTTATAAAAAGGGTGATGATGCCCTGATTAAGGGAGATTATGAAGCAGCACTCAGTTACTTTAAAATAATAATCAGCAAGGAACCTAAAGAATCAACAGCTTACAACTCAATAGGATTTATCCATTTGATGCAGAAGAGCTATGAGACATCAATAGAAAATTTCACGAAGGCTATAGAACTTGATACAAACTACGGCAGAGCTTATTCAAACAGAGGCGCTGCTTATTTATTTATGAACGATGTAGAAAATGCATATAAAGATTTGAATCAGGCTTTAAAGATTAACCCGAATGATATTATGTCGCTGAACTCTTTGGGTACTTTATATGGTCAACTTGGTAAAATAGAAGAATCTCTTGAAATGTACAGTAAAGCCGAGGATATTGACCCATCAAAAGTTGATACTTACTGGAACCGCGGAGCACTTCTTTTGAATCTTGACAGGTTTGAAGAAGCACTCGTTGAGGCTGACAAAGCTATTCAGGTAAATCCCTCTATTGCTAAAAGTTATTATTTCAGAGGCACAATTTACAAGTATCTTTTAAAGTATGACCTTGCCATGGAAGATTATAAAAAGGCAATAGAGCTCGACTCTTCAGACGGAGAAGCGTATATACGCAGGGGAATTTTGTACCTTGCCATAGGTGATTACAGCAAGGCAGTAGAAGACATGGAGTATGGTCTTAAACTTAAACCTGAACTTAGAAACGATGCATCGGTTTCAAAATATCTGAAAGAAGCAAAAGATAAACTAAAATAATTCTGTTATGAAATCCCTGTTCATAATTTTGTTTACACTTATTTTGCTTGCGGGCTGCGGTCAGAAAAAAGAAGATGTTAAAATAACCAAGACAGACGAGCCCAAAAAGGAAGCTGCCGCTGAAGAGAAAAATATAACCACAGATACTGAAAGCACGGATGCAGGTGAAATTAAAGAAGAGCCTGTTTCGAAACCTCAAAAGAATACATCTCAACAATACATTACACTGAAGAGTTCAGAGACTGCCGGAAATAAGGGCTCTTATGCTGTTGTAACGGGCTATGTGGCAGATGTGGTTGTTCGTGAAAAGGTTTCATATTTGAACTTTGATAATAAATATCCGAAGAATACTTTTACTGCCGTTATATTTCCAGATAAGTATGAGGTCTTCGGTGATTTGATGGACTATAAAAACAAGACTGTTGAAGTTAAGGGTAAGATAGGTGAATACAATGGCAAGCCACAGATAATATTAAACAATAAAAATCAGTTAAGGGTGATAAATTAATGATTACAAAAAGCGGATATGTTTCTATAATAGGTAAACCAAATGCGGGAAAGTCAACCCTAATGAATAAGTTTCTTGATTTCAAATTATCGGCAGTCAGCAAGAAAGTGCAAACCACAAGAAACAGAATACAGGGGGTCCTTACTGGCAAGGATTACCAGATTATATTTGTTGATACACCGGGAGTTCTTGAACCCAAGTACGAAATGCAGAAGTACATGAAGAAAGAAATCAGGTCATCATTTCTTGAAACCGACCTTGTGCTCTACCTTATAGACGGTATTAATATCATAATTAAAGATTTGAAGAAGATAGAAGAAGATTTTATAAGAGAGTTTTCGTCATTTAAAAGAATAATAGCTTTAAACAAATGTGACTTTCTTAAACAGGAACAGATAACCGATAAAATAGTCACGCTTCAGCAGGAATTAAAGTTTGAAGAGATAATCCCCATATCGGCAGTAACGGGATTAAACCTTGATTTACTAAAGCTTAAACTGATTGAGCATCTGCCCGAGGGTGATTTTTATTACGACCGTGAAACACTTACAGATAAACCCGAAAAGTTTTTCGTATCAGAAATAATCAGGGAGAAAATTCTTGAGCTTTATGAAGAGGAGATTCCTTACAGCGTACATGTAGAGGTGAGAGAGTTTAAAGAAAGGGAAGAAAGCCAGAAGGATTTTATAAACGCTGATATAATTCTTGAAAGAGAAACACAAAAGATTATACTTCTTGGCAAGAAAGGGGAAATGATTAAAAAGCTCGGAGAGCGTGCAAGAAAAGATATAGAAGTATTTCTCGGCAAAGAAGTTTTCCTTAAACTTTTTGTTAAGGTCAGAAAAGACTGGCGAAAAGATAACCGTTTCCTGAAAAATATATTTTAAAAAGGATTAATCCTGAAAGTTCTCATTTCTGAGGTCAAAACCGCCTTGTATCCAAGGTCATTTGCAAATAATCTTGGCTTAACGTAATCATCAACCGAAGTGTAAGTGAGGTATTTGCTGACTTCCCACGAATATTCATTGCTTTCAAGAATGCTTCGAGCAATATCCTTAGGATTTTTCAGTTCCCTTTCTCTTGTAACAACATAAAAATCACCCACAGGCATGAAGGCATGGAAATGAACGACGTAGATTCCTGTTCCGGTACCCCAATCCCAAGAAAACATAGTGTTGTTCGAAACTCCCCAATATTTATCCTGAGGTGCATCAAGTTTTGGTGCGGTTTCTGTTCCAATGTTGTATGTTGCACCTGGATAGGAATAAGTACTGCTTACGAATCGTCCGCCATTTTTTAATCCTCCCCTGCCCTCAATCTTTAACCTGTAACCAAAGGGTAAGTTTTGAGGCACGATAATTTTGGAAGATATTATATCGCCTTCTGTTACGTTTAGAGTAAGCTCGGCATTTCTGTGCTGTGAAAGAAAATCCGCAAAGACCGAAAAACCTTTCATATCATAAGCAAACGCAGGAGGGTATATAGTAACGCTTGATGTGCCCGGCGCTCTACCATAGGACAAGGAATCAAAAACAACTGTCTGCGGATATCCTTCTTTCATTATAGTCATTGGATACTCCAGATACTTTATGTATGACGCAGGAGTCTTTTCAAGGTATATCATTCTGCCGTTAAGCCTTGTGAGATATGAGGGAAAATTAATGTTAACAACTTTAGTTCTTTCACCAGAAGATGCAAAAACATCCTCGCAACTGAAAACATCCTCGGCTAAAAATTTTATAATCGCACTTCTTCCGCTTGGAATGTTTGGAAATTCCACTTTTACAAACTCAGTATTTATATTCCGGGATGCATTAAGTCCAAAGAATATCAGCTCCGGATTCTTAACCGACAGGTCTTTGTACAGAACGCCGATATTTGAAGATAAATCATAAAGAAGAAGGTCATAGTTCCAGTCGTCGGTAGATATAATAAACTTGCCGTCACTTCCCGTGCTTGCAGATCCTCCTCCGGTAATGGCAATGGATATATTAGGTACAGGGAAATATCTTTCATCCAGTACTTTTCCTGCTATCGTATGCGAATAGACATCGACACTTGCAATAAAAAGTAAAGCTATTATAATTTTCTTCATAGATTTAAAATTATTATTCGTCTGAAAGTCTTTTTATTTCATCTCTAAGTTCAGCAGCCCGCTCAAACTCAAGGTCTTTTGCAGAATTAATCATTTCTTTCCTCAACTGCTCAATTAATTCCTTTCGCTGTTCCTTGTTAATCTTCTTGAACAGCGGCTCCGTAAGAACCGACAGAGAGGTTTTTTCATCACCCTTTGATTTTTTCTTAGGATCATATTTTGCTTTTGAATCTGCTACTATAGTGGTTGACATAATCTCTTCGTAAGTCTTATATATAGTCTTTGGTTCAATATTATGTTCCTTGTTATAATCGTCCTGTATCTTTCTTCTTCTTGCAGTTTCGTTTATAACTTTCCTCATTGAATCCGTAACTTTATCCGCATACATAATAACGAGTCCGTTAACATTTCGGGCAGTTCTACCCGCTGTCTGAAGCAATGACTTTTCGGAACGCAGAAACCCCTCTTTATCGGCATCGAGTATTGCCACCAATGAAACTTCGGGCAAGTCAAGTCCCTCACGGAGAAGGTTAACGCCAACGAGAACGTCAAACTCGCCAAGTCTGAGTCCCCTGAGTATTTCAACTCTATCGAGTGAATCAACTTCAGAGTGCATATATTTAACTTTAACACCAATACCCTCTAAATAATCCGTAAGGTCTTCACTCATTCTTTTTGTAAGAGTAGTAACAAGTACTCTTTCTTTTTTAGTGCTTCTAATTCTTATTTCATTAATGAGATCATCAATCTGGTTTTTTACGGGTCGTACCTGTATTTCCGGGTCAAGGAGACCCGTAGGGCGAATCACCTGTTCAACGATTGAACCTCCGCTTTTTGTGAGTTCATAATCGCTGGGAGTTGCGCTTACAAATATAACCTGATTAACTGCTGACTCCCATTCTTCAAACGTCATGGGACGGTTATCAAGTGCAGACGGCAGACGGAAACCATGTTCAACAAGAGTCTTCTTTCTCATTCTGTCGCCGTTATACATTCCTCTGATTTGCGGAACGGTTACATGGGACTCATCAACAACCAAAAGAAAATCGTTAGGGAAATAGTCGAACAAACATGAAGGTCTTGACCCTGCTGCTCGCCTGTCAAGATGTCTTGAATAGTTTTCTATACCCGTACAGTAACCAACTTCTTTAATCATTTCAATATCGAAGTTTGTACGCTGCTCTATTCTCTGTGCTTCAATAAGCTTATCATTTTTCTGGAAATACTGAATCTGTTCGTACATTTCTTTTCTAATATCATCAATTGCCTCATCAATTTTTTCCTGAGTTGTAACGAAGTACTTTGCGGGATAGATTGATACGCTGTCATCAACGCCGATAGTTCTTCCCGTTAACCTTTCAATATAACTTATTCTTTCGATTACATTATCGAACAATTCAATGCGAATTCCTTTTTCATCCTCGTAAGCAGGAACGATTTCAACCGTATCACCTCTTACGCGGAAGTTGCCCCGTCTGAAATCGGAATCGTTTCTGACATAATGGATATTGACCAGCGTAGTAAGCAAATGTTTTCTTGAAATCATCTGTCCCTTGCGGAGTACAAGAACCTGTTCTGCATAGTCTTCGGGAGCGCCAATACCGTATATGCAGCTAACAGAGGAAACGATGATGATATCACTGCGGCCTTCAAGCAAAGAAGCTGTTGCACGAAGTCTTAACCTGTCAATTTCTTCGTTGATAGATAAGTCTTTAGCGATATATGTATCAGTTGATGGAATGTATGCCTCGGGCTGATAGTAATCGTAATACGAAATAAAAAACTCGACCCGGTTTTCGGGAAAGAATCTCTTAAACTCACCAAACAACTGAGCAGCAAGCGTCTTATTGTGGGACATTACAAGAACGGGTTTACCAATATTCTCAATCACATTGGAAATCGAGAATGTTTTACCCGAGCCTGTAACACCAAGAAACACCTGATACTTTTCGTTCCGTTTTAAAGCCCGCGTTAATTCCTCGATGGCTTTTGGCTGATCGCCGGTTGGTTTATAATTTGATTCGAGTTTAAAATTCATTATTAAAGATAATCTTTTGTAAGATTATTTTTAAGGTCTAAACACTTCGAAAATAGGATTATTGGATTTCTGTTATGAGGTTGATTTCTTTAAGAACTTTATTTATTCTGACAAGTTCCTCCATTTCGCCAGATTTTACGACAGCTTTTCCCTTTGTATGGGCAATAATAGCAATCTGTTCGCACTGTACAATATCAAATCCTGTTGCTTTCTGGAGCTGAAGAATCACCTGATCCCAAAAATGTGCGGAGTTAAATATCAGAAGTTTTTTCTGAGTTGGCGCATCAATATCTGTGTTCGATAATTCCTGTTCTTTAGTGCTCATACAAAATTTATTTTCTTGAGAATGAACAAAGAACCTCACAGATTTCATCCTGTTTATCCCTATAAGGTGCCCAGTTGGCTCCTTTGAATCCGTTCATTGCAATAAAAAATATCAGCAGTTCGTTATCTCTTGATATAGCGTATCCGGCAAGAGTACTTACACCATTAATTGAGCCTGTTTTAGCATGAACATTATACATTGCTTCAGTATCGAGCATTCTTTTCTTAAGCGTTCCATCAACGCCTGCTACGGGAAGAGAGTTGTAAAAAATATCAAATGTCTTAACATCATCGAACATATACTTAAGAAGTTGTATATAAACGTTTGATGTAGCATAATTAAATCTTGTTAATCCTGAACCTTCAAGGAATTCATATTCGCTGCGTGATATTCCAATGCTCGTGAATAATTCGACTACAGCGTCAGCTCCTTTATTAAGAGTTCCCGGTGCAGAATAATGAACAGCTCCAACGACCTTAAAAAGTGTAATAGCATAGTGATTGTCGCTTGGTTTGTTCATATTGGCAAGAACCTCTGCCATTGAATGAGTAATACGAGCGATTTCCTTAGGTGAGTCCGGTGTTATTCCCGCAACAATAATACCTCCAAGTTTTACATTTTTATCCCTGAATTCATATTCAATCGTATTGGCAATAACAACAGAAGGATTTGTTCTGCTTGCGTTTCTATCTATGCATAAAGCGTTAACGAAGGGCCAGTACTGAAGTTTAGTATCACCGGAGTAATAGTCAGCTAGTCCAAAATACTCTTTGTCAAGATAAGAGTCATCGTAAACGATATTACCCGTGATTTCAGTTATGTTCAGAGCAAGAAACTTTTTAATCAGGGTGAATAAGTCTGCCGTATCAAATTCTGGGTCTCCATAACCTTTTATATAAAGATTCCCGTTTATTACTCCATCACTGATATTAACGTCATCTGTATAAAGAACAGTCTTAAATTCGTATCCGGCTCCGAGAAATTTTAGTGCTATTGCAGAAGTAACTAATTTTGATATTGATGCGGGAATCATCTTCTTTTCGGGTTGGTATTCATAAAGCAAGTCGTATTTATTAGCGCTTGCAACCTGAATCGATACTTCACAGTTTATAGTCTTTACAATTGCATCAATACTGTCTTTTAGCTGTGATATTTTATCCCGTTTCTCAGCGGAGACTGATACCGCAAAAACAAAAGACAGAAATAAAGCTGTAAAGATTGCTCTTTTACTAATCTGAAATATACTCATTAATTATTTTGTTTGCTCTTTTTAATATTTTCTTTGATTTACTGAAAGTAAGTCTTTCAATACTTTTCTCTGCCGATAACCATTTATAGTTTATAATTTCCTTGCCGTCAATCTTTACTTTATCAACAAGTGATTCAGCTATATAATAATCAACATTCTTATTTACTTTAGATTTCCCGTTTTTAAAAGAATAATTATCTTTAAAAAGAATTTTTTTCTTTATAAAATTTATTTTCCCGATTCCTGTTTCTTCTCTAAGTTCTCTAACGGCAGTATCTATAAGTCTTTCGCCTTTCTCTATGTGTCCTTTAGGAAATCCCCAGTGTCCTTGATGCTGCTTCAGCAAAAGATACATAACTTTTCGAGGAAATCTATGAAACAGAATAATACCCACAGAATGATTGCTCTTAGTTATCATTTATCGATTGTTCTTGCTATTGTTTTTGACTTTAACCCACACTTCATCCATTTCCTCAAGCGTCATATGGTCGAGTTCAAGGTTGTTTGTTTTTGCATACTCTTCAATCTTCTGAAACCTGAACATAAATTTTTCTATAGTTTTTCTCAAAGCGTCCTCAGGATTAATCTTAAGGAAACGGGCATAGTTAACGATTGAAAACAACACATCTCCGAATTCGTCTTCAATCTTATCCTGTGATTTCTGTTGTTCAATGTTAAGTTTTAGTTCGTTTATTTCCTCAAGAATTTTATCATAAACAGGTTTAACATCTTTCCAGTCGAAACCAACTTTTGCAGCTTTTTCTTGAACTCTATAAGCACGAAACAAAGCGGGCAGTTCTTTCGGGATACCGTCAAGAACAGAATTACGTCCTTCATGTTTTTTCAGCTTCTCCCAGTTAGTTTTAACGTCATCGCTGTTTGTTATAACAGCATCGCCAAAAACGTGAGGATGCCTATAAATAAGTTTTGCTGTTTCATGTTCTATAACCTGAATCAAATTGAAATCGTTTGTTTCTTCAGCCATAATACCGTGGAACACAACCTGTAACATTAAATCACCGAGTTCTTTTCTAAGCTCGGTCATATCGTTATTATCTATTGCTTCAAGAACTTCGTAAGACTCCTCAAGAAGGCAGCGGCGAAGACTTTTGTGTGTTTGTTCAACGTCCCAGGGACATTCCTTTCTTAACCTTCTAACAACGTTTACAAACTCTATAAACTTATCTGCAAGTAATTTATCTGATTCGTTCAATATGACACATTTACATTTTCAATAATTGAACATATTACTAATTTAGAAAAGGTTTTTCAATTTAAAAAGTGTCAAATTGCTGGGAGTATATAAATGTTAAAAATTAAAGAGAGTTCATATAAACATTGGATTTGGTTTATGAACTCTCTCAAATATTCCTGTTCGATTTCTTTCTTTAATACGTTTGCAAGATAAAACTTGTACCAACAATAATTTTACTTTAAAAGAATCATTCTTTTAGATGCTAAGAAATTCTCTGCACTCATTTTATAAAAATAAGTACCTGAAACAAGCGCTGATGCATCAAAATTGATTTTATATTCTCCTGCATTGTGATAACCATTTACTAATTCAGATATTTTTCTTCCCATAGCGTCATATACCGTTAAGTTGACCATACCTGATTTAGGTATAGAGAAAAGAATGTTGGTAACGGGATTAAAGGGATTGGGGAAGTTTTGTGAAAGCTTATATTCAGCTGGTATTTCAGAAGACAACTGAGTAACTGAAGTAACATCGGTTACATCGACTCCGAAATTAGCGACAGATGGATTCGCAGTTGGATTTACATAAGGAACAAACGGACAGCCACCTGCAGACCAGTTTCTTCTATGTTCGGCAAGGTTTTGCTGCCAGATATTTCCACCTGTACCTACACCACCGCACTGACCGACAAATACAATCAAACTTTTAGTCGGATCGTAATTAAACGGAGTTGTAAGAGTAATTGAGAACCAACCATTTGCAGCAAATGTAATTGATTCAGATAGTTTATAATACACGGTATCAAGAGAAGTGTGGAAAACACCGAGCGGAAGACTTGTTATTGTATCTTGTTTCATCATAATAACAAGGTCGGTAAACGTACGGCTGCCTGTACCTGTAGAGCTTGTTTGAAAATAGATTGTGGTTATTTTCTTTCCTGCCGGCAGAGGGGATGGTTGAGTGAAATCACCAGGAAGAAATAGCCATTGAACCGCTTTACCCGCAGCAGTGGCAAAAGGAAAAGAATTGTTACTGGGACCTGTACCTGTATAATTGTAATATTGTGGGGTTTGAGCAAACAGACCCGATGTAACAAGAATAAATAAAAATAAGATTGCTGAGCTTAAGAAAAGTTTGTTTAAAGTTTTCATTGTAGTAATTTTAAGTTATTGTAAAAAGTACAACAGATATAAAATTAAAAAGAAACCTACTTGAACAAAATTTAAGAATAAAAAACTATTCATTCAAGCTAACAATAAAGGTATCTTATTTAAAAAAATGACAATCCTGTAAACGCGAATCAAAAAGTTAATTAATAGCAATTGCACTGATTTAAAAGCTGATATGATTTAGATTTATTAAGAGTATTATACATTTATAAATTAAAGGAAATAATTGTGCGAACGTTTATATCTTTGAATCTGGATAAAGGAGCAAGAGAAATTGCTAAGAAATACAAAGAAGAGCTAAGAAACATGATGGATGCTGAAAATGCAGAGAAAATAAAATGGGAAGCAGAAGATAAGTACCATATTACATTGTTCTTCATCGGAGATATAAAAGACGGGTTGAAAAATATACTTAAACAAGAACTTGATGAAATAAGCAATCTGAATTTAGGTAAGATAGAGTTTGAGTTTGACAAGATAGCTGCTTTTCCTGATTTAAGAAATCCGCGGGTGATATATCTGGATGTAAAAGATGAGGAGAAAAAATCATTTGCATTAAGTAAAGCAGTGGAGGACAAAATGAATTTTTTTGGGTTTGTACAGAATAAGAAGTATGTGCCGCATATTACATTAGGGAGGGTTAGGAAGAATGAAAGGATACAGATGAGGGATATAAACATTAAATGCAAGGGTGAGAAGTTTACTGTTGATAATGTGTGTTTGATGAAGAGTACACTGACGAGCAAGGGGTCGGTTTACGAAGAGGTGCATAGAGTAGACCTTTAATGTTGAATACTTTTTCGCAAGCAAGAATGTCCCGACAAGCAGAGATCGGAGACTTGTGTTACACTAAGAACACAGGTTCAATTATGGGCATAAAAAAAGACAGATGCATAAGGAGGAACGCATCTGTCAATAAGGAGGAGAACAATAAAAATGAAAAACAACAGTTATAAATTACTTACTTTTTGAAAATTGTTCTATACCAAAAATTGTCACACTTTTAAATTGCTGATAAATCAGTTAATTTTCCTTACATAGTTAACGTGGAATTCCTTCATCCTGTCAACGAGAGCTTGAATTTCCTCTCTCGGCGGCAAGAAAGTTGTCCTGAAGTGCATTGTAGACGGAAGCTGACCGAATCCTGAACCGGGGACAACGCAAATACCTGTTTCTTCGAGCAGAGCAAGACAGTAATCTGAATCACGTTTGGAATCATAAGCAACTCTTTCTTCTTCGGACATTTTGGTTACATCGACTGACTTGCTGTGAGGGAGTTCAAACTTAACGAATGCATACATAGCACCCTGAGGGATATCGCATGTCATTCCGTCAATACTGTTTAATCCTTTGCCGAGAATCTCAGCTTTATTTTTAAGCTCTTTGAGAATACCGCTGCGTTCTTTAGCATACAAGTCATAGCTTGGCTCGCCTTTCTTTGGCGGGGCAACCATTAAATAAGTTACAATCTGACCGTCAACGTTTGAGCAAAGTCCAATGGACTGCAGTTTAACAAGCTGAGCATAAACATCTTCGGGAATATTTCTGACTTCAAAGTAACCACCGCGATGACCGCATTCACCGAGAAAACCTTTAGATACAGAATGGAAACTGAAAAGCGTTACATCCTTTTCCTTCATGCCATGCATTACTTTTGCGAATGAAGTAAATTCCATACCGTCGAGATAAACATTTTCCTGATAGACTTCGTCTGCAAGCAGAACAAGGTTGTTAGCTTTAGCGAAGCGGACAATCATTTCCATGTTGTCTTTGGAAAGGACAGCACCTGTGGGGTTTCCCGGGTTAATAACTGCAAGTGCAACTGGGTTAATCCCTTCTTTCTTTGCTTTAATATAACTCTTTTCAAGTTCGATTTCATTTAACTGCCACGAATGATTTTCATCGAGAAAATATCCTATTTGCCTGGCACCGTAGAGAGCGATTGTGGCGCTATACAAAGGATACTGAGGAATAGGAATCATAACCCCATCGTTTGAGTTCTTTAGCAAGAGTGTGAGAGCAGCCTGAACACCTTTGCTGGCACCGTCGGTCAGCATTATCTTGTCTTTATCTGCGGGGATACCGTCTCTTTCAGAAATGAAGTTGGCGATAGCTTCACGAATGAATGGTACGCCTGAGCTTTGAGTGTAAGCGCCTGTACCTGTTGGGTTTTTCTGCATAATATATTTCGCTCTTTCAATAACATCAGATGGGAATATTTTTACAGCGTCTTTATTATCTATCAAGCCGGGATACTCAAGGAGAGAGAGCACCTGTCTTATAAAAGTGATGGGCTTTTGTTTAAGAGCCTGAGGGTTTCCGATGTTGCAATAAATAATTTTCTTTCCCTGATTTTCGAGTTCCTGTGCTCTTATTACAATCTTGCCGCGTACGGCATACTGAGCTTCGAGAAGATTTGGGTTTACGTCTTTAATGCTTATCATATAATTGGGATGATTTTATTACAAAAATAACAAGATGAAAAATAGTATGAAAGGGAGAAAGGGATATTGTGTTTATGCCTTCCCAAGCGGAGCTTGGGAAAGAGGGGGAGGGGAGATGTAATTATTCGATGTGCATTTTACCGAGTTCACCTTCGCTCTTTGCTACAGTTACTGCTGTGAATGAATCGGAAACAATGTTAGGAACTGTACGAGCCATATCGAGAACACGGTCAACACCGAGGATAAGTGCTATACCTTCTTCGGGAATTCCGACAGAACGAAGAACTATTATGAGCATAATAAGTCCAACGCCGGGAACGGGTGCTGTGCCTATAGATGCAAGAACGGCAGTGATAACGATTGTGATTTGTTTGGTCAGGTCCATTTCTATACCGTACACCTGAGCAATGAACATTGCAGCGACCGCCTGATACATAGCAGTACCATCCATATTCACTGTAGCACCAAGAGGAAGAACAAAGCTGGCGATTTTATTCGAGACACCGAGTTTCTTTTCAGCTACATCAATTTCAAGAGGGAGAGTCGCAGCAGAAGAACTGGTAGAGAAAGCAACTATCATGACCTGACGCAGAGCTTTATATATCGGCAATACTTTTTGCCGAGCTATAGTTTTTAATAGAGTCGGGTAAACAAATATCATTAGAAATATAAGACCAGACATCACAGTAACAACATACATAAGCAGTGTTTGAAGTATATTGAAACCGAACTCTGCGACGGTTGCGGAGATTAAAGCAAAGACTGCGAAGGGAGCAATGAGCATTACCTTTTCAACGAGCAGAATCATAGCACTGCTGAGACCATCGAAAAAATTAATAATTGTTTTTGATTTATCTTTAGGAATCTGGGTCAGGAAAATACCAGTAAGAATGGCGAAGAAGACCACCTGAAGAAAATCGCCGTCTGCGATAGCTTTAAAAGGATTGCGCGGGACTATATTAACGAAGAAGTCAACGATATTAACTGAGACCTCTTGCTGAACTTTTGAAGAAGCTTCGTCGCTGAAAGTCTGGAGGAGCATCGTCTTTGTTTCAGGGGGCATAAAATTCCCGGGCTGAAAAATGTTAGCAAACAACAAACCTGTAGTTATTGCAATAACAGTTGTAAACATAAATAGAAGAACTGTCTTGCCGCCGATACGTGCAACATTTTTAAGGTCGGAAAGAGATGCAGCTCCGACGAGCAAAGATGCAAATACAAGGGGAACGGCAATCATATTGAGAAGGCGAACGAAGATATCACCGACGGGTTTAATGAGAGCGCCGAGGGTTTTTGATTTTGTGATTTCACGTACTTCGGTAAAAACCTTTACCTGATTGTCAATAGTGGTTACCTTTACTCTAACCTGTTCCTTGAGTTTTTTATCTGTGAATGATTTTGAATACTTTATGATAGCAAGCTGCGAGTTTGAGTCGAAAGAGCTGAGAACCGAATCGCCGAGAAGAAATTTAACTTCAGAAAAGCCGGTAACTTTTTCGATACCTGCTTTTGAAACAACTTCAATATCGTTTGGGCTCATGTGGAATATAGAGCCAAAGACCGCACCGAGAATGAGACCAAGGAGAATCTGATTATGAATCTTAATCTTGAATTTCTTCATTAGTTGAAATTATATCTCCATGATTGCAAAATTATGTAAAAATTTCAATTGCAAAGGTATTAAATTACGGGTAAATCAAATTCACTAAACGAAGTTGATGACCATTCAGCATTAGCAGAGCCAGGGTTGGGTTTTACGGCGGCAAAATAGATGCGGGCTTTTTTAAAACTATTGATACAGTTTTTTGTGTAGTCGTTAATGTTTAATGAAACAGATTCCACGTCACCTCCAGCCGGAGACGTTACTTTTGCAGTGATGTTAAAATAGTCGTTATCTATCTCAATATTTTCATTTCTTTTATCGTAGCAATAAGCAAGAAGACAGCACGTGTAAGGCGGCTGAAGTCCGGGTGTTGAGGTACGGTCAATTTTGTAATCCACATCGATAGAAGAACTGCTGATAACTATATTAATCAGATTGAGCGTTAAGCCGTTCGGGGGAGTTAAAGATGTCAGCGGTGTCGGCTTTTTGTCGTCGACAAGTTTTATGTTAGCTTTTATCAATTTCGTGTAGGCACTTCTGCCTGGAGCGTCTGAAGATTTCCAAATTTTATTAATGGGAATAATGGATGAAGCAGCTGTGGCAAAATCTGTACAGACACCGAACCGAGTACGATTGCGGACGCTGTCTTTTGATTTTGAGATTTTAATGGTTGGGACGTATTCAGACATAACGGTTTTTCCGTTAACGCTGCGATAAACTACGTCACCAATCCTGCCTTTTGGTTTTCCGAGAACCTGTTTGTTATTAATAGCCATATTTTCTAATTTTTAGCTAAATATTGTTATTTTGAACTAAAAATGCAATATAGTAATATCGCAGGCATATCGCAGGCATATCGCAGGCATATCGCAGGCATATCGCAGGCATACGAAAAAATATGATATTGGAAGAGGTGAGGATGGAACCGGAAAAATAATGTATTTAATAAATAATAAATAATGTATATTTAGGGAGGCAGAGGGAGATTAGATTTTTTTGTCAAAGAGGTCTAATTTTTCTTACCACGAAGAACACAGTAATCACAGTGAATAGATATAAAAAGAAAGAAAACGAAATTGTTTGAACACAGGGTAATTTGAGAGCACAGCGTAGCCAATGGCTACAAACAAAATAAAGACAAACATTAACAAAGAATTTAACCGTCCGCCACGGCGGATCTTCGACACCCAGAGAGCGCAGAGAACAAATACTAAAACAAGAAAGATGATTTTTACCGCAAGGGTCGCAAAGGAAGCCCCGAGGTCTCGGGGTAGACGTCGGACGCAAAGAAAACCATTATGTATTTTATTTTATAAAAGTTTGTTTTTATTACACAG
>CAZVCC010000051.1:0-21808 GCA_964626015.1 uncultured Ignavibacteriaceae bacterium
CCCAAAGTGAATTAAATAAGATAATTGATGAACAAAAACACTTCTCCTGCCCGCTTATAGCGGACAGGAGTAAATTTCATTATTTCTTCGGTGCAGGTGAAAACTGAGGATATGTCATATCATCGTGGCATTCTTTACATACCGGTTTAGCGGTAAAGTTTTCATTTGGATGACAGGATTTACATTCTATCTCTGCATGAACTTCCGACAGAACGATTCCCGTAACTTTATGGTTAAAGCTTCCAAGTTTGAAATTGTCGTGACAGTTTTTACATTCTCTGCTCAGTTTTTTAATTTCCCCGCTGCCATGACAGCTTGCACAGGAAAGTTTACTGTGGTATGAGGTAAGTGCAAACCCTGTTGACCGTGCATGATTGAACGGTTCCATTTCGGATGATTTATGACACTTATTGCATGTGTTGCCTGCATGACAACCCACACAATCCATGTGCTGTTCTTCGAAAGACCTGCTTACTTTAACAGGTGTGCTATAATCCTTTGGCTTTAAAGGATGGCAACTTGTACAGTTATCCTGTCCGTGGCAATTTTTGCAATCTTTTTTAAATAAACTGAAGTGTTCATTGTGATAAAAAGTCACAATCTTACCTTCTTCATAATTTGTTTCCCAAACCATTTTATCGGGTTCTGGTACTAACGGATGAGTTTTTCCTTTAATTGCATCAAGAAGCTGCTGTAGGTCGACAGGTTCGCCTTTACCCTTCGGTTTGTGGCACTGTGTATTGCAGCCGTTCTCACCGCTCCACTGCTTATGACAATTTGTACACATTCTGTGGTAAGCAGATTTTAAATCAGGTACTGACACATCTTCACGAGCACGCTCTTGCTCATGGCATTTGCTGCATTTTAAAATTGGTCCTGAGGTGTTGTAATGATGGCATCCTGAACATCCTGTAGTCATTTCAGCCATTTGAGAGTGAATTTTGTGAGAAAAAAACACACCTTCGTATTTATCAGATAAAGCGTCAAGGATAATACCATCCGGACCCTCTTTATAAGATCTTTCGGCTGTAGATATCATTCCTTCACGCGGACAGGGACTCAGCTGGGGGTCTTTAGTAGTAGGATAATCGCCTGCATGACACGTTTTACAGGTAATATTTTTGTTAATTTCTTCTGCAAGATTGTTTGTAGTCTTCATGCTCTTTTTAGTATCCTGCAGAACTTTTACTTCAAGTTTCTGCTTTGTCTGAAGCTGAGGGTTTTCACTCAGCAGAAGACAGGCAACCAGAATGAGCGGTACTATTATAAAATATATTTTCTTCATGTCAACTCCGTGTTTAGAGATTTTTAATTATTTCAGAACGTTTCTGACTTATCACTGGGAATATCATGACACAAGCTCTGTAAATAAGCACCAGAAGTGCGATACAACCGACTGTTACAGAAATCTCGCCGAATGACGGGAAGTAATCAACGGTTTTATAAACAGGATTGTATGCTACTATAAAATTATTAACTCTGTTTAAAAGCACAGCAGCAACTACGAGAGCAGCACCCGAGAAAAGCCAAATCGGTTTATTGTTTAATTTGCTGAACAGGAACATAAAGAAAGGAATTATCATAAGAACCATTTCAGCAATGAACATCCATGCCGCAAAATCGAACAAGAACACATACTTGAAGGTTTCTCTAATAAACATATCACCGAATTTAAAAGCAAGATATACACCAATGAAAGGCGGAATCATGTTACCGAGTCCTGCGAGTAGATGTGTTTCAGGTTCCATTTTAAAACTTCTTGAAGCAATCAACGATTCAAAAATTATCATCGGGAAACCGACAGCAATCGCAGAAAGCAGGAAAAGAAGCGGGAGTATTGGTGTCTGCCAAAGCGGATGCATTTTGGGTCCTGCAATGACCATAAGGGTTCCGAGCGATGATTGGTGAAGAGTTGAAAGTACTACACCAGCAATAATGAATACAAACATTGTCTTGCTGAGGCGGTCATCGAGATACTTCAAGAGTTTATCAACCGGTCTGTTTAATTTTTCAAGAATTCCCGGAAGGTTAACTCTATTCATGAAACGTTCTGTTACAATCGGAAGGAATTCAATGTAAAGCACTGTGAGGTAAATCATTACGCAAATACCTACTTCAAACAATGCCGAGTTTCCGTTCCACATAATAAGCGGATGCCAGATATAGTAAAAACGTCCTATATCAACTACAACACCAAACGCAACGAAAGTATAGCCGAGCATAGCAGTAAGCAAGGCAGGACGAACTATTGCGTGGTACTCTTCACGATGCATGACGTGTCCGAGAGCTGCAGAGGTAAATCCTCCTGCTGCAAGAGCAACGCCAGCGGCAACATCGACACCAATCCACAATCCCCAGGGTGTTTCGTTAGTTAGGTTAGTTACGGCACCAATACCGCTGAAAAACCTGACTGCAAGGAATACAAGACCGTTAAGAGCAATTAATATTAAAACCACCACGCCGGGTGTAAGAAATTTATGTTTTACGGGAGCGGGTATCATGCATCACCCCCTTTCTTTTCTTTAGTTTCAAGTTTCTTTTGCTTCTCTTCAGTCTTTCTTCTTTTTGTTATCCACATCATCAGTCCGAGGAGTGCATAGATAGTGACAGGCGGAACAAAATAAGCAAAGATACCGTGCTGAATTGATTCCGAGATACCGGGGGCAGGGCTTGCTGTCAGTGTTGGCATTTTCAACTTGTCAAAACTTTTGCTTGCGATGTACATCCAAGCAGTACCGCCGACTTCATTCTCGCCATATATATGTGATACATAAGTATCCGATTTTCTTTTAATTCTGTTCTTTGCAATCTGCACAAGATCAACCCTTTTACCGAAGATAAGAGCTTCATTCGGACATATATCAACGCAGGCGGGAAGCTTTTCTGTTTTTCTTCTTTCCTCGCATAGGTCGCATTTTCTAATCAACGGGTCGATTGCCACATCGTAATCATAAGTCGGTATCTGGAAGGGACAAGCAACCATACAGTACCTGCAGCCGATACATTTATCTGTATCCCATACGACGCTGCCATCTTCTTTCTTTGTAAAAGCACCGACAATACATGCAGAAACACATGCAGGACGCTCGCAGTGCATGCACTGAACTTTAAAGTTAATAGGAAGAAGAGGGTTCTTTTCGTTTTCAAACTGATTTACTACGGTCAGCGCTGATTTATCAGGCCGGCGGTATTTCTTGAAAACTGATGTGTCATAATAAGACTCAAGGGGTTCTGTTGGCATACTGTGGGCTTCTTTGCATGCGAATTCGCAGAGACGGCAGCCCACACACGCCTCTGTATCTACTAAAACGCCGACTCTGTTTTCAGAGAGTACTTTATCGGCACCTTTGACTGATGCAGCTCCCAGAGTTCCAACAGCAACTCCGAAAGTAACAGTCTTGAAAAAATCACGCCGGTTAAGGTCCTTCATATAACCAATATTTAATTAATAGTTATTTATTAATTTCGTGAATGCGTTCAAGACTAATTGAAACAGGATATAATTATCCCGGGGAAAATCAATTCACATCTTGTAAACACATATCACAATTTAAATCAGATAGATATTATCGGAAAAGTACAGCTTTGGAGAAATTTCCGATTGTACAATAATACTTATAAATTCAATAAAATTTAAGTCAAATAAAAATTATCCTTGATAGACAATAATTAGCGGCATTGTGCAGAATAATAAAGTATAATACTATTTCAATAAAACTGCTTTTTTTACCGAAGTATAATCCTTTCCCTCCTGAGTAATGAAAGATAGAGAATAATAATATACTCCTGAGCATAAGGATGAGCCATCTATCTTTACTCTGTAACTCCCCTGCGAAAGGAATTCGTTTATTATTTTAATTACATCGCGTCCGAGCACATCAAAGAGTTTTAAACTTGTATATCCGCTTTTAGGCAATGAAAACTCGATGTTGGTTATCGAATTAAACGGGTTTGGAAAATTTTGTTTTAGAGAAAAATTGCCGGGTACTTCTGTTTCATTAATTTTTATTAACAATGGTGCATCCTGTGCGGACATTCTAACAGCATTCGTATAACTTCCGTGAGGATTAATTGTGTTTGTACCGCTTTGCCAGATACCGTCTTCATCCGTATTAGAAGCTGTAATGTTTCCCGTTATTATATCATGAACGTTTATTCTTCTCAAACCACCCGGAAGTTGATTTGGCAGAAAGCTTCCCCATCTTCCGTTCTTGAAATTTACGCTGTCTCTGTAATAAACGACCAGTGATGCCATTGCAGATGAATCTATTCCTTCATTTTCCAGATACACCATCGCAAGCGGTCTGCCTGTGTTATTTACATTGTCATACAAAGATACAATATCTTTGGGTGAAGCAAGAGAGATTCCGTATATACCGGTCGCTGCGGTAGATAAGGCAGAATCAGTGCTAAATCCGAGAACGAGTATAGAATCGTTCAAAGCAAACCTGTGCCTCACCGAGCCGCTTCCGCCGCTATCGAGAGTAATAGCAGGAATTACATAATTACCTGCAGTAAATCTTGCATTGCCCGTGTGGACGAACCCGAACCAGCCTGTGTAAGTCCCGCTCGCATTAGTAATTAACGAATCATATCCAGCGGGATTTGAAAGCCCGGGATTTGTTGTATATTTAAAGTTGCCGCCGTTTATCATTACAGGGTTGCCTGCTCCAGAATTCGTACTGCCGAGGTCAGTGAACCTGCATACCTGTGTATAATACCTATATTTTGTGTTTGGCTGTAAATTTGTTAATTGCGCCCTGAAAACATAAGGCAATCTTGTATTCGTTCCAGAACAAATATACCTCGGAACAAGAATTCCCGTAAAATTATTCTGAGTTAATTGCTGAGAGTAAACATAGGAAACGATTAATAGAAATACGCTAAAAAACAGTGTGGTCTTCTTCAAGGTAATGTTTTTTAATTATATTTATTCAATATTATTGATAAATAATTTTCTATGCAAGTCAAATATGTAAATTCCATCTTAAAAAATGAGATAAAACCATGTTTTAACAACTAAGTTTAGCATGATTTGAAATAAATTGGATCTATTGGTATACGAATATTATACCTTCAAGCTGAACCTTTTTTGGCGGGAATCCGTCTTGTCCTAAATATCCTTGAAAATATAGTGTGATTATGCTATATTGAGTGTTTTACAAGTAAAAGGATTAACGTTTATCATGAAAAAGGAAATACATCCGAAATATTATAAATGCAATGTGATTTGCAATTGTGGTGAAAATAGAGGAGTTTTATTCACAACTCGTTCCACTGTTCCTGAGATTAAGGTTGAAATTTGTTCTCTATGCCATCCGTTCTTTACCGGAACTCAGAAAATTGTTGACACAGCAGGACGTGTTGAGAAATATTACAAGAAATTCGGTAAGACAAAGAAGACTACAGACGCATAATACATAGTTCTCGCTTTTAAAGCCGGCTCTTTTATTTTCGCAAAATAAGCCGGCTTTTTTATTTTTAGAATTTAAACATCTGAATTTATGAAGTACATAATTTTTGAAGATATAAAGTACGAAAATCTTTTTCCGTTGAACCTGTTAAGAGCCTCGTTCGACATTAAAGCAGGTGTTTTTTCAATGAAGGAGCGGATTGAACATTACCTTCCCGAAGATTCAAGAGTTGAGCTTTTCGTCAGGGATTCCATAGCCGATTACGTTACGCAGAATAATAATAACCTTGTTAACAAATTTCCTGCGGAGGATACAATCTTCCTCAACGGCAGAATAGTTTTTTCAAAGAAGGTTATTGACTGGATTACGGAATCAATGTCTTTTAATAGTGTTATTGACTTTGAAGACACGATTGTAGCTGCAAAGATGCAGGTAAGCGAAATCGAGAAACGTAAAGATGGGTTCAATTTTTGTTTAAATAATAATTTCTTTGACGGACTTAAGAAGATTAATAATACAAATTATCAATTCCAGAATATTTTCGAAATTATAAATTATCCGTGGGATGTCTTAAAATCTCTCGACGTAAACCTCGGGTTTGACCTTAACTACCTACTTGAAAGCGTTAAAGGACAGGAAAAGAATCCCGACGTGAATCAGGAAAATGATAATAACTTTGTAAGCGCTTCTGCCAAAGTGTACCCCGGAGTAATACTCGATACTGTAAGCGGCGAAATTTTTATAGATGATAATGCGGTTATAGAGCCGCTAACATACTTAAAGGGTCCTGTATACATAGGGAAGAATGCGCTTGTCAAATCAGGCTCCCGCATATACGGACCATGTTCAATAGGACATTCTTCAAAGGTTTCTGGAGAAATATCAAACTCTGTTTTTCACAGCTGTGTTAACAAACAGCACGACGGGTTCATAGGACACACATACGCCTGTCCTTTCGTGAACTTTGGGGCGGACACAGTGACAAGCAACCTCAAGAATAATTATTCTAAAATCCGCGTCAATCAATTTGGAAATAATATCAACACAGGAATGCAGTTTCTTGGCAGCATAGTCGGCGACCATTCAAAGTTCGGAATAAACACCATGCTGAACACAGGTACAATATGCGGTATATTCGCAAACGTAACAGGAGGCGGATTCCCCGATAAGCTCATTAATTCATTCGAATGGAATATAATCGGCACCGAAAAGGAAAAGTATAATCTTGATAAGGCATTTGAAACTGCTAAGATGGTAATGAAAAGGCGCGGATTAGATATGTCGGAAGCTTACATGAATATGGTAAAAAGTATTTACAACAAATAAAAACAAACCCCCTTTTTAGGAGGGGGTTTGTGTGTTAAACCTTTTCAATTTCTTTCTTACCGAGAATACCCGTCGGCTTGAATAGCAGTATTATGATGAGAATAGCAAAGGCTATTGCATCCCTGTAAGTTGACGATAAATACCCTGAAACAAACGTCTCAACAATTCCGAGTATATATCCGCCAAGTGCCGCACCTGTTATGTTTCCGATTCCGCCCAGCACTGCAGCTACGAAAGCTTTCAAACCGTATATGATTCCAATCAACGGGTCAATTTTCGGATAATTCAAACCGAAAAGAATTCCCGCAGCGGCTGCAAGCGAAGAGCCAATAATAAACGTAAAACTGATAATCCCGTTTATATTAATTCCCATAAGGCTTGCAACGTTATGATTGAATGAAACAGCCCTCATTGCAGTACCTATTTTTGTCTTCATGATTATTAATCTTAAAATAACCATAAGCACCAGTGATACTATTATCACGACAACAGAGTTTGAAAAAACAGCTGCACCTCCGACACTGAACAATGACTTGTTTTCCAGCAATGTCGGAAATGATTTCGGGTCTGCACCGAATACAAGCTGCCCGCCGTATTCGAGAAACAGCGAAACACCTATTGCTGTGATTAATATGGTAAGCTTCGGAGAATTTCTCAGAGGTTTATATGCGAGCTTTTCGAGCGTAAACCCGAGTATCGAGCAAACAGCCATCGAGCCTATAAGTATCAATATTGCCATCCATACTGAAGCACCCCCCGTAAATGTTGTAAACGCAAACAGCATTGCAAGATAATATCCGGAATACGCACCAATCATAAATACATCCCCGTGTGCGAAGTTGATGAACCTCAGAATACCGTATATCATCGTATATCCGAGAGCAATAAGTGCATATATGCTTCCGAGAGATAATCCGTTTATAAACTGCTGTATGAATTCTGTCATGGAGCTATCGTCTCTTTATACTTGAACTTTCCGTCTTTTATCTCCAGTACGACAGCCGGCTTTACTGCATTCCGTTGCTCGTTAATAGTGATGTTTCCCGTTACTCCTTTGAAGTTGCTCGTCTTTGAGAGTTCCTGCCTTATCTTGTCGCCGTCAGTAGAACCTGCTCGTTTAATAGCATCCGCCATCAGCATCATCGCATCATATCCAAGAAAAGAATAACAGTCAGGTTCGGATTTGTATTTTTCCCTGTACTTCTTTATGAAATCCTGTATTAAGGGACTTGGGTCTTCTGAAGAAACATGAGTTGAGAAGAAACTTCCTTCAAGTGCATCTTTTGCTTTACCCTCTGTTAGTTTTTCAGACTCCCATCCGTCGCCCCCAAACAAAGGAGCGTTCAGTCCTATTTCTCTTGCCTGTATTGCAATCAGTCCTACATCAGTGTAATACCCCGGTATGAACACAGCGTCAGGATTCTTATACTTTATAGCTGTCAGCTGAGCCTTAAAGTCTTTATCGCCCGCTGAATATTTCTGTTCTTCAACAATTTCTCCGCCCATTTCAACAAATATCTTCTTAAAGTTTTCAGCAAGACCCGTTGAGTATGCATTTCTCTGGTCGATTAATAAAGCAACTTTTTTAACCTTCATAGAATTTAATGCGAACTTGCTCATAACCGTTGCCTGAAACGGGTCAATAAAACAAACTCTGAAAATATAATCTCCTATTGCTGTTACTTCAGGATTTGTTGAAGCCTGGGTAATCATGGGTATCTTTGCATTCTGGCAAATCGGTGCACCGGCTTTGCTTCTTGATGAAGCAACTTCTCCTATAATCCCGACAACTTTATCCCTGTTTATTAATTTCTGTACCACTGTTTGTGTTTCATTTGGTTTTCCCTGATTGTCCTCGGTTATAAGCTCTATCTTTTTTCCAAGTACTCCACCAGCGATATTTATTTCTTCAACTGCGAGCTTAATACCGTTGTCAGAACTTATTCCGAACGTTGCTTCGCTTCCTGTTAAAGATGCAAATTGCCCTATCTTTATTACGTTACTGTCATTTGTATTACAAGAAATGATAAAGAATGCGGCTGTTGCAGCAAGTATTAAACCAACGAAAATAGTTGCTTTATTTTTCATAAAGATTTGATTTAATTATTAAAGTAAACTAAAATAATTTAATTAGCACTAAAAAACAATTTTAATCAATTTACTTAAATAATCCCGGACAGTTTTTTATTTCTTCTTCACGAGTATCATAAAAAGCTCCCGCCCCGCTCTTGGCTTAATAGAATTGTAGGATGTCTCAAATACCTTGTAATAAAACCGCGAGCCGAAGTAATTCCTGTATTCTTTTTCAGTACCCCCGAAAGGAGGTCCTGCTTTTTCAAATTCATGATTGAAAAGAACTCCGGCTAATTTGCCGTTTTCTTTCAGCAGAGTGTATATCTTATCAGCATATTTTTTCCTGTCCGAAGGGTCTATTGCGCAGAAAAAGGTCTGTTCGAGTATTAGGTCGTATTTGCTCTCATGTGAGAAAAAATCACCGCACACAATATGGTCTTTTGGAAAATCAGGGAACCTGCCCGTAAAATTATTGACAGCTTCTTCTGATATATCAAGAACGTAAACATTTCTAAATCCTTGCAGATGCATGTATTCAGCCTCGTGAGCGTTTCCCGCACCCGGTATCAGAACTTTCAGGTTCTTATCCGCTATCTGGTCTATGTACTCTTTGAGAGGTGTGGAGACATAACCCACGTCCCAGCTTGCTTTGTTCTCTTCATATTGCGAGTCCCAGTATATTTTTGTTTTATCCGTATACGTGAATTTAAAATGTTTTTAAAACAATTTTTTTCTTGCTTTTATTTAAAAAAATCTTTTACTATATTATTGAACGCAATTTTTCTTAGTTTCAATAGTTTATCATTATAACAAGAAAAATTAGTATTGGGTTTAACCTATATTTGTGTATGTCGTTCTTTTAATAAAAACACAAACTTATTTTTTCATAAATATAAATAATAATATCATGGCTGAAAATTATTATTATGAAAACCGGGAAGAAATCCGCAGAAAGGTGCGGGAGAAATACAGAAAAGACAAAGAGTACAGAGAAAAACTAAAGAAGTATTACAGGGAAAAATACCATAATGACCCTGAATACAAGAAAATGACTCTGGAAAATGCTCGTAACAGGTATTACAACGACCCTGAGTACCGCGAACGCACCATCCAGCGGGCGAAGGAAAGAGCATTAAGGCTCAAGAAAGAAAAAGAAAAAGCAAAGAAAACAGCTAAAAAGAAAAAGTAGTTTAATGCTTTAAACCGGTTATGTTAAAACCGGTAATTGCTGGGTTAAGCTGGCCTGCAATTTATAAGAGGATTTATGTGTTCTCATACTAAAAATTAATTGGGCACAATTCTTAGTATTCATAAAACCGATTTCAATTGTAAGCTGCTGCAGGGTGAGACAAAAACTTTCTCTAAATTTTTGTTCGGCGACGTTCTGCCGAACGCGGATAAACTGCTTGAGGTGTTTGATAATTCAGGCATAGAGGAACGAAACTTTTGTGTTCCGATAGATTTTTTTCAGAGCGATAAATCTTTTGCCGAGAAAAATTATTTATTCAAGACTATCGCTTTGGATTGTTTGCGGGAGTCAGTCATGAAAAACTTGTCAATTGCAGGCGTCAGCTTCAAAGATATAACCGATATTATTCTCGTCAATACAACCGGTCTAAGTACACCCTCATTAGATGCTCTGCTAATCAATTCTCTCAAACTTAATCCTAACGTTAACCGATATCCTCTTTGGGGACTCGGCTGTGCAGGTGGTGTAAGCGGGCTTGCGAAGGCAAACATAATTGCAAAATCAAATCCGGATGCGGTGGTCCTGTTTGCTGCTGTTGAGCTTTGCTCTCTGACATTCAGAAGGAACGACCTCTCTAAAAGTAACTTCATTGCAACAAGTCTTTTTTCCGACGGTGCTGCAAGTGTTCTTATACTCGGTGATAACGCAGCTAAAAAATTCCGCTCTGATTATAAAGTTGAAATTATTGATTCTCTAAGCAGGCTTTACTATGATTCGGAAGACGTGATGGGCTGGGAATTCCTTGACGATGGTTTCAAGGTAGTATTCTCGAAGGATATTCCGGCGATAATAACTAATAACGTCAGACATGATATTGAATCATTTCTGAGAAAAAACAATCTGGACATTTCTGATATTAAGAATTTCATCGCTCATCCCGGGGGTGCAAAAGTAATTCAGGCTTATATAGATGCGCTAAGAATTAGTCCGGGTTTGTTATTGAATTCAAGAGAGGTACTCAGAAAATACGGGAATATGTCAAGCGTATCAGTTCTTTATGTATTAGAAAAATTTCTGTCTGATGGGTTCGACGATGGTTACGGACTTATGATATCATTAGGTCCGGGATTTTCGTCCGAAATGGCTCTGCTAAAAATGAGCAGAACAGAATGAATATGTTTTATTACTTCCTTTCTTTAATCGTTGTTGTCAGGCTTGTAGAACTATTCATTGCCAAGAAAAACGAAAAATGGCTGAGAAACCGGGGAGCGATAGAATACGGACGCAAGCATTACAAATACTTTTTCCTGCTTCACACAGGATTTTTTATTTCGCTTATAATAGAATTTAATCTGTCTCCATTCTCTGAAATTAACTACGCAGCTTTGTTTATATTCTTGATAGTTCAGATATTCAGACTTTCAATCTTTATATCACTCGGTAAATATTGGAATACCAGAATATTCGTAATACCCGGAGGAAATCTCGTAAAGAAAGGATTGTATAAATACCTGAAACACCCAAACTACTTTATAGTTGTTCTCGAATTTATTCTTATACCTTTATCGTATTCTCTTTTTGTTTCGATGTTAATCTTTTCCGTTTTAAATCTTATATTGCTATCTGTCAGAATTAAAACAGAAAACAAGGCATTAGGTTATTAATTTCATCACATCGGTATTTCTATCGCAAGCAAGCGGCTGTCAGAGTTTGATTTGATTCTTACTTTCTCTGCTTCTTCAATTCCTATACCGTCTCTTCTTCCAAGATTATTCCCGTCAATAGTTACATCTCCTTCAATTACGAAAATATATACTCCGTTTCCTTTTTGCTTAATATCGTAACTAATCTCCGTGCCGGCATCTGACCTCGTAATTGAGAAGTATGCATCCTGATTTATCCAAACAGCATTGTCATCTTTTTCATCGGGTGAAACTATAGTTAAGAACTTATTCTTCGCATCAGCATTGTTAATGTTTTTCTGTTCATATCTTGGTTTTATGTTGCGTTCTTTGGGTAATACCCATATCTGCAGAAAATTAACATCATCGTTCTTTGAGTGATTGTATTCAGAATGCAAAACTCCCGTACCTGCCGACATTATCTGCACTTCACCCTCTTTTATAACTTCAATATGTCCCATAGAATCTTTGTGTTCAAGCGCACCTGATAGAGGAATAGAGACTATTTCCATGTTGTTATGAGGATGTTTCCCGAATCCCATTCCGCCCTCTACAATATCGTCATTAAGGACTCTAAGCATTCCGAAGTTCATCCTGTTCTCATCGTAATACGATGCAAAACTAAATGTATGATTTGTTTTCAACCATCCATGGTCAGCATACCCTCTTGTATTGGCTTTATGTATTGTCACGTTCATTTCTTAAGTAATTTTAATATTTCTTTTTGTGTTGATTGTGTCTTGTCGTTAAAATACCATAGCTGAAGATTCTTCTTAAGTTCATCCATATTAAACTCTCCAGACTTTTTAAACTCAAGAACCATGTTTTGAATCTCAGCAGGACGCGGTCCCCATACGTGCCTTTCTTCATAATTTTCATCCAGTATTATAAGCATAGGAATTGATTTCGCTCCGTTAGTTAGATACTCGTTCATAACGTCCGGGTTTTCATCTCTGAGAAGTATGTGCAGCTTTACTTTTTCGGAATTCTCCGCAATCTTTACTATTAAGGGTACCGTGTTTGCTGCATCTCCGCACCAGGGTTCTGTTATAAGTATCCAGTGCTGATTCGCATTGAGTACATTGCTGAACTCATCGCTGACTTCTGCCGTTTTGTAAATTCTTCTCATTCTTTGAGCGTTGAGCTTTGTGTATTCTATCATTTCGGGTTCCTGATTTTCACCTGTTGTTTTACCCTCTGAAAGCAGTCTGTCTGTCAGCCTAATATATTCGTCGTATGATAAAGACTTCTTTAAAAACTCTTTCGAAAATTTATACGCCATGATTTTTATTATAATTTATATAAAGGGAAACCCCTAAAGGCTTCCCCCATTGTTTTATCCTATTATTACTTTGCTATTACTGAAATGTTCAGGTTGAACTTGTCATTAATCATCTTGTCGCCAAGGTTATCAAAGAATTTTCCGGATCCGTACTTAATATTCCAGTCTGTTCTGTCTATGTCAAAATCTGCTTTTGCAGTCAATGCACCGTTTTCAATCTTTATTTCTGCCGGAAATGTGATGCTCTTGGTTACGTCTTTCATGGTAAGGTTTGCCGTTACGGTTGAGTTCACATTCGGCTTGGTCGCATCCTTTAACTCTTCAACTTTTACAAGTTCCAAAGTAGAAGTCGGATACTTGTCAGATTCAAAAAAGTCTGCCGATGATAAGTGCTTTACTAACTTTGTGTTTGTTTCGGCATCTGTTAAATCAAGATTTTTAATCGTCTTCATGTCAATCACAACTTTTCCGCCTGTTACTTTACCGTTATCAACCATTACCTCTCCGTTTAATACATCGATGGTTCCGTTATGCTGCCCCGTTACTTTTTTGCCAAGCCAGTTTATTTTACTGTCTGCTTTACTAACGGCGAGGGTCTTTCCTTTGGTCTCTCCGGCTGTCTGCTTTTCTCCGACTTTAACATCTTTTTCAGATTTACCGCATCCAGTTATGATGAATGCTGATGCTGTAATTATTACCAGCACTAATTTAAATAGGTTTTTCTTCATGTTTGTTTTGTTTTAATTTATATTAATAGTTATTTTAAATCCTTTATCGGACAGTCTCTAAGTTTATCGAGAAGACTGTTCAGTGTATCCGCCTCGGTTCTGGTTAATGACTTTACCCGTTTTTCCCATTTGGGAAGTTCCTTGTCAATCACGGATAAAAGTCTTAATCCGCTTTTTGTAATTTGTACATCTACTGCTCTTTTATCTTTCTTGCAGACTTTTCTCTCCGCAAGATTCTTCCCAACAAGTTTATCAACAATCCTCGAAGCATTAGATGATTTATCGAGCATTCTGTTAATGATGTCGTTCACTGTCACAGGCTCTGGATATTGCCCCCTCAATATCCTCAGTACGTTATATTGAGGCAATGTCAACCCGTGCTCCTTCAAATAATTGGCTTCCATCAGTCCAAGCCAGCTTCCGGTGTAAAGTACATTCACCATCAGCTTCTGGTATGGATTCGCAAACGACTTCTGCTTTATTTCTTCTTCTAATTTCATTATGCTTTATCTTTCATTTACATGTATATACATATAAGTTTAAATATTAGTTCCCGTATGTATTTTTATATGTATGTACCGCTATTCGTTTTCCATACAACATTAATCCATGCGGGTCATATTCATTTATTGGAAATCAGTGTGCGGTTTTCTTTTATGTGTTTTCAACCAAAAATTGCAATTTAACATTTAATATATTATTAATACTTTATATAGAACCTTATAAAAATCAAATGAAGAAGTTTTCAGCTTTTATATTCCTGTTCTTATTGTTTTCATCTTTCTCAAACCATAATAAATCTTATTTCGATTATACAAAATATGTCAACCCTTTCGTCGGCACAGGCGGACACGGTCATACCTTCCCGGGAGCAGCGGTTCCTTTTGGAATGGTACAGCTCAGCCCTGATACAAGGCTTGAAGGGTGGGACGGATGTTCGGGCTATCACTATTCCGACAGCATAATTTATGGGTTCTCGCATACACATCTCAGCGGTACAGGTGTTCCCGATTACTGCGATATTCTATTTATGCCTTTTACCGATAATAGATTTACTGAAATTGATAAGAACACCATACGAAATTTTACTTCCTCTTTTTCTCACGATAACGAATCCGCTGAACCGGGTTATTATTCAGTATTGCTTGATAAATATAATGTAAAGGCAGAACTGACAGCAAGCACGCGAGCGGGCTATCACAAATACACATTCCCCTCAGGAAAAGAAACAAAAGTATTCATTGACCTGAAGCACCGTGATAAAATTATTGAGTCCCATATAAAAATTTCAAACAGTAATTCTGTGTCGGGATTCAGACGCTCTGAATCCTGGGCAAGAGACCAGCGAGTTTACTTTTACGCAGTTTTCTCGGAAGATTTTAAAAAAACGGGTGTTTTTTCAGACGATGTGTATATTCCCGAAAAGGATTATGTCGTAGGCAATAACATTAAAGCTATCATTGAATTTAATGATCCGCAAAAACCCGTATATGTGAAAGTCGGTATTTCTGCAATAAGTGAGGAGAATGCAAAAATGAACCTCGAATCTGATATTGGCGGCAAAGACTTTAACACTGTAAGAAAAGAAGCAAATGAACTCTGGAATAACTACCTAAACAAGATACAGGTAAAGTCAAACGACATCACGAAACTCAGAATCTTCTACACTGCCTTGTACCACACTGCAATAGCTCCGAATATTTTCAACGATGCTGATGGCTCTTATCTCGGAAGGGATCTGAAAGTTCATAAGGCAGACCATAATTATTATACGGTTTTTTCGCTTTGGGATACTTACAGGGCTTTACACCCCTTGCTAAACATCATTGAAAGAAAGCGTTCCGCAGATTTTATCAAGACCTTTCTCCTTCAGTATGAACAAGGCGGCAGGCTCCCCGTCTGGGAACTCGGTGCAAATGAAACCGATTGCATGATTGGATACCACTCTGTGCCTGTAATAGTTGACGCATACAACAGCGGCATAACTGAGTTTGACAAGCAGCTCGCGCTCAATGCAATGATGCACAGCTCAAACCTTGATATATACGGACTTCAGCATTACAGAAACGACGGCTTCATCTCTGCCGATAAAGAGCACGAGTCAGTATCAAAAACTCTTGAGTATGCTTTCGATGACTGGTGCATAGCTAATTTTGCGGAATCACTCGGTGATGTAAATAATAAATACGAATATCAAAAACGCTCTCAGTTTTACAAAAATATTCTCGACACCAAAACCGGTTTTATGCGTCCGAGATTGAATAACGGCTGGAAAGACCCGTTCAATCCGACAGACGTTGATAATAATTTTACAGAAGCAAATTCATGGCAGTATTCATTCTACGTACCGCATGATGTGCCTCAGTTAAATAATTACCTGAACGGCGGTCTGGAAAAGAAACTCGATGAACTTTTCAGTACTGATGAGAAAACAACAGGACGCGAACAGGTTGATATAACCGGGCTTATAGGTCAGTATGCACATGGTAACGAACCATCGCATCACATCGCATACTTATACAACTATACTGACAGCCCTCATAAGACTCAGCAGCTTGTAAGAAAAATAATGTCGGAATTTTATAAGGACAGTCCGGACGGACTTATCGGAAACGAAGACTGTGGACAGATGTCAGCATGGTATGTTCTTAGTGCTATGGGTTTCTATCCCGTCGCACCAGGCTCAGGAAAATTCCTGATTGGCAGTCCAATCTTCGACGAAGTGAAAATTAAACTTGAAAACGGAAAAACATTTACTATAAAAGCTAACAACCAATCGGACGAAAATATTTTCATACAGAACAAGACATCAGAAGATAAAAAACCCTTTATAACATGGGATGATATTTTTAGCGGCAGTACGATAACTTATGAAATGGGAAATTCTCCCGCTAAATCATTCGGCGATAACGGAATCAAGCAATACTTATATTCCGAAATATCATACGACACCTCTAACGAACTAATCCCATCACCTTATGCAAACACAAGCAGGGTTACTTTCAAAGATTCTCTCGTTATCTCTTTTTCAGTTAACTATCTCGACGCTAAGATATACTATTATATAAATCAGGGTCAGCCTGTTGAATATAAACACTCTATTACTATCCATGAAAATACATCTATCTTTACTTACGCAGAAGATGTAAACGGAAAGAGAAGCAAAACTATAAGCTCTGTGTATCACAAAATTCCAAAAGATATAAAAGTCGAATTGCTGTCAACCCCGCATCTGTCTTACACAGGGGGCGGACCCGAAGCACTTATAGACCAAATCAGGGGAGGAAAAAGCTGGAGGCTCGGAAGCTGGCAGGGCTATCAGAAACAGGATTTTTCAGCCGTTATTGACCTTGGTAAAGAAAAGAATGTTAGTGCCGTTACAATTGGTTTCCTTCAGGATGCGAGAAGCTGGATATGGATGCCAAAATACGTTGAGGTTTATTCTTCAATAGATAATATTAGGTATAATAAAATTGGAACAATCGAAAATACTGTATCGGATAAGGATTTGAATGTTTCAATAAAAGATTTTATCTTACGGTTTGATAAAGTACAAAATGCACGTTATATAAAAGTTACCGCCGTTAACTACGGCAAAATTCCCGCATGGCATCAGGGTGCAGGCGGGGACGCGTATATATTCGTAGATGAAATTATAATAGAGTAATTCTCTAATATTTTAAAACTTTAAAAGGAGCATTAAATGAAAAAGTACATTGCCGAATTAATCGGAACAATGGTGCTTGTTCTTATCGGATGCGGTTCCGCGGTTATTTCGGGCGGTTCCGTTGGGTTCCTCGGAATCTCATTTGCATTTGGTTTTGCAGTTCTTGCTATGGCTTACGGAATAGGAGGCGTGTCCGGATGCCATATTAATCCCGCTGTTACAGTCGGAGCCCTCGTTGCAGGACGAATCGGCGGCAAAGACGCAGGGATGTATATTATTTTTCAGATTATAGGTGCAATCATAGGAGCAGGTATTTTGTATTACATTGCTTCAGGTCTTAGCAGTTATAATATCGCTGCAAGCGGACTCGGACAAAACGGGTATGCGGAATATTCACCCATGAAATACCCTATGATTTCAGGTTTTGTAGCTGAAGTCGTGTTAACATTTATATTTCTTATCGTAATTCTCGGTGCAACTGCCAAGAATGCACCCGCCGGTTTTGCCGGAATACCTATCGGTATTGCACTCGTTATAATTCATATCGTCGGTATTCCTATAACGGGTACATCGGTAAATCCTGCAAGAAGTATAGGTCCCGCACTGTTCGTTGGCGGTGCGGCTTTAGAGCAGCTCTGGATGTTCATCATTGCACCTCTTATCGGAGCTGCAATCGCAGGTCTCGTCTGGAAATATGTACTTGAGGATAAAGAATAAAATTTATATTTTACTTCTTTATTAAAATATTTATTAAAGAGTCTTTAAATTATATTAAAGACTCTTTTAATTTTTAAGTCCCGGAGGGACGGTATATCAATAGCTAAATATAAGTGTGCGTATTAAGTCCCGGAGGGACGGCATATTAGTAAAGATAAGCCAAATTAATTTAAAAATTAACTAAACAACAAGCATGAATAACACAATCATTCTCATCCTTCTTATTACAGCATCATTCATACTTTCAAACACCGCCCTTTCTCAGGACGAATTCGAAATGAAAGACGGCGATGAAACATTCATCATGAAAAAATACTACATGTGCTTTCTGAAACGCGGCGAGAACAGAACTCAGGACTCCGCTGCAACAGCTCTAATACAAAAAGGACACATGGAACACCTTTCAAAACTTTACAAAGAAGGACACACTCAAATAGCAGGACCCTTTGGCGGTGACGGCGACCTTCGCGGAATTGTAATATTCAGCGTTAAATCCAAAGAAGAAGCCGAACGCCTCGCATCAGAAGACCCGGCGGTTATAGCCGGACGGCTCAAAGTCGAAATCCTCGAATGGTGGGCTGCAAAAGGCTCCACACTGAAATAAATTTTAATTCAATATAATTGCTCTTAGGGTAACTCATGCTTCTAACATGAGGATTAATAAAGTTGCTGTTGACTTTAGACAATTGAAGTATAACATTATAATCCTGCTTTAAACAGGTTGCATACTTTATATAATTTTTCCCTACGCACCAAAACCCGTACCCTATACCCTGAACCCTATACCCTGCTCTCCCCTCTAAAAACAAAAAGCGGACCATAAGCCCGCTTTTGTTGTAAAGAATATTCTGTTTCTTTTAGCTCATTGCGAATTTTACAAATTCGTTGAATGCATCGAGATTGTTGTAAGCCATGTCAGCAAGTGTCTTTCTGTTTACGTCGATTTTCTTCTTGCTTAATGCGCCCATCAGCTGTGAGTAAGATACTCCGCTTATTCTTGCTGCTGCATTTATTCTGACTATCCAGAGATTTCTGTAAACTCTCTTCTTGAGTTTTCTGTCCCTGTATGAGTGTGATAAGCCCTTCTCTACTGCATTCTTCGCAACCGTGTAAACTTTGCTTCTTGCTCCTACGTAGCCCTTGGCTTGCTTTAGAACTGCTTTTCTGCGCCTGTGCGAGGCGACTTTGTTTTTAGACCTTGGCATTTTATTACCTTTCTTTAATTTAAAAATTGAGGCATTCCGCGCTGCGGAATTTCGAGACCTCTTCTTGTTTAAATTATTCCTGTTTTTGGAGGAATAAATATTTTAAAGAACTTTATAGTCTTTCTTTAAGACTTCTTTCAGAAAGTTTATTCCGCGAGTATCATTCTTTTGACTCTTCCTTCGTCACCCTTTGAAACTAGCGTTGCTGTTGCAAGCTGTCTCTTCCTTTTCGGTGACTTCTTAGTCAAAATGTGACTTCTGCCGGATTTCTCTCTCTTTAACTTTCCCGTACCCGTTACCTTAAATCTCTTGGCTGATGCACGGTTCGATTTCATCTTGGGCATGTTGTGCTTTGTTTATTTGTAAATTAATTTTCTGTTTGTGTTTTTGGCTCTTCCAACGCTGTCTCCGCTTTCACGGATTCTGTCAGAGGTGTTTCTTCTTCTTTCTTAAGCTCTTTCGCAAGCTTTGCTCTGTATGAAAGTATTTTGTTCTTGTCCGGTACTAAAAAACATGTGAGCATCTTGCCTTCAAGCTTTGGCTTTGAATCTATCTTTCCTATATCTTTCAGTCTTTCCAGTACGTCGCTCATAAGTTTCTGTCCTATTTCAGGATGTGTTATCATTCTTCCTTTGTAAAGTACCGAGGTCTTTACCTTGTGTCCGTCAAGAAGGAACTGCCTTAAATGTTTCGTCTTAAATTCTATGTCGTGCGAATCTGTGTTTGCATTGAATCTTATTTCCTTAACCGTCATTACGTTCTGATTCTTCTTCGTCAGCTTGTCCTTCTTCTGTTTCTCGTAAGTGTACTTTCCGTAATCTATTATCTTGCAAACCGGGGGCTTCGAGCCCGCTGCTATTTCAACTAAATCAAGTCCTCGTGAGGTTGCTGTTCTTAAAGCTTCGTGCAGCGGCATAACGCCGAGCGGCTGTCCGTCTTCATCAACTACTCTAACCTGATAAGCGGTGATTTCCTGATTTACTCTTTCCTTGTACTTTTTGTCTTTAATTTATTTAACCTTCCTAAAATTTATAAATCGTAATTTGTTTTTTTAGCCGTAACGTTTAATCTAACTTTTTGCATGAATTCTTTCAATTCAAAAGCACCCTTATCGCCCGCTCCGTGTATCCTGAGCGATACGCTACCGCTCTGTTCTTCTTTCGGTCCGAGTACGAGCATGTACGGTATCTTTCTATTCTCGGCTTCGCGTATTTTGTAATTCACTTTCTCGCTTCTGTCGTCAAGATATACTCTGAATCCTTCGCTGAACAATGTATCGTAAACGCTCTTAGCATAGTCCTTCTGTGCGTCTGTTAAAGGCAGTACCGCCACTTGAACAGGTGCTATCCATGCAGGGAAGTTTCCCGCAAAGTGCTCGGTCAGTATTCCGACGAATCTTTCAAAGCTTCCGTATATTGCGCGGTGTATCATTATCGGTCTGTGTTTCTGTCCGTCCGAGCCTTCATAAGTTAAATCGAATCTCTCGGGTAAATTAAAATCAAGCTGCACTGTCGCAAGCTGCCAGGTTCTGTTCAGTGCGTCTTTTATGTGTACGTCAATCTTCGGTCCGTAAAATGCTCCGTCTTTTTCGTTAACTTTGTAGCTCAGGTTATTCGCCTTAAGCGCCTGTGCAAGCGACTCTTCAGCCTTGTTCCAGACTTCTATTTCGCCCATCGCCTCGTCGGGTCTGGTCGAAAGATAGTACATAGGTGTAAAACCGAATGTTGAATAAGTCTCCGTCATTAGTTGAAGCACCTTGGTTATTTCTTCAAGTATCTGGTCGTATGTACAGAATATATGTGCATCGTCCATCGTGAATTGCCTTACCCTGAACATTCCGCCCAGCGCTCCGCGAATTTCGTTCCTGTGCATCCTGCCGAGTTCGCTTAAACGCAGAGGTAAATCTCTGAAGCTTCTCAGCTTTGATGAATACACGATTGTCGCCTCGGGACAGTTCATCGGTTTTAAATACATCGGCTCATCGTCGGTTATTATCTTGAACATATTTTCAAGGTAATGCGATGTATGCCCCGATGTCTGGAATAACTGCTCTTTCACAACTATCGGAGTGCTTATCTCGTCATACCTGTATTTGTCATGAAGTTGTCTTGAAAAATACTCTATCTCTCTGTAAATAATCATTCCGTTCGGAAGCCAGAAAGGTGCACCCGGACTCACTTCGTGGAAGAAGAATAAATCAAGTTCTTTCCCGAGCTTTCTGTGGTCGCGCTTCTTCGCTTCTTCAAGCATCTTTAAATGATGGTCAAGTTCCTTCTGCGATGGGAATGTTATTCCGTATATCCTCTGAAGCATTTTGTTCTTTTCATCGCCTCTCCAGTACGACCCCGAGATTGACATCAACTTCACGGCTTTTATCTTTCCCGTGCTTGGTAAATGCGGTCCTCTGCAAAGGTCTGTAAAACCGCCCTGATGGTACAGCGAGACCATATCCTCATCTTTTGCAATCGTCTCGAGTATCTCAACCTTGTATTCGTCTTTTCTCTTTGTCTTGAAGTATTCTATCG
>CAZVCC010000052.1:0-21425 GCA_964626015.1 uncultured Ignavibacteriaceae bacterium
TTGGAGACTTTTTTATATCCTTTTTTATTTACACACTATTTAGAACGCTTACTTAAAGAAATCGTAAAATCATTAATAATATAATAATTTGATAGAATATTTAATTTAAATACGTTAAATTAACAATTATTATTATTACATTTATCGAAAATTAATTACAAATTGAAAATGCATTTTCAAAGCATAAGAAGGGTGATTATTGCTGTATTTTTCTTATTTGCAGTATTATCATTTACTTTAGCAAGTCTCAGAACTCTTCATACCAAACCACAGGATGACATTAACAACAAATACACAACGATAGGAAATATTTCACTTACAGTTACAAATTTTGGAACTATAGGTAAAGGATATTGTGGTACACAACCTTCAGGTATGTTTCCTAAGAACTCCGGTATTGAAAATGTATGGTTAGGAGGATTATGGGTAGGGGGTGTTAAAAGCGGACAAATTAGAGTTACAACAGGTGCTATTGATGTATCCAATCCTTCAAAGCAAGAAGGATTTGAATTTTTCAATGCGCCGGGATCAATCATAACTGAAAAATCTTCTCTTATAACTTCACCTTATTATTCACCGGATGCTGTTTCTCATCAGGATTTTATTTGTGAGTTTTATGATACTACTACATCGGGTGTTCAAAATCATAATCCTCTTGGTATAAAAGTAATGCTTGAATCATATACTTATGACCTGAATTTTGCAAATTTCTTTGTAATATTAGATTATAAAATTGTTAACATTGGTTATAATGGTGATAATTCTCCAATAGACTCAATTTACGTAGGGATGTGGAAAGATTTAGTTGTTAGAAATATCAATGTTACTCCCGGTTGTAATGCTGGCACATCATTTTTCTCCAAAAATGCTAATGGTTATATTGATACGATGAATATGGAATATGCATACGACCATTCCGGTGATATCGGTTACACGGACAATTATGCTTCTGTGAAACTTCTTGGTGTAAATCCAAAACCATCTACAGATACTGTAAGGTCAAAATGGACTGTCTGGCAGTTTAGAAACACAACCGACCCTGTTTATTTTTCTCCAACTGATGACCAGCAAAGATACAGTAAATTGAGAGGATTTCTTGCACCAGGTGTTGTTATCGATTCATCACGTATCGATGTTTTACGTCATAATCCCGGTAACAGGGTTACATTACTATCATACGGTCCGTATAAAAAGAATGACAGTTCTCCATTTTCGTTACGCTATCAACAGGATACTATGAATGTTGTATTTGCAGTTGTCTGTGCAAAGAAGTTCGGGACAGACCCTGCTCAGTGGGATTCATCTTACCAAAAGAGCGAATTGTATAATAATGCACTTTGGGCTCAACGCGCGTATGACAACGGCTACAAACTTCCATCCCCACCTGATATCCCAATTACTCGTTCAGAAGTAACGAGCAATAATGTTACTCTTTACTGGTCGAACAATGCAGAATATTCAAAAGACCCAATTTCAGGGAAATATGATTTTGAAGGGTACAAACTGTACAGGACTGATCCCCAATCAAATAACAATCTAAACCAAGATCTTTTGTCTCAAATGAAGCTAATTGCTGATTTTGACAGTTCCCATAATAATTATTATAATAATACAGGTTTTGGATTTATTAAAATGAATACCTTTAAAACTTTTCCAAACGATACGAACAAATATTGGTATAAATTTGATTTTCCAAACCAGTTAAATGGATTTCAGTACGTTTATACTGTAACGTCTTACGATAAAGGAGATTCTTCACAAAACCTTTCTTCACTTGAAAGCAGTATTCTTTCTAATACAAAAAGAATTGTTGTGGGTACAACTCCAGTTGACGACGGCTCCAAGGATATTGGAGTTTATCCAAATCCGTATTACGGGAGTGCTATATGGGACGGAACCGGCACTAAGAAAGAGATTACTCGAAAAATATATTTCTTTAATTTACCATCTAAATGCGAAATCTCAATTTGGACACTTGCCGGTGACCTTGTTGACAGGTTCGACCACGACGCAGCTACGTACAATGGTAATGATATTGAATGGTTCAAAACTTATTCTGATGGTACTCAGAAATTTGCGGGAGGTGAACATGCATGGGATCTTATTTCAAAAAACGAGCAATCTATAGCTTCAGGTCTTTATTTTTTCACGGTTAAAAACAGTGTAACAGGAGAAATTAAAAAGGGAAAATTCCTGGTTGTAAAATAAAATTTTATTAAATTCAAATAAATATATAAAAATCAAAATGAAGAAATTAAAATTTTTACCATTAGCAGCAATTGTAACATTGATTGTCTATTCACTTGGATTCAATATATATGAACAAGTGCTTACTTGGGATCCGGTTACAATTCAATTCTTTCAGTATAAAGCAGATGATTCACTTGCAATCGGTAAAGACAGGTCAGATAAACTGGGTGACTCAGTAGAATTCGTTGCAAGAGTAGTAGCTCCTCCAAGGGTCTCTCCAGCAACAAATGATTTCAGGACTTTACTAAGGGGAACATCATCCTGGACATGTTACGTTCAGGATACTGCAAATGGACTTTTTGGCGGAATAGTTGTTCGACAGGGCGGCAGAGGTCCACAAACAGGTATTGACCTTGTTGATACAGGTGCAATAATAAAAGTTCGCGGTATTGTACAGGAGTTTCCTGCAACAGGGTATGCGAACTCATTAACACAGGTCGACCATGACACATCTTCCGGATATACCATATCAGTCCTGCAAAGTACGGGTTCACGCCCAATTCCAAAACTTGTTAATATTACAGATTTCAATCAGGGAGATTATCCAAACGGTGGAACAATTAATTATGTAAACGGAGAGAAATACGAAGGTATGTATGTTGAAATCAGGAACGTTACAATCGGTACAGGTCTTGGTAATCGTCAACCCTGGAGTGTAGTGGATGAAAATGGCAATAAATTGTATATGAGAGATTTTTCGAACTTCTTTTCTACACAACCATCAGGTGATACTCTTCGCCCGTGGACTCATCCTCTTGCGGGAACGTATGTGAATTACGTTAGAGGAGTAATCATTGCGGCAAACAATGAAGGAGCTTTCGGAACACAATTACCTTATGCTATTGTTCCGATATATCCGAGTGATTTAAGTCTTGGTAATGCCCCTCCACAGATATCTTCTGTGACTCGAAATCCGGGAGTTCCTACTCCAAATGATAGCGTATCTGTTACATGTTCAGTATTAGACCCAGCATTACATCCTAATTCAATATCAGAAGTAAGAGTATTCTGGAAGGTTAATGGAGGTGCTTTTCAGAGTAAAGTAATGCCTTTCATAACAGGAAATCTTTATTCCGCAAAAATGCCTCCTCAGGCACTCGGAAATTTGGTTGAATATTTTATAAAGGCAACAGATAACAACGGCGGTTCAAAAAATTTCCCAGCGGATACCTTAAAATCAAAACTTTTTTATAAAGTTTTTGCAAACGATTCGTTATCTATTCAGGACGTGCAGTGGTGTCCTAACAATGGTGGATTCAGCGGCTACAATGGTGCTACAGTTAGAGGTATTGAAGGAATTGTAACAGCCGATACTTCTGATATCCGCGCATTTAGTTTTAGTTCAAGCGGCGGTTCTCAAACTTCGCCCCGAAGAGTAATTATACAAAATGGTACTGGAGTATGGAGTGGTATCTGGGTTTACAATAATGCAACTGATGTTTTAAAGAGAGGTGACAGGGTAAGAGTAAAAGGTGTTGTTGAGGAATCAAACGGTATGACAAGAATAAATGTCGCAGCTGCATCCGATATTACTTTAATTTCAACTGGTAATCCTCTGCCAGACGTACAGAACCTTACTACTGCTGAGCTTGCAAACAACAAACTTGATGGTGATACTGCGATAGAAAAATGGGAATCCGTTTTTGTTAGGTTTAATACACCCTTCTGGATTTCATGTATCAACGCAGGATCCGGAATATCCTGTACATCAAGGCAAACTTTAATTGACACTGCATTCAGGAGAAACTTTGGTGAAATACTGGTAAGAGATAATTCCAATATTGATGCAAGGATTGAACTTCAGGATGGTGGACATACCTTTACGAATAATTGGGACGGAGTAACTGCTGGTAAGACCTTGCTAACTCAAAATGACAGTATTTTGTTCACTCAGGGTATTTTATACTATTCTTTCGGTAATTACAAAATGGTTCCAAGAAGGAATACTGACTTTGGTACTGTAATCCCAGTCGGTATAATAAACAATAATGAAATTGTACAAACTTATTCACTATCACAAAATTATCCTAATCCGTTTAATCCTGTTACAAAAATCAGGTTTACACTTCCGGTTAATAGCAACGTGAGAATAACTGTTTACAATGTTCTGGGAAAAGAAGTAGCGAAACTTGTTGATAGAAGTATGCCTCTTGGATCATATACGGTTGATTGGACTGCTAATAACTTTGCCAGCGGCGTTTATTTCTACAAGGTTGTTGCCGAGGGTAATGATGGTTCAAGATTTGTTAATACTAAGAGAATGATTTTAATTAAATAGTTTTTTAAAAGATTTGATTCCCGGTAAATAACCGGGAATCAAACTTAAATATAAAGCATGAAAAAAAGTTTACTCTTTATTTTAATCGTAATCGGTAGCGTTTGTTTAATCTCTTGTTCGGATCCAATTACTGGTGATGTAGGTAGTTTGCCTCCCGAAACTTATTTGTCATTGTTTCCTGACAGTATTATCTCTCCCGGTTCTACACTTAGAAAAATATCATGGTGGGGAGATTCCCCACAGGGCTTTATCGCAGGATATTATTTTTCTTTCGATTCAACAAAACCGGTTTCACAATGGTCATTTACAACAAAAAGTGACAGTACTTTTCTCTTGCAAATGAACGGTAACGATACAACTTTCAGATTTTACGTTGCTGCTGTTGATGATAAAGGCTTAATTGATCCAACACCTGCATCGAATTTATATCCGACTTTAAATTCTGTACCATCAATGGATTTTCTCGGGGGTACTGAAATACCCGATACCGTTTATCCGGTTACTACTTTTAAATGGGCTGCGACTGACCCGGATGGAAATGCTACTTTAAGGAATTTTTATTGGTCCTTAAATGATACTAATAATTTTAAATCAATAAACGGTTCAGTTACTACAATGACTCTAACAAAAGACAGTGGTCTTGTACTAAATGCACCCAACGCCTTATACATGAAAGTACAGGATAATGCTGGTGCATATAGTAAAATTGTTAGAATGCCGAAGGATACGACTAAGTTCTTCTTTGTACAAAAAGTAAACTCTAAAATACTTATTATAAAAGATCAACCACTTGCTGAAATGAATACAGCCGCTGATTACTTTTATAATGCAATGGATACAATTAAATATGATACCCTCGATATTCGTTCAGGCAACGGCAAATTTATACCTAAGATTATTAATCCAATGTTTATCGAGACTCTGAAACTATACGATATTGTAATCTGGAGTGCAAGTAGAGGCAATATTTCTTCAGATAATGCAAATTTTGACCTTGCTCAAAGAAGTCTTCCTTTCTTTACTCAGGCAGGAAAAAAACTTTTTTTCACAGCAGGATTTCCTAATACTGAAACTGCTCAGCAGGGTACTCTAATAAATTTTGCACCAATTGACAGTGTTGCAGCATGTACAATAGCCTTTTTGAGTAATGTTAGTATTGTTAACGTAGTTTCTTCTTATCCTGTAATTTCGACAAGCACACTTGTGCAAAGAACAAGAGGGCTGAAAATATCCAACGCAGTTGTTATTTACAGATTACCTAATACAGTTGCATGTTCGGATTCTAGCGGGGGTCCAATAATTGCCATAAAAAATACTGATTCAAACCCGAATATTGTTTTTATGGGTATGCCGGTTTATTTTCTCAACGGGAATCAGGTTAACTCAAAAGCTTTGATGCGTAAAATAATTATTAATGAATTTGGTTATCAATAAAATATGAAAAAAGTTTTCCTAATTCTAATTTTAATCCTTTCTGCTGTTTCTGCAAATGCACAGGATCAACTTGGTTCGCTTTTTGGTATTGTTAAAGACTCAGCAGGCATTCCTCTTGAAGGAGTTACACTTAAGATTAAAGGTTCTTATTTAGGTGCAGTCTCTGATTCAGAAGGAAACTATTCAATATTAAACATTCCTGCGGGCTCATATACACTCGCTGTTGATTATATTGGTTTTAAAACGGTTGAGTACACTGGTGTTAAAGTATCGCAAGCTGAAAACAGAGAATTTAATATTACCCTTGTAGTAACATCTTTTACTGTCGATCAGGAAATTGTTGTTGTTGGGGACAGACCGTTGCTTGATATTGAACAAACATCAAGTACTCATATTATTTCCAGTGATGAGATAACACAAAATATTGTTAATAACATTAAGGATATTGTTGAACAACAAGCTGGTGTTGTTAAAGATGACAACGAACTCTATATTAGAGGTGGCCGTAATTATGAAAATTCTTTTCTTCTTGATGGAGTTTCTGTACAGGATCCATTATCCGGAACAGGCTTTGGTCTTCAGCTTTCAGCTAACTCTCTCGAGGAGGTTGAAGTAATAACCGGGGGGTACAATGCTGAATACGGACAGGCTACAAGTGGTGTAATTACTGCCAGAACAAAAGAAGGCAGGTTCTCTGAGTACAACATGTATCTTTCATATTCACGTGATAATCTCGGAGATTTTCTTGGCTGGGGTCCAAATTCGGGAGTTAGTTTTAATACTGATATTGTTGAATTTAACCTCGGCGGTCCTGAACCAATTTCTAAGTATATACTACCTGCACTGAAAATAAAGGTCCCTGGAGAGATTACATTTTTTGGTAATTTCTACATGGGACTTTCAGACGGTTTTTTTGTCAACAGATTAAAGTCCGAAAACTTATACTCGAACGGAATTGGTAAAGCTAACAGTGTTTTTTCAAGTATATTCGGCGGAACAAAATTTACTCCCCGACAGGATAATAACTGGCTATGGCTTGGTAAGATTACTTGGAAATTTACACCACAGATGAAACTCTCATATTCCTATAATCAATCTGTTTCAATTAACCAGAATTCAAGTTCTTTGCAGAATAATCTTGAATATGTTGAACCATCACCCGGCTATCAGTTCCAGTTCCAGGAAATTCTCGATAATGCAAACACTTATTCTTCTAATTCAATATTTCACACTTTAGCTTGGACTCATACAACAAGTCCTAAAACATACTATGAAGTAAAATTAACACGTTTCTTTACAAATCTTCGTTCTGATGCAAACGGTTTAAATTGGGATCAATACAACGAGCCATTCGATATAGTTAAACCGCCGTTTGTATACTATCCTATAGATTCTACAAGAACTGGTATTATACCCGGTAACGGATTTTATGATGTAGGAAATCCTTATACTTGGCATGACCACTACGTAGTCGAATATACGGCGAAAGCTGATATTGTAAACAACTTTACTCCTACCAGCAAATTTAAAGCGGGTATTGAGGCAAGTTTTCAGGAAATGCAGTTGATAGATATTTACCAGCCCTGGATAAAACCTTTTGGACTTAATAACGATGTTTATAAAGTTTATCCGGCATTTGGTGATATATATGCCCAGCACTCTATTCAAATAAAGGGTATGATCTTAAATTACGGACTTAGGTTTGATTACTGGTTCCCGGGAAAAATGGTAGATGATGCAGTCAAGAATCCTGATGTTGTGACGATTCCTGATGACATAAGAAAGAGTTATCTTGATAATACTTATGAGTTGTTTGGGATGAGATGGAAAGGTCGTTTATCACCTCGAGTTGGTATTTCACATCCGATTACAAACAATCAAACTTTGTTTTTCTCTTACGGTCATTTTAATAAGAGGCCTAAACCTCAGTTCGTTTATGCAAAGCTAAATCCGCAGTCAGCACAGTCATCGTACCAGAAATTTGGTAATCCTGACCTTGATCCTGAAACAACCGTCTCTTATGAACTTGGTATAAGAAATCAGTTTACAAGCGATGATGTATTAACTATAACCGCGTATTACAAAAACATTTATGATTATGTTTCAACAAAGAACATTATTATTAATGACGGAAGATTTATTGGTAAATCTTTTATAAGTTATTTTAATCAGGATTATGCCCGTACTCGGGGTATCGAGGTTGAGTACAAGAAAAGAATCGGTAGTTGGTTTAATGGTAAGTTTAATTTCACTTATTCTGTTGCAACGGGAAAAAGCTCTACTTCTGATCAGGGATATTTAGTGGCTACTCGCGGTTTACAGGAAACGATTTCCGAAAACTTTTTAGGCTGGGATAGACCAATTACTGCTTCTGCGAACCTATTCTTTAAGATTGAAAAAGGAAAAGGATTTTTTGGTTTTGGGAAAAATATTCTTGATAACATCAATATAAAAACAAGATTATTCTTCCAGTCGGGTAAGCGTTATACTCCTCAGATATTAACAGGATACTTTGACGATGGAAGACCCGAATATACAACGGATTATGATAATCTATATGCCAATGTAGGTGAAAACTGGTTCTATGTCGACCTTGATATTGATAAATATGTAAATATATATAATTTGGATGTTGTTTTTAATTTGTCAATAAAAAATTTATTTAACAACAATAATTCTACAATTTTAAATCCGGTAACCGGAAGAGCATATGAATATGGAGATCCTACTCCGAACTCATGGAACGATCCATTGTATCCGGACTTGCAGGCTCCTCTTGATCCTTATCCGTTTAACCCGGCTAGGTATCTTGCGCCACGCAATATTAAATTCGGAGTATCAATTAAATTCTAAAAAGTTTAAATATAATGTCAATAAAGCATAAAATATTAATCTTAGTTCTGTTTCTGTTAGCTGGTCAGGTTCAAGCGCAATTGATTCCTAATCTTGGAGGACAAAGAACTGGAACATCATCGCTGCAGTTTTTAAAAATAGGAACCGATGCACGGGCGACAGGGATGGGGGAAGCATTTGTTGCTGTCTCAGACGATTTCTCTGCTTTACAATATAATCCTGCAGGACTAGTTCTTAATAAAGATAATGGATTGTCATTTACTCATACTGCTTGGTTTGCGGATTCAAGAATCGAGAATCTTGGTGGTGTTTATCATTTTGGAGGAAACAATGCTGTTGGTATAAGCATAACTTCGTTCAGAACCGAAGATATGAAAGTTACCACTGAATTTCAGCCAAACGGTACTGGAAATTATTTCAGGTTTTCTGACCTTGCAGTTGGACTATCCTATTCCAGACAATTTACTGATCAGTTTTCTTTTGGCGTTACCGTAAAGTATGTTGAAGAAGCATTGGGTGAACTTAAAATGAGAACAGTACTCGGTGATTTAGCAACTTTTTATAAAACAGGTCTTGGCACAACAAGATTTGCTGTTGTTATTGCTAATTTTGGTGCTCAGGTTTCTCCATCAGGCACTGTTGACTTGATTGGTGGTAGGACAGTATCCGAATTTCAGAAATTCCCTCCTCCAACATTATTTAAAATAGGTTTTGCTTTTGAACCATGGATGAATCAGAACAATAGGGTGACTACAAGCATTCAGCTCAATAGCCCTAATGATAACAAAGAATATATTAATGTGGGCGCTGAGTACTCCTACAAAGAAATGGTAACCATTAGAGGCGGTTACAAATTTAATGTTGATGCTGAAAACTTTTCGGTTGGTGCAGGTGTGAAAGTACCAGTTTCATTCGCTAAAGTAGGTGTTAATTATTCGCTCGCAAATTATGGTGACTGGGGATACATGCACAGATTTTCTATAAATTTAATATTACCGGAGAAAAATAAATAATGAAAATAGTAAATAATATTTTTCTGTTTTTGACAACAGTCTTATTGTTGAGTGGGTGCGGAGAAAAGTTGGATCTCTCACAATTTCCTATATCTAATAACGGTAACATTAACGTTGCTGATACTTTATACATCCTTCAAACTCCGGTATGGAATGGATTTAACAGACCCGAAGATGTCCTTCTAGGAAATGAACCACTCGTTTATGTCGCAGATACAAAGAATAACAGGATTGTGCAGATGGATATTGCAGGAGGAACAATAGGAGAAATTGCAATCAATAATCCTAGAAAGCTTGCTCAAGATTATAATTTCGACCTGCTTGTGATAGCGGATTCCGTAGTCTCTACGAGTGATACTGTAAGTATAGTTTACAGAATTAATATTGTAGGGGCGGGGGGGAATATTTCTAATGCATCAAAGTTAACATATATAAAGTCAACATATGCTACACCTAATTCAAGCACTCTAAGGAAGTTTACAGGTATTGCAGTACTAACTGATAATTCAGTTTTAATAACTAGAGTAGGACCCGAAGATCAATTTGGGATTGACCCGGGAAATGCAATCTTAAAAGTTACTGGCAGAACTACAGCTCAAACTGTAACTGTCCTTCCAGGTTTTCAATCTTCGGGTAGCAGTTTTTATTCAATTGAGAATGTTTCAGGTATCTGCGGTGTAAGAAATAGTTCAACTGACTTTATTATAACAAGAAGCACTCCCGATACCACGACTCTAAACAAAGTTCTTTGGTTTATGTATGATAATGTAAATGGAACCTATGATCCAAAGTTTACAGAATCATCATTAGGTATTGTTAGTGCAAAGTTCGGAAAACCTGATGATGTCGTTCAGGATCCTAACCAGAGTGTATTTGTTATTGATTCATACAGAAATTATCTCTGGAAATTCAATGTTACAGGAAAATTAATGTCTGAATCTTTCGGAGGTTTAGGTACTGAATCAGGTAAATTCAATAATCCAAAAGGAATTGCCTTCTATAATAAAGTAATATACATAGCAGATACAGATAATAACAGAATTGTCAGGTACAGATTATCGACGGATTTGAATTAAGTAATGTCTAAAGTAAAGAAGAAATCCATAAAACGCGTAGAAGTATCTGCCTACAAGGAAAACCCTGTCATCAATTATACTTTGTTAGGTATTTTTCTAATTTTTCTAGCTTTTTTTAGTACTTTCAAAATAACTGGTGATGATGATGTATTTTGGCATCTCGCTACCGGCAGATTAATTTTAAATACTGGTCATGTTCCTTCAGTAGATGTTTTTGGATACATGACGCAAGGTCAGGAATGGATGCCTTTTGAATGGGGTTGGGATGTTATTACTTATTTTATTTACTCTTTTTCAGGTTACACAGGATTGTCAGTATTTAGAACAATCTTAATCATTTCAGTTTTCCTGATATTCTATATCTTATTGAAGAGATTTAAGGTTAGTAACATATTCAGCATTTTTGTTCTGCTTGTACTTTCATTCGGAATGATAGACAGGCTTACCCCGAGGCCTCATTTGATGTCGTATCTTTTCTTTGCACTGCTTATTTACATTATTTGTGAATTTCGGTATTTCAACAGGGGTAATAAAAAAGTTCTTTATTTTATACCGCCAATTTTTCTTTTATGGGCTAATCTTCACATGGGAATTATAGCTGGTGGATTTCTAATGTTATTATTTTTCTTATCTGAAATAGCTGGCTCTTACAAGTCCGGTATTAATTCTTCAATAAAACCTCTCACAAATAAAGAACTTATATTTCTTTTCACAATACTTAGCATTTCTGCTTTAATGGTACTCGTTAATCCTAATTTCTTGCAGACTTACATTTATGCTTACGAACATACCAGGATGAAAATGCTTGAAACCGTGAACGAATGGATGTCGCCTTTTGCTTCAAGGTATAATGATAGTTTCGTTTCGTACATTTATAAAACTCTTCTTTTTGTAGGTATTTTTAATATTCTATATGCCGTCAGGAAGAAAGATTGGTTCTTTGCAATTCTATACTTTGCATTTGCCGTTTATTCGGTTAGAGCAATGCGGTTTACTGTTGATTTTGTTATTATAACGCTTGTATTTACTACTGTTTCGGTATATTATTATATTAGTATGTTGAAAAATGAAAATATTAAGGATATTCTTCTTCGTAAACCACCCTTAAAAATTGCTTTAGGTGCCTTCATTCTCTTTCTAATTTTTAATATTCCGAATAATAAACTTTATCTTGAACACCTAACATATTATAGAATTTCCGGTACGGGTATAAATTCAGACTTTATTCCGACAGCAATGTTTGATTTTATGAAACAGAATAATGTTACTAACATTGGTGAAAGAATTTTTAATCATTTTGGAACGGGTGGGTTTTTTGTTTGGAATTTTAATGGCAAACAGAATTTCATTGACAGCAGGAATCTTAATGATGATATTTTTACAAAATATCAGCAGATTCTTCTGAAACGTCCGGGCTTTGAGCAAAAACTTGAAGAATATAATATTGATTATGTGATATATCTTGCTCCCGATCTTGTTCGTGATCCCAAAGAAATGGAAAGTACCTGCATATCATATTTTTCTAAACATCCTAATTGGAAACTTATATTTTGGGATGACAAATCTTTTTTATGGGTTAAGAATTTACCGAAGTTTTATGAGCTCATAGATAAGTATGAATATAAATATTTATCACCTTATAATTATGCTTATAATAAAACTACCCTAGAAAAGGGGATTAATGAAGATATGTCTGTTTTGAAAAGAGAGGTTGAAAGAAAACTTGAAGAAGAGCCAAACGGTATAATTATTTCATCTACTCTAAAAGTTTACGGAAACAAAATTAAATTATAGTTATATTGCTTAATTGAAACTAATAATATTTAAATAATATACTTATGCTAAATAAATCAATTTTCTTAGCTGTACTGCTTGCATTAATGAGTAATGTTTATTCTCAAGTTATTACTATTGATTCTGCAAGGAGTCAGGGACCGGATGGTGTCTCTTTACTATTGGGGCAAACTGTTACGGTTAGAGGTGTTGTCACAACAAGTCGTGAGTTTGGTGTGCCTACTGTTTATTTTCAGGTACCTTCTGCAGGTATGGTTGGATACGATGCGACTTTCGGTCCTAATGTAAATAGAGGTGACAGCGTTCAGGTTACTGGAGTTGTAACTCAATATAACGGTCTTACTGAACTACAGCCGGTTACTTCTTATCAGGTTCTGGCGACAGGAATAAACACTCCTGTTCCAATTGTTGTAACTCCCGGGCAGATAAGAACAGACGGAGAAACCTATGAAGCAAGATTAATTAGAATTAATGGTATTACAGCAATTAAGAGTATATCTCCTTATGGAATCGCGACTCAGTGGACTGTCTCAGGTTCTGGAAGAAATTATAGACTTTTTGTAGGAAATGATTCTTGTGATATTAGAATTAATGCTTCTTCGAATATTGCTAACACACAGATTCCCGATTATCCTTTCTCTATAGTTGCTTTGAATAGCCAGTTTCAATCTAGTGCCCCTTATATAGGCGGATATCAAATACTTCCGAGAGATTTGAATGATATAATAATTACTTCTGGTGGTCCTTCTATAACTGGTGTACCTATAGAATCTAATATCACACCTACATCTATCACAATGAGTTTTTCAACGTTAGCTCCCGGTGATACAAAAGTAAAATATTTTGTTTCAGACTCAATTGGACAATCGGTTATATATACAGATTCGGTATATAACTCTGATCAGGTTACATCGCACAGTATTAATCTTACTAATCTAAAACCCGGAAAAATATATCAAGCGTTGATAACTTCAACGAATACTAATGGTACGAGTCAATTTGCAAACAAATATTTCTCTACTGCTTCTAATCTCTCGTCTACTGGCAAGGTAGAAGTTTATTTTAATTATCCATCTGATACTTCTCTTGCGCTTCCGAATAATAAAGCTAATGGCAGTGCAAATTTTGTGACTCGTCTTGGCCAAAGGATTGACTCTGCACAGTATTCAATAGATTTTGCAATATACTCGTTCAACGAAATCACTACTGTAAGGGATAAATTAATTAATGCTTTAATTCGGGGTGTAAAATTAAGAATTGTTTATGATTACAGAGATGGTAACATTCAACCTTTAATGCAGGATTTGATTAATGCTGGAGTTCGGGTGCAAATTAGGCCATCAAGCTCATATATAATGCATCATAAGTTCTTTGTTTTTGATGGAAGGGATACATCTGCTTCTGCGAGCAGCAGGAAATGGCTTTGGGGCGGCTCTGCAAACATAACAAACGAGCAGTTCTACAGCGATGCACAGAATGTAATTCTTGTTCAGGATGAATCTATTTGTAATGCATATACTCGTGAATTCGAAGAAATGTGGGGCTCGCACAACGACATAAATAATCTTGCTAATGCAAAATGGGGTAGTGCTAAACTTGATAATACACCTAAGATTTTTAATGTAAATGGTAAAAGATGGGAAATATACTTTGGTCCTTCCGATCAGGCTACTAGGCTAGGATTACTTATCGATAATGAACCTAATAAATCAATTAATTTTGCTATCCTTTCTTACACATTATTTACTATTGCTAATAAGATGAAAGCAAAATATAATCCTCCATCATTAATGGTCAGAGGTGTTTTTGATCAGGCAAATGTTTCTAATAACCTTTATCTTGAAATGAAGGGTATTGGCGGCTCTTCACCATGGAACCCTCCGGCAAAAGTATTTCTTGAAAACTATTATGGTGCTCAAATGCACAGTAAATATACTGTTATTGATGCAGATTTGTTATCAAGCAATCCAGTCGTTGAAACAGGTTCATTTAATTATTCAAACGCAGCTGATAACGGCAATGATGAAAACATGATGATTATATATGATTCTTTAATCGCAAATCAGTATTATCAGGATTTTGCAAAAAGACTTTCTGATGCTGGAGGTTCTGTAGATATTAATAAGATTACTGATGTAGTTCCGAACAAATTTAATTTAAGCCAAAACTATCCAAATCCGTTTAATCCTGCAACTAAGATTAATTTCAGTATCCCGAAATCAGCTCTCGTAAAAATTTCGGTACACGATATTCTCGGTAGGGAGGTAGTTGTACTTTTAAATAAAATGCTTTCTGTTGGCGAATACTCTGCGGAATGGAACGCTTCAAGTTTCCCATCAGGAATTTATTTCTACACACTGAACGTTGATGGAGAAAATATCAACACGAAAAAAATGATTTTAAATAAATAACAAAATAATAAATTCTGTCAAACTAAAATTTAAGGGATATGGGGAGAATTTTGGTTGTTGACGATGAAGCAACAACTATAGCAATACTTAAAAAAGTACTCGAAGATGTGGGGCATGTGGTTTCAACTGTTAACAACGGCGAAATGGCTCTTGAACGTATTAATGAGTTTAAGTACGATGTTATGATCACTGATTTTAACATGCCGGGTATGAATGGTATCGAACTTACAGAAAAAGCATTAAGGATTGAGCAAGACTTAATCGTTATTCTTATAACTGCTTTTGCCACTATTCGTTCGGCAGTCGATGCCATTCGAATTGGTGCTTTCGATTATCTTACTAAACCTATTAATAGAGAGGAATTGTTGCTAGCGTTGCAGCGGGGTCTTGAAAGGATTCATCTTGTAAGGGAGAATATACTTCTGAAACAGAGGCTCGAATCTGTTGAACTTGGAAGCGAAAAAGAATTTGAATACCTTACGGCGAACAAAGAAGTAAAAGAAATGCTCACTGAGGTTAGAAAAGTCGCTAATACAGATTCAACTATTCTTATTACAGGCTCTAATGGAACGGGTAAGGAAGTACTCTCAAAGTATATTCACAAAATGAGTAACAGGAAAAACCAGCAGTTTGTCGTTTTGAACTGTGCTGCTCTACCACCTCAGCTTCTTGAATCAGAACTATTTGGACACGTCAAAGGTTCGTTTACAGGTGCTGTCAAAGACCGCAAAGGTTATTTTGAAATCGCTGATAATGGTACTATATTTTTGGATGAAATTAGTGAAATAGACCCGGTCATTCAGGTGAAACTATTGCGTGTGTTACAGGAAAGAGAATTTTCGAAAGTTGGTGATACTCGCTTACAATCAACTAACGTCCGCGTAATTGCTGCAACAAATAAAGATATTAAGCAGTTAATTGCGGAAGGTAAATTCAGAGAAGATCTTTATTACCGTCTTAATGTTTTCGAATTCCATCTTCCTAGTCTAATAGATAGAAAGGAAGATATAAAATTCTATTTTAATAAATTTATTACCGAGCAGAGTATCACACAGAAAAAGCCTGTCCCAGTTATTGATGTTTCTGTTGAAAATGTTCTGCTTAATGATGAATGGCCTGGTAATATACGAGAATTAAAGAACGTTGCTGAACGAGCGTCAATTCTGTGTGATAATGGTAAGATATCTCTTGATCTGCTTCCTTCTAATATTCTGAGTAATGAAAGTAAAAGAAACTATTCTGCTGATTACAGCGAGAATAAGGAAAATGTTATAAAAGATTTTGAAATCACTTTTATCAAGAAATATCTTAAGCTATGTAACGGTAATGTTGCGGCAACTGCAAAAACTATAAATTTTCATCCGGTTAGTCTTAGACAGAAACTTACTAAACTGGGTATTGACCCTCGTGATTATAAGTATTAATATTGGAATTTATTTATGTTATTTAGATGTTTCAATTATAATTAAAACAACTTAAAGACTATGGAAGATTTTCTCCCTTTAAAAAGGATAGACTATATTGAGTTCTTTTGCGGGAATGCTAAGCAATCTGCAATTTATTATCAATATGCTTTTGGTTTTAAGCTTACCGCATATTCTGGACTCGAAACTGGAAACAGAGAGTTCGCTTCATACCTTCTCGAGCAAGGAAAAATAAGATTCATCCTCACAACGGCTTATCATGATACTGGTTTCATTTCTGAACATGTAAAATTGCATGGCGATGGCGTTCGTGATGTTGCTTTTGAAGTCGATGATGCCGCAAAATCGTTCAATGAGACTGTCAATAGAGGTGCTGTTGCTGTTTTGGAACCGACTGAATTTAAAGATGATTTCGGTACTATTATTAAATCGTCTATAAAAACTTTTGGTGATACCATACATTCATTCATTGAAAGGAAGAATTATAATGGGTTGTTTCTTCCCGGTTTTGTGGATGCCTCTCACAAATCTCTGAAAGGAATAACGGATACTAATTTAAAAGCTGTTGACCACATGGTCGGAAATGTTGAACTCGGAAATATGCTGACGTGGGTTGAGTTCTATGCAAAAGTTCTCGGCTTTAATCAGTTATTATCTTTCGATGATAAGGATATTTCAACAGAATATACTGCACTGATGAGCAAAGTTATGCAGAATAGCACGGGTAAGATTAAAATTCCTATCAACGAGCCTGCTAAAGGGAAGAAAAAATCACAGATTGAAGAATATCTTGATTTCTATAAATCACCGGGTATTCAGCATATTGCTCTTGCTACACCTGATATACTCGGTACTGTTAATAGTTTAAGAGAAAGAGGTGTTGAATTTCTTACCGTTCCGACAACATATTATTCTGAACTTGAAGGCAGAGTAGGGAAAATTGATGAAGATGTTCAGTCCTTACAAGACCTCGGTATTTTAGTAGATAAGGATGATGACGGGTACTTGCTGCAGATATTTACTAAACCCGTGGAAGATAGGCCTACTCTTTTCTTCGAAATCATACAAAGAAAAGGTGCACGTAGTTTCGGTAAAGGCAATTTTAAAGCTCTTTTTGAGTCTATCGAAAGAGAACAGGCTTTAAGGGGAACTCTTGAAAATGATACAACCGAAGACGCAATTACTGATGATTTACTAGATTTACAGATAATTAATGGTCTAAAAGAACTCGGTAGTAATGATAATTCTTTTTTTAAAGAAATAATTGATCTTTATATCGCCCAGTATCCTGAGTTGATAGATAAAATCAAGAATTATAATAAAACACATGACTTTGAGAATCTTTCAAAATCTGCTCACGCTTTAAAAGGTGCAAGCTTGAATATTGGTGCTAAAAAACTGGCAGATGTTTGCAAAACAATTGAATTAAATTCTCACGAAAAACACTCGATGGAATATGGTGAACTGATTCAAGAAATTGAATCGTTGTACAAAATTACTATATCTGAGTTACAAAAATTATAATGTGGTATACTTCTTGCAAAAGAATTAGAGATAAATTAATATAAATTAGATTAAGTAATTGTTTTTATAGCATTAATCTATTTATTACTGAATTATTAATATAGTATGAATATTAAATATATAGTTAGAGAACTATGACTTTTAAGAGTTTACATCTTCGAGATGATGTTATATCTTTGCTTAATCTTAAATCAGAAAAAGAATTTTCTAATTTCTTAAATTGGTTTGCAGGTATCAGTGATTATGTTAGAATTCCTAACTATGCTTCCGATGTACCTTCCAGAATAAATGATTTATTTTCTCTAATTGATAAAAATTACTCATCTCTTGAAGAAGAGACAAGCAGAAAAATAAAAGACCTAAAATTTCTAGCAGATGAGCTTAAGAAATCAAGCGAATTAGTTGTTAGTGATGCCAAGAGACAGAAATATATTCATCTTCATTTAAAAGAAGTCCTACTTTTACTGTTGAAGCATGTTGGTAAAAGCGAGGAATACATTGAAGGTCTAAATCCTGAGCAAATGCTCAACTTAATCACTACCATCATTACAGAATTGACGAACCAGTCTTCAAACAATTTGATTTCAGGTGGAAATTTCGAAACTTTTGCTGATGGATTAAAGGATATCATATTTCAAACGGATTCTCAAGGTAAGATTATATACGCAAATAATGCATGGATAGACATTACCGGTTTTAATGAAGAAGATACAATGAATAATCTGCTTGAACGGTTTATGTTTTCAAGCGATTTGGAAATATATAAATTATACCTAAATGAATTAGTTAGTAAAAAAAAGGAATTTGTTCGTTTTCAAATTAGATTTGTGAGTAAAAGAAGCGATTTGATTTGGGCTGATGTATTTGCACGTATGTTGTTCGATGACAGGGGTAGAATTTCAGGTCTCTATGGAATTATAACAGACATAACTGAAAGGAAAAGGAATGAAGAAGAATTAATCCGATTGAAAAATGAGGCTGAGCAGGCAGTAAGAGCTAAATCAGATTTTCTTTCCGTTATGAGTCATGAAATAAGAACTCCGATGAACGGGGTTCTTGGTATGGCTGACCTTTTGCTTGAAACAAAGCTTAGCCCGGAGCAAAAGGAATATGTTGAGACAATAAAAAATAGCGGCAATACACTCCTCACTCTGATCAATGATATTCTTGATTTCACAAAAATTGAATTTAGTAAAGTTGACTTGCAGGAAGCTCCTTTTGAAATAAGAGATTGCATCGAAGAGGCTTTTGAACTCGTTGCTCCTATCGCTGTCAAGAAACACTTGGATTTGCTTTACATGATAGAACCTAATGTTCCTGAAATGATCCTTGGAGATGTTTCGCGATTAAGACAAATCTTGGTGAATCTTGTCAATAATGCAGTTAAGTTCACGGAAACAGGTGAAGTTCTCGTTATAGTTAAAGCTCTTAAAAATGTTAAAGAAGAAGTAGAACTTCAGTTCTCTGTTAAAGATACTGGTGTTGGTATTCCTCTTGATAAGCAGGAAATTATTTTCCTGAGCTTTACTCAAGCTGATTCATCAGTTACAAGAAAATTTGGAGGAACCGGACTCGGGCTTGCTATCTGTAAAAGACTTGTTACACTTATGGGTGGAGAAATATGGGTCGAAAGCTTGGAGAATGTTGGTTCAGTTTTTAGTTTTACTATAAAGTCTAAAGTTCCAAAAGTATCATCTCCGAAGATATTTCTCAAATCTTCATCAACTCCTTTAAAAAATAAAAGAATTCTTATCGTTGACGATAACGAAACCAATTTGCATATTATGAACATTCAGTGCAAAAACTGGGGAATGATTCCAAGATCTACAAAAGACCCGCAGGAAGCACTAAAATGGATTGTTAATGATGATCCCTTTGATATTGCTGTTCTCGATATGTTAATGCCGGATATTGATGGACTTACACTCGCAGGAAAATTCAGAAATTATCGGGATGAAAAGAGTTTACCGATAATTATTTTTACTTCCTCTGATAGTTTAGTTAACGACCACCAAGGGAAAGAAATTAATATCAACGCTATTTTGAGAAAGCCCATACGACAAACACAACTTCAAAACTTATTGTTTCAAACTTTAAAAGTTAACGAAATTGAAACTCCTAAGAAAGAAGAAAAAAATAGAGAGGAGAAGATGGAAAAACCCAAAGTAGAAAAATTTACATTACCAGAAGTTAAAGAAGATGTTAATTCAATTAATGGACACATAGAAGACAGGTCTTTAAAAATTCTCGTTGCTGAAGATAATATGATTAACAGAAAATTGATTCATAAAATATTATCTCAAATTGGGTATGATTCAGACCACGCTGTGCATGGACTTGAAGCTATAGATAAACTAAAACAAGTAAGCTATGATATAATCTTCATGGACGTTCAAATGCCTGAAATGGATGGTATTGAAGCTTCAAAACATATCGTTAAAAATTGGGAGGTTAATGAAAGACCGGTAATTATAGCTATGACTGCTAACGTGATGCAGGGCGACAAGGATAAATGTATTAATGCGGGTATGGATGATTATCTAAGCAAACCGGTGATTATTGAAGATGTAGAAAAAATACTTGCTAAGTGGATTGATACAATAAATCAAAGAAAATTAAATAAAAAGAAAAACATTAAAAAAGGTTTTAATATTGATTCCGATATTTTAAATGTATTAAAAGATTTTAATATTGAAAACAAATTTACGACCATAAATGAACTATATTTGAATCTTGCCCCCGAACTCATAAAAAATATTAAATCTTCATTTAATGAAAATAATCTTATTGAAATGAAGAAATATTCATCTCATCTGAAAAAAATTAGTATTAACTTAGGTGCTGAAAGATTAGCTGATATTTGTATGAAAATTGAATCGTTGAATGGAAATACAACTCGAAGTGAGCTGACTACTTTAATCAATAGAATTGACAGTGTTTATAAAATCACTATTAACGATTTAATAAAATCATAACAAAACTTTTTCCTTGTCCTTTGATTTTCTCGAAAAATATATATATATTAATATATGCATCGACTTTATTCAATATAAAAAGACTTTTCCCTATACATCTCTATAACCAACTCATAATTTATTGTTATTACAATAATATCTGAAATTTCCATTAAAAACTCGATAAAAGTACAATAATAGTACGTTAAAAGTACGGTATAATTGGACTATCAAATGGTAAATAATTGGTATTTCCAGCATATCAAAGAATATACATCAGTTTCCATAAGTTAACCTGCATCATAAAAGATTCTTTCTAAACAAGCAAAAGCACTTGCACCTTTCTAACGTAAACCTCTTTCCTGACTTCGTCACTTATTTTTCTTTAAGTAAAAATCCTGCAAAATTCAGCCA
>CAZVCC010000053.1:0-20900 GCA_964626015.1 uncultured Ignavibacteriaceae bacterium
GTTCTTCTCGGTGTTCTCGGTGTACTCAGTGGTAAAAGCATTTATTCTATTTCTTCTCGGTGTTCTCAGTGTTAAAATCTTTTTGGTGTTTTGGTGTTAAAAGGTTCTTTGGAATAAAAAACTGTTTATTTACTGGATTCTCCTGTTCTTCTCGGTGTTCTCGGTGTTATTAGTATATATTCTATTTCTTTCTCGGTGAACTCAGTGGTAAAATCTTTTTGGTGTTTTGGTGTTAAAAGGTTCTTTGGAATAAGAAACTGCTTATTTACTGGATTCTCCTGTTCTTCTCGGTGATCTCAGAGATAAAAGCATTTATTCTATTTCTTCTCGGTGTTCTCAGTGGTAAAAGCATTTATTCTATTTCTTTCTCGGTGTTCTCAGTGGTAAAATCTTTTTGGTGTTTTGGTGTTAAAAGGTTCTTTAGAATAAAAACTGTTTATTTTCTGCATTCTCCTGTTCTTCTCGGTGTTCTCAGTGATAAAAGCATTTATTTTATTTCTTTCTCGGTGAACTCGGTGATAAAATCTTTTTGGTGTTTTGGTGTTAAAAGGTTCTTTGAAATAAAAAACTGTTTATTTTCTGCACTTTCCTGTTCTTCTCGGTGTTCTCAGTGGTAAAAGCATTTATTCTATTTCTTTCTCTGCGTTCTCAGTGTTAAAATCTCAGTAGTAAAATCTTGCCTTTGTTTGTATCTCTCTTTACTTCATGTTTTTTCTAATACTATGTTGTCTATCAGCCGCGTCCTTCCGCAGAATACTGCTAGCGATATCAGCACCTCGCCTTTAAAGTTTTTTAGGTCTGTAATTTCATCCAGCATTTTATTATCCGTTATCGAAACATACTGTACCGATAAATCACCGGATTTTTCTTCTATCGTTTTCTTTATTTCCGCCTTAATATCTTCTGAGTCGTAATAATTGCCGTCTGTTATTCTGCCCTTTGCCCGATTTAAAGACAGGTTAATCACTGCTGCATTAGACTTCTGCTCATCGGTAAGGTATGTATTACGCGAACTCATTGCGAGCCCGTTGTCTTCTCGCATCGTTTCGCAGATTCTAATTTCAACGTCGAGGTTTAAATCGTTCACCATTTTTTTCAGCAGCGATACTTGCTGTGCGTCTTTCTGTCCGAAATATGAGTAATGCGGTTTTGTTATGTTAAATAGCTTCAATACAATCGTAGCAACACCCTTAAAATGTCCCGGTCTGTACCTGCCTTCGAGCTTTTCAGAAAGCTCATCAACGTTTACATATGTTTTGTAAAACTCCGGGTACATTTCCGCATCTTCAGGATAAAATATATAATCAACTCCTGCTTGTTTGCAGATGTAATAGTCTCTTAGAAAATCTCGGGGATACTGTGTGAAGTCTTCATTTGGCAGAAACTGTGATGGATTAACAAATATGCTTGCTGCAACTATGTCGCATTCATCCTTTGCCGCCAGCATAAGCGATACATGCCCCTCATGCAAAAAACCCATTGTTGGAACAAAGCCTATAGTCTTGCCGGTACGCCTGTAATAATCGGCAATTTCCTGCATCGGCTTTATTTGCCTTATTACTTTCAATTATCCTGCAAAGTGTTTTAAAAGCTGGGTGAGCTTTTCCTTCAGGTTCTTCCTGTCAACTATTAAATCAAGAAACCCATGCTCAAGCAGGAATTCCGAGCGCTGGAAACCCTTCGGTAAATCTTTGCCCGTTGCCTGTTTTATTACCCTCGGACCTGCAAACCCGATAAGTGCGTTCGGCTCGGCAATGTTCAGGTCGCCCTGCATCGCATAAGAAGCACTCGCTCCTCCCGTTGTAGGATTTGTTATTAGAGATATGTAAGGTATTTTTTCTTCGGCAAGCTTTGCAAGTCTTGAGGAAACTTTCGCGAGCTGCATGAGTGATATTCCGCCCTCCATCATCCTCGCTCCGCCGCTTGATGAAATAATGATAAGTGGTGTTTTAGTCTTCAGGCATCTGTCAACTGCTCTTGCAATTTTTTCACCGAGTACGCTGCCCATACTGCCGCCTATGAATGCAAAATCCATCGCACAAACTACCGCAGGCATCTTGTTTATCTCTCCCGTGCCCCATCTTATTGAATCGTACAGCTCTGTTTTTTTAATCGTCTCGTCAATTCTTTTGTCGTATGGTTTAGTGTCCGTAAACTTCAGCGTGTCAACTGATTTCATTTTCTTGTCAAATTCTTTGAACGTTCCCTCGTCAAACAGAAGTTTGAAATATTCTTCGCTGCCTACCCTGAAATGATAACCGCATTTTATACAGGTGTACGAATTTGATTCCCACTGTTTCTTGTGCATCATTTCGCCGCACTCATCGCACTTTGTCCACATCCCGTCAGGAAGGTCTTGTTTGGGAGTTTCAGTAAGAATATTCTTCTCAGATCTTTTAAACCATGCCATTTTTCTAAAATTTAATTTATAAAATTAAACATCATTTTGTCATCCCCGCTCGCAAACCAGATACGCAGCGCGTTTCTTGGCGGTCTGCCTGTCTGCAGCAGGTAGACCTGACGCAGGCAGGGGATCTAATCATGATTGTTTATAATTACGTCTTTTTAGTTTTGTTTTCAATCCAAATATTTTTCTTAAACTTCTCCGGCTTTCGAGCACCCTGTTTTAATTCCTGAAACGTTTTCAGTTTCCTAAAAATTGTTTCATGTAAAAAGGTTCGCTCGTTCTGTAATCGCTTATTTGACCGGTCCCTATACTCTTTACAGCAAGACTGTATAAAGCCTTCAGGTTTGTCTCATCAAACATGTTCATTATTTTCATATTCGCGGGAAAATCATGAACGGTATTATCGTTAAGCAATAATAAACCTTCAATCTTCCCAAAATCTTCGGGCATCGCCGTTTGATAATCCGTTACTCTCTTTCCGTCCCGAAATACAGCATAATAAAACTCTCCCGATTTCATTCCCGAGGTTATAATCGGTATAACTTTATCTTTGCCGTTATTGCTCAGGTAGTACTTTTCAGCGATTAAATCCAGAGAATTAACCTCTATCAACTCAGCACCCGTCGCAAAACACATTGCCTTCGAAATCGCAGAACCTATTCTTAAACCGGTAAATGACCCGGGTCCGTTCGCAAGTCCTATAAAATCAATGTCTTGAAAGCAATATCCTTTCTCGTCAAATTCAGATTTAATTTCATAAACGAGGTCATCGGCGTTTTTGCTGTCATCGAGTGTTTTCAATATACAAAAATCGCTTTTCTTGTTATATGCAAATTCAATTTTTCTTGAGGCTGTGTCTATCAGCAATATGTTCATATTAATCAGGTTTTTCTTCAATTTTAATGAAATTTATTAATCTTTCCTCTGTTTTTGAGCCAAATTCAATTAAAACCTTGTCAATTTCTTTATTAAGGTATTCTTCTGCAATCTCTGGCCATTCAATCAGTAGTATCGAATTTGTGTCAATGTATTCATTAAACCCGATTACCTCGAGCTCTGCAGGGGACTTTAATCTGTAAAGGTCAAAATGATAAATCTTTATTTCATTCTCATCTTTGCCAGTGCCTTTATATTCATTAACAAGTATAAATGTAGGACTGTTGACAATGTCCGGAACTTTGAAATAATCGCAAATGCCTTTCACAAACTGCGTCTTACCCGTTCCAAGATTTCCCTTAAGTCCTATTATACCTCCCGGTTTCAGTTCTTCTGCAAATTTTCGCCCTGCGGTAATCGTTTCTTTTTCGCTCTTGGAAACTATCATTACCCCTTGCTTTCTAATATGGCTATCGGTAGTATCATTTCTTCCATCGAAATCCCGCCGTGCTGGAATGTGTCGTTGTAATAATTAAGGTACTTATGGTAATCGGTCGGATAGACGAAATAGAAGTCTTCCTTCGCGATTATGTAATTCACAATGCCGTTCCTGACGGGCAGCTTGTAATCGGTCGGGTTCTTTATTAAAACAGCATTCCTCGGCTCGGCTTTTACGTTTCTTCCGTATTTGTATCTTAGGTTTGTTGCCGATTCTCTGTCGCCCATTGCTTTCACTCCGTGTAGACACCTTATGCTGCCGTGGTCTGTTGTGATAATTATCTTTACTCCGGATTTTGTCGATAGCTGTCTCAGCATTCCGAAGAATGACGAGTGCTCAAACCACGATTCTGTCAGCGACCTGTATGCAGACTCGTCGGGAGCAATTTCTTTCAGTATTGCTGTGTCGCTTCTTGAGTGCGATATCATGTCAAGGAAGTTAATTACTATGGCGTTCAGATGGTTGTTGCAGTAAGAAAGTATCTTGCTTTCCACTCCTCTGCTGAAATCCGAATCCATTATTTTCGTGTACTTTAACTCATTGCGCAGTTTTATTTTCTTTCGTTCAAGAAGTTTCTGGAGAAATTCTTTCTCAAAATTGTTCTTTGAGTTTTCATCGTCATCGCTCGTCTTCCAAAGATTCGGATAATATTTCTCAATCTCGGAAGGATACATCCCTGCGAATATAGCATTCCTGCAGTATGGTGTTGCAGTCGGTAAAAGGGAGTAATAATACTCTTTTGAAATTTTAAAATACCTGTCCAGATATTTTTCCATCATTACCCACTGGTCGAGTCTCATGCAGTCCACGACAAAGAAGAAAACTGACCTGTTCTTTTCAATTTCTGGTATAAGGTACTTTTCGGCAATCTCATTCGAAAGTACGGGTTTGCTTTCGCCGTTATTCACCCAGTTCAGGTAATTCCTTTCAACGTATTTAGAAAATCCCACATTGCACTCTCTTCTTTGATCTAATGCAGTCTGTTTTAAACCAATTTCTGGATGTTCATCAAGTTCCATTTCCCAGTTTGTCATTTTGGCATGAATGCTTGCCCACTCGTTCCAGTCAGGATCATTCATCAGAGATACAGAAATCTGGTTAAATTCCTGTATATAATCCCTCGAGACCTGATTTCCTTTAAGTTTACTGCCCTCGAGAAATTTCTTGCAGACAAGAAGTACTTGTTTAGGATTTACAGGTTTTAACAGATAATCATTAATTTTTTTGCCAATAGCATCTTCCATTAAACTTTCAGTCTCGTTCTTCGTGACCATCACTACCGGTAGGTTTGGCTTTAGGTCTTTTATCTCCGAAAGAGTTTCAAGCCCGCCCTTGCCGGGCATCATCTCGTCCATGAAGACAAGACCTATGTTGTTCTCTTTTATGAATTGTACGGCATCGTCGCCGTTCGTTGCCTCGTAAACTATGTATCCCTTTTGCTTGAGGAACATTATGTTGGATTTCAGTAAATCTATTTCATCATCAACCCATAGAATGATTTCTTTGTTTTCCATGTTTTTTCATTTTAGTTAGTAAATGAGTATCAATCCGTCATTTATGATTTTCTTATTCCTTTATTGTACGTGTTTATTTTTATGAATCTGTCTTTGATAACATTCTTAATTTATAACAAATATTTCTTAAATTCATTCTTATAATTCGTCTCCAATTTCCTGTTCACTGCCTCCTGATATTAACTTCCTGCTCTCAAAATCTCTACTACATTTTCTACGTGATACGTCTGCGGAAACATATCCACAGGCTGAATCTTCCCAAGACGATACTTTCCTTTGTTCATTATTATACTCAAATCCCTCGCTTGTGTTACAGGACTACAGCTCACATAAACTATTTTCTCGAAATCAGAATTGCTCAGCACCTCGCATATGTCAGGATGCAGCCCCGACCTTGGCGGGTCAAGTATTACCTTGTTAAAAGTGTCATCTTTAAAGTTTGCCAGAAAATCCTTTATATCCGACGTTTCAAATTCTGTGTTCTCAATCCCGTTCAGCTTTGCATTCTCTCTTGCACTTGCTATTGATTCTTCAATCAGTTCCACACCCTTAACTTTATTCACAATCTCGGAAATGTAAATTGATATCGAACCCGTTCCGCAGTAAAGGTCAAGCACATTGTCGCTTTTTCTGAACTCGCCAAATTCGGAAGCGGTTCTGTAAAGTTTTTCCGCCTGCAGAGTGTTAGTCTGGAAAAAAGAGTTTGGTGAAATCTTAAACAAATATTCTTTGCTTTCTCTTATCAGCTTTTCGGTTATATACCCGTTTCCATAAAGTATTTTTACATCTTCCGCAAATGCAACCTGCGCCTTCTTCTGTGTAAATGAGTTTAACAATGTCGTTACCGGCGGAAATTCTTTCTTCATCTCTTCCTTGTATTCATTCATCAGTTCTTCGTTGTAATCGTACGTAATCAGGTTGACCATCAGGTCATTCGTTCTTTTGCACTCGCGTACAATTAAAAACCTCAGATATCCCGAATGCGTTTTGGTTGTGTATATCGAAACACCCCTTTCCTTAAAAAATTTTCTTGCATGGTTTAAAATATTACTCGTAATCTCCGACTGTAGAAAGCATTCTTCAATATCCAATATTTTAGTGTGAAATCTCGGCAGGTGAAAACCGACCGCAAAGTTTTCCTTTTCTTTATTCTCATCAAGATTTGTCAGCCACTTCTCATCCGAAAACGAAAATTCCATCTTATTCCTGTAATAATATTCTTCGTCAGACTTCAGTGCTGAGGGTATTTTCAAATCTTTAAACCCGCCTATTTTTTCAAAAGCATTTCTTACAACTTCCGTCTTAAACTCTATTTGCTTTTCATAACTATAATTCTGCACCTTGCATCCGCCGCATACTCCGAAATGCTTGCATCTCGGCTTGATCCTGAAGGGCGATTCTTTATTAATTTTTCTCGCTGTTGCTTCTGCATAATTCTTCTTTACTCTTCGTACTTCTGCCGTGACTTCATCTCCCGGAAGTGCGTTCTTGCAAAAGACCACAAACCCTTCTTCTATCCTCGCCACACCCATTCCTTCTGAGTTCAGCGTTTCAATCTTTAGCTCTATTTCCTGATTCTTCTTTATCATTAAGTTTTATATTAATTCCAAATTAATCATCCTGCCTGTCATAAAATATCCACATTTGATTATCTTTATCCTTTCTCTTTTGAATATTCTGTCTTAATGGTCTGCTTGCGTCGGCAGCAATACATTTCTTTTCTTAATTATTTATCCATTCAAATATGGTCTGTTAGCGTCGGCAGCAATACATTTCTTTTCTTAATTATTTATCCATTCAAATATTGTAATTTAATTATATTCCATCTAATTTTCGTATCATAACTCTGAAAGAGTTAAATATGAATAACCCCCGGCACAGCCGGGGGAAGTAAAACAGTAATCACAACCCTGAAGGGGTTGAACAAAAAATTATTTAATCAGCATGGACAGACTAATTTCGGTTAAATCAAAAGACGATATACTCCCGCAGTACAGGCAGACACCGATTGCCTCGTTGCTTGAATACCACAACCTTGGCAAACCGCACTCCGCTTACAGTAAAGCTCAGCTCCTTATCGGTATGTGCATGGATAACCGCAAGTCACTGCGCATTCCCGATAACTTCGCTTTCATCATCCGTGCAGGAGGAGCAAACCTTCGTTACAGCGAGTTTAAGGTTTCCTACGCAATATCTGTCGGCAGTGTAAAGCACATTGCTCTTATGGGTCACAACAAATGCGGCATGGTAAACCTTGTCTCACGCAAAAATGAATTTATCAGCGGGCTTGTAGAAAATGCCGGCTGGGAAAGCTCCAAAGCGGAAGAGCATTTCAACCAGTTTGCACCCATGTACGAAATCGGCAGTGAAATAGATTTCGTTCTAAGCGAAACAATCCGTCTTCGCAGCAAATATCCGAAAGTGAAAATTGCACCTTTGCTCTACCTTGTTGAGGATAACAATATATATTTTATTAAAGAAGACTGATTGTTTATGAGAATCTGCGTTTACTGTGCATCCAGTCCTAAAGTTGACAAAATATACTTCGATGCCACCGAAAGACTTGCCAAAGAATTTATTAAAGAAAACATTGAAGTAGTCTTTGGAGGCGGTGCCCATGGTCTGATGGGAAAACTTGCCGATACAATCCTGAAACACAACGGCAAAATCAAAGGAATTATGCCCCGTTTTATGGATGATGTTGAATGGGGGCATCCGGGTGTTTCCGATTTTGTTTACACTGAAACCATGCACGAACGCAAAGCTAAATTCCTTCATGGTGTTGACGGGCTCGTTGCGCTTCCCGGCGGCACTGGCACGCTCGAAGAGCTCCTTGAAGCAATAACTCTCAAACGTCTTGGACTTTTCCTTAAACCCATTGTTGTTCTGAACACAGGCGGTTACTATGACCCCCTGATTCAAATGCTTGAAAAGGCAGTCTCGCATAAATTCATGAATGAAATTCATCTACAGATGTGGCGATTTGTATCAGAGCCGGAAGATGTTATCCCCGCCGTAAAATCAGACCCGGAATGGGATAGCGGAGCAATTAACTTCGCCCTCAGCAAATAAATTATCTTAAAACCTTTCCCTTTCCGGTGATGTCAAATGTTTTTTACATTATCACACCAGGATAGTTTAATGTAAGTATATCTTTGCTCTTTTGTTTTGATGTTAATACAAAATCAATGTGTCGTCTCAAAAGATAGTGGTTTCTGTTCCTTGCTTTTCCTAAATTCTCTTTCCAGTTTTTTCTGGACATCCATTGCTTTTTCTAAATCACTCTTATGTTTCTCCGTCATTCCAATATTAGAATAAATAAGTGCTCTTTGAAGATATAATAAACTGTCATCAGGATGTTTCAGCAATAATTTGTTTACGTCTTCAAGTGCTTTTTCGTATTGTCCGCTGTAGAAATATGCAGTTGCTCTTTCCTCTATCGCAGTCAGGTACTCCGGGTTTTGCAAAAGTGCTTTGCTAAAATAAGATTCAGCAAGTTCATATTCACCTTTGTTTTTTAGTATTACCCCTATTGCACAGTAACAATCACAGTGTTCATATCCCAGTTCTAATGCATCAATAAAAGACCTCAGCGCTTCATCTTTTCTATCTGTCTTCTTCAATGCTATTCCCATGTTGTACCTGTATTTGCCATCTTTCGGACACATCTCTGCCGCAGCACTGAAATATTCAAGCGCCTCAAAGTCCTTCTTAGCCCTGCCAAGCAGCTTTCCATTCTCGTTTAATCTTTCTGCTTGTTCTTCCGACAAAGAGCTTTTATAACTGATATTTATTTTGTGCTTCAAGATATTTACAAAAAGTTTTTCACGTAATAGTTTATTTAAAATTATTTCAGGGAAATCAATAGTGTTGAATTCAATAAAATATACCAAAAAGGTTTTTCAATTTCCTTATCATTATTTCTGCGTGCAATCAAATAAAATTATACTTGCCTTCGCTGTTCCCTTTTTTGCTCCTTTAGTGTTTTAGTGCTTTGGTGGTTTATTTTCTTTTCTCCTTTTATGCTTTTCTTGTTAACTAACAACCAACAACTAACAACTAACAACTAACAACTAACAACTAACAACTAATACCCCCTCTACTATTAATCACGGCAAATATCAAAATTGGGTCACACTCAAATTTTCTTTTTTTGAGAAGTTTCACCGCTAAATAATTGATCCTACTTCACTTAAAATTTATTGTACATAATTTCTACATGACCCCATTTCCGTTTTTGTTGTTATTAATATTAGAGAAATGTTACAAGTGTTGCTATTTTTCTCACGTTTTTGGTGTTCTGCTATTTTTATGGTTCAATTCGCATGTATTTTTGCCTTGGAACTAACAACCAACAACCAACAACTAACGACTAACAACCAACAACTACCAACCAACAACTAACAACCAACAACCAACAACCAACAACCAACAACTAACAACTAATACACTCTAATTAGTCTCTCCTTGCGCTCTAATTAGTCTCTAAATAGTCTTGAGTCGCGGTTGTTCATATTTTTGATCTTTTCATGCTAAAACCCTCTGTTAAATCAGCTGTTAATTTCTGTTTCATCGTAAAAAACCCCATCCCGCTCTTTTTTCTTTGGGATGGGGTCAAAATCTTAAATTTTAACGCCAAATTTTCCGGCTTTATTTTTTGTCCTGCCCTTATTTCACAAGTATCATTTTTCTTGTTTCGGTGAATTTTCCCGCTGTCAGTCTGTAAACGTACATTCCGCTTGAAAGCCTGCTGCCGTCAAATTCGTATGCGTAACTGCCCTCTGTTTTCGTTTCATTGTTTATTAGCTCAGCAACCAGCTTGCCGCTCATGTCATAAACACTCAGCGATACTGCCGATTTCTGCGGTATTACAAAGTTTATCATCGTTGACGGATTGAACGGATTAGGATAGTTCTGCGATAGACTGAATCTCAGCGGCTCAGCACTTTGATTCGATATTCCCGATACTGTTGTTATTGAAAAATTTGTGTTCGATATGTCAAAGAAAATATTGTCCGCTGCTTCTATCTTAATTCTTGCCGTCGTAGTCGATACCATCGGAAGATTAACAGTTGCGTTTCCGTCGTTTGGTGTGTTTGCTGCAAGCGTCGTCTCAAACGTGTTCCCTCCGTCTGTCGAAAGTTTTATGTTCACGTTAGCGCAGTTAACTGGTGCTATGTTTGTGTTTGCAGCATCCCATGTAATAGTCTGCGGTATGTTTGCGTTAAGCGTTACTGCAGTGTTTGGCGACGTTACCAAAAACGGTCCTGCTGACGCTGTTACGGCGTATGATATGTATTCAAACCCGACGCCCCCACCGCCTGCTTTGCTATCCCTCGCAACGAGTACAAAAGAAAGATTTCTTGTGTATGTCGGAAGTACTTCGCCTATTACCTGAACATTATTGAGCAGACTTGATAACTTCGGAAATGTTCTCGTCCCCGTTGTTACAGGATTGAACGACCTGAAAAGAGGTGCGTTTCCTGAAGGTGCGTTCCAGCTTCCAGCAGGTCCTAAATCATACTGTTCCCAGCAGTAAGTAAGCGGGTCATTGTTAGGGTCAGTTGCTGTTCCCGTTAATGTAAAAGGTGTTGAAATCGGTATCGTCTGTCCCCCTGGTCCGAGTGTTACAACTGGATTGTTGTTTCCCGTGTTTGTAACAACAGCACATGAGTTTCCTCCTCCGTTTGAAAACTGTATTATTTCATCAAGACTCTTTGCTACAAAATAAGGGTCGCTGTTGTTCTGAAGGTTGTTAGGCGAACAAATTCCTGCATAAGCCATTATAGTCGAACCGCTTCCGGGCTCGTATGCCGTTCCAGCATTTCTGTTACCTCCGCCGCAGCTTCCTGTCGTTGAGTTGAACGTGTGATTGCCGCCGTACTGATGTCCCATTTCATGTGCTACGTAATCTATGTAAAATGGATCTCCCGTTGGCGATGGAAGCCCCGTTACTCCGCCTGCTTTCTGGCTTCCGCAAACACTGCCAAGGTATGCAACCCCGCCTCCGCCAGTGCTGAATACGTGTCCAATGTCGTAATTTGCCGAACCTATTATGTTGTTGCATGTGGTTATGTTCTGGCTAAGCATTGCGTTTCCGTTCGTGTTTGAATATGGATCGGTTGATGCATTCGTATATATAAGTAAATCATTGTTTGCAATAAGCACCATTCTTATTGACGCTTCTTTTTCATAAACACCGTTGACTCTGTTGAGCGCTGTAACTACTGCCGCAAGTCCCGCAGCTACCGTGCCTCCGTGAAACGTTGTGTATTCACCAGTCGTTGCTATTGCAGTCCTGTATGTTCTTAGCTGTCCTTCAAGCATTACCCTTGTCTTTCCGTGCTCGTGTTTTGCATCATCTTCTTTGCTCACTACATCACAGTGAAAATCGTTTCTCGGTATTAGATTACTTTTGTAATAACTTATGTAATTATATATGTCACCTTTTGCATAAGGGTCAATGAATATTGTACTTCCTGCCGTAAGTATCATTGCATGAAAACCCGATGGAGTTATGTCAATCTTTGCTGATGCATACGGGTCGTCTACACCTTGCGCTGTGTATGTCTTAATTTCTTGATACTTTATGGCGAGTGCCTCTTCCATAACAGGTGAGTCAGTAATTCTGAACCTGCCAAAACCTCCGTCCGGCAGCGGAAGATAAAGTATTGTGTTCGAGTTGCTTGCAAATACATTTTTCTCCTGCGGCGCTGAATTAAGCACAGTCTTTATTTCCGGTATGTTCAGGATTAAAGTTCTGTATTCTTGAGGAATAATAACCCTTTCCCCCTGTGTCTGTATATTCTGTCTTGGGATGTCCTGCCAGTATGATACGCTCTGAGCATTAAGAGTCATAAAAGTGCTTAATAAAATTACAAGCACCATTAGATGTTGAAACTTTTTGACCATTATTTGTTATTTTTGATTTTTGGTATAGAGCTAAAACATATTTTCATATTTAATAATTCTCTTCATTTCTTCATTGTTATATACTGCTCCTTCCCTTTTTGTTTTGCTATACCAGCATGTGTTCTTTGCGTCTGCTGTGACAGAGTTTCAGTTTAAATCCGGTTATGTACGATGTTCTTCCAGTGTGAATCATATTCTTTCTGTGTATATCAGTGTGCGTTCTTAACAACAGATATCAATCCGCTATCCATTAAGAGTTTCTTTATCTATTATTTTTTAACGTCAAATAACTTATTTTTAATGAATAAATAATTTTCATGCAAAAAGATATAAGAAACGCTCGGGACGTTGTCCTTAAAGAAAAGAAAGAAATTCAGCTCCTGCTTAATAGGTTTGGAGAGAAACGGTTTCAAAAGAACTTTTCTTCTGCAATCGATTCAATCTTTAAATGTAAGGGGAAAGTAGTAATTTCTGGTGTCGGGAAAAGCGGTATAATAGCCCAAAAGATGGCTGCTACTTTCAATTCAACCGGTACTCATTCGGTTTTTCTTCATTCTGCCGACAGCATACACGGCGACCTTGGTATCGTTGAAAATGGTGATGTAGTTGTCCTTATATCCAAAAGCGGTGAATCGGAAGAAATTAAAAATCTTATTCCCTATCTAAAAAATATTAAAACTAAAATCGTTTTAATCACTGGTAACCTTAAATCTGCTCTTGCTAAAAACTCTGATATTATAATTGATGCTTCCGTTAAAGTAGAAGCATGTCCGCATAACCTTGCACCGACTTCTTCTTCTACCGTGACACTTATTATCGGCGATGCACTTGCTGTTGCACTCCTGCAAAAGCGCGGTTTCACGAAGGAAGATTTTGCATTCCTGCATCCGGGAGGAGTTCTCGGAAGAAAACTTCTTCTTAAAGTCGAGGATATTATGGTTATGGATAAGAATATTCCCGTCGTTAAAAAAGATGCAAAGCTTAAAGATGTTATTTATGAGATGTCTTCAAAACGGCTTGGCTGTGCAGTTGTGATGGATAGAAACAAAATTGAGGGATTTATAACTGACGGTGATATACGCCGTCTGCTGGAGAATGATGTCGAAGTAAGGTCTGTGCTCGCAAGACACCTGATGAACAAAAAACCTAAAACCATTCAACGGGAAACACTTGCTAAAACAGCACTTGAAATCATGGAGAAGAATAAAATTACTCAGCTTATCGTAATTGATAAATTTAAAAAACTTTCGGGGATTCTGCATATTCATTCTCTTATTGAACTCGGACTTTGATGCGTCTTGTTTATTCTTACATATTAATCCTTCTTTTCGGGATAACGCTCTCCTCCTGCGAAAATAAGTTCGTTCCCCCAAAAACAGAACTGAATTCGGAAGAGATTCCTGAACAGGAAAGCTGGAATTCATCAGTCGCATTTTCGGATTCTGGTAAGGTTAAAGCTATTCTTCGTGCAGGACATATTATGGCTTTCAACAAGAAAGGATATACCGTGATAGACAGCGGTGCTAGAGTTGATTTTTACAGGGATAAGCTCATTGTATCAACTCTTACGAGCAGAAGGGGAAAAATTCTTGAACCCTCAAAGAATATTGAAATATATGACAGTGTGGTAGTGGTTAATAATGAAGGAAGTATCCTGAAAACACAAAAACTCTTCTGGGATAATCAGACCCAAAAAGTTTCCACAGAAGAATACGTAAAGATTAAGACTCCAAAAGAGGAAGTCGAAGGTATCGGTTTCATCTCGGACCAGAACCTTAAGAACTATACGATTTTCAAAGTAACAGGAACCTTTAGCGAGTAATGAAATACTTCTTAAATATAATTTTATTAATTCTCCTTTTCGCTTGTATCGCACCTGCTCAGGAAAAGATTGAACTTAAAAAGAGTGATAAACTTTCGGGTAAAACAATTGACGGTAAAACAGTCCGTGAAGCAATCGGTAATGTTCACTTCGTGCAGGGTAATGTTGACGTTTACTGCAATGAAGCCGTTCAATTCATCGATGACAATAAAATTGAGCTCAAAGGAAATGTTAAGATTTATCAGGATACTCTTTCGCTTTTTACCTCTAAAGCTACTTACCTTGGTAATGAAAAGAAAGCTGTCTGCGATGGCAGCGTTACCCTTAAAGATAAAAATGCTACGCTTCGCGCAGATAACGGGATTTATTTTTTCAATGATGCAAAAGCAATCTTCAAAGGAAATGTTATCATCGTTAATCCTGAGTATAAAATCACTTCAGATGAACTAACATACCTTCGTAACACTGAAGATTCTTTCGCGAGAGGGGATGTTGTCGTTAATACTGATTCAGCGGTTATTAAGGCGCAAAGTATAGATTTCTTCAAAAGGCAGGGTAAAACTTTTGCCGTTAATAATGTAAGCATTGAATCTGACTCATCAATAATATATTCAGATACTCTGACTGATTTATCTTTTGAAGATAAAAGCATTGCCTCTGGCAAGGTGAAAATTGTTAACCTTTCTAATAACCTTGTCGTCACAGGTGCCTATGCCGAGAACTATGATGCAAGAAAATATTCTTTTGTGAAAGGAAATGCACGGCTTACGCAGGTTGAGAACGAAAGAGATACGCTGTTTATTTACAGTAATATTCTGGAAACTTTTAGGCTCAAACCAGAACGCTATGTTGCAAAAGAAAACGTAGAAGTAATTAGGGGTACTTTCCTCGCGAAGAGTGATACTGCTGTCTTTGCACGTACACTTAACGAGAATAAAGACGAAGTCTCGCTTTTCCCGAGACCTGTTGTATGGCAGGATAACCTTCAACTCACAGCTGATTCGGTTTATGCTCTAATGGAAAACAAAAAACTCTCAGAGGTGTATGCAAAAAAACTCGAGGGGTATCCGGGAAGTAAATATTCTTTCATGCTTATATCAAATAAGGATTCTTTCTTTGCCGAAAGGTTTGACCAGATTACGGGCAGAGATATTAGAATTAAATTTGAAAACGATTCGCTGAAATTCGTTGATGTTTACAAAAATTCTTCAAGTATTTATTTTGCTTTTGAAAACGATAAGGCAAACGGAGTCAATCTTGTCGAAGGTGAAAATATGTACATTACTTTTAATTCACAACAGCAGGTTTCAAAGATAAAGGTTGAAAAGAATGTACGCGGAAAATTTGTTCCCGAAGCAAAAATGGCAGAAGTCTCTATTCGTCTTCCCGGTTTTAATCTCAGGAGCGATAAACCAACCAGGAAACCTTAAATGCCCGAAGGTCTGTCTGAAAATAATATCCATCCGAAAAGCAAAGTTAGACTTACTTCAGTTCCTTCGTATATCTGGTTTTTGCTCATTGTTTTCGTTACAGGCATGTTCCTATTTCTCGCTTTCAGAGTGCTTCTGCTTTACCTTAATTTTGAACAAAGTAAAGATATTCCGTTAAATACTGTTATATATGCTTTATTCAATCGTGGAAGCCTTTTTGATGCAGCAGTTAATTCTTACATTCTCTTAATTCCTTTTCTTCTGCTTTCAGTTGCTTATTTCTTTAATATTAAATCTGTGCTTTTATACAAGTCATCCGTGATTATTATAAATGTTTTTTATGTTTCTGCAGCTGCCCTCTTGTGCGTAGATATTCCTTATTTTGCTTATTTTAATTCACGGCTGACCACAAGTATTCTAAACTGGAGTGATGAACTTTGGCTGAGTGTTTATGCGCGGTTTTCCGTTCCCGTTTATTATCCTTATGTCTTCTTGTTTCTCGTATTGTCAGTGGGATTATGCTTCTGGTTTCTGTATGCAGCTAAAAAAACAATTTATAATGTCCGCAATGACTCCGGCTCCTTTTTTAAGAAAACTGTTGTCTTTCTCGCAGCGGGTGTTTTACTCATTCTCGGTATGAGAGGGGATTATAAATCTAAAAACATGCCCCTGAGTGTTGCTGATACTTTCTTCTCAGATTTTTCAATTACTAATCAGCTTGGTCTGAATCCCGTTTACAGCTTTGTGATGAGCCTGATGTCAGAAAATGAAACAATGCTAAGACAGGAGGGATTTATTCAAATTACTCAGAGTTACATGAACATCAAAAGTAATTATGACTCACCCGTTGCAAGAGATGTCGTATTTACTGCTGAGCCTCGTAAATGTAACGTCGTATTATTCATAGTTGAAAGCATGAGCGCTTTTAAGTTTAAACGGTACGGTTATAAAGAAAACATTATGCCTTTTATTGACAGCCTTGCTAACGTCTCTGCCACGTTTGATAATGTTTATACTTCGGGGGTGCATACTTATGACGGTATTTATTCTTCACTCTTTTCAATGCCTTCTGGTCTTGATTTTAAAGCTATGACTTATCCTCTTACGGCAGGTCAAAAGCATTCAGGGATTTCGAACGTTCTGAAAAATTATGGTTATACTAACGCTTTTTTCTGCACTGGTAACAAGAACTTTGATAATATGAATGGTTTTCTGAAAAATAATGACTTTGATTATGTCTTCAGCCAGGATGATTACCCTCCGGAATTTAACGTGACCGAGTGGGGAGTGCCAGACCATGTTATGTTCGATTTTTCTTTGATTAAATTCAATGAGTTTTCAAAATCGGGAAATCCGTTCTTTGCAGCGTTTATGACCGTTTCAACGCATGAAGCAATAACTATTCCTGATTGGATTCCGTTTAAACCCGCTGCCGAAGATTCATACGACAAAAGGTTTCAGTACTTTGACTGGTCTGTTTCTGAATTTATGAAAGCGGCACGGAATACAGACTGGTTTGATAATACCATATTTGTTCTTATTGCCGACCACGGACAGAATTTTGACCAGACTTATGATTTGTCTCTTTCTTATAACCATACTCCGATGATTTTCTACGCTCCCGGTATCATCAAACCTCAGCAGCAAGATAAACCGGGACTGCAGATTGATCTATTCCCGACTCTTATGGGTTTTCTTCATCTGCCTTATGTTAATAATACTCTTGGTGTTGACCTTAGAAACGAAGGGCGTAAGTATGCTTATTTCTGCTCCGATAATAAAATCGGCTGCCTGAACGACGAATTCTTTCTTGTTATTCGCAAAGAGGGTCCTAACTCGCTTTACAGGTATAAGAATAAAGATTTAGAGAATTATTATTACAGTAATTCCGTTCTTGCTGATGATATGAAAAAGTATGCATCGGCTATGATTTTGACTTCGTACTGGCTCGGCGGACACAATTTGCTGCCCTTGCCGAAATCTAATATAATGAAGCTTAATCCTGATTGAACTTTGAAAGATAAAATAAATATACTCGTTGTTCAGATAGGTAAAATAGGGGATATGATTCTTACTACGCCTCTGCTCGGGTGTCTTAAAAGAATTTTCCCGGAGAGCGAATTGTCTGTTCTTGCATCTCCGAATAATTCTACCCTTGCAAAGAACCTCGTATGTGTTGACCGCACTCACGTTTATGACAAGAAAGCACTATCAACTGCTAAACTTTTGCTTTCACTAAGACAAAAATCGTATGATTACTGGATTGACCCTAAGGATGAGTATTCAAGCACATCGAAAATTCTTGAGAGACTAAGCGGACCAAAACTGTCTATCGGATTCAATATTAAAGATAAAGTTTTCGATATCAATCTTCAGAATTTTGTGAGAGGAAAACACAGGGTGGATATTAACCTCGCTTCCGTAAATTATCTTTCCGAACCCAATGAATATAACACTGTTATGCCGCATGTCGATATTCCCCAAAAAGATTCGATGATTATTGATGGTCGTCTTGAAGGAGTAAAGGGTAAGTTTATTCTTCTGAACATGTCGGCAGGAGACAGGACAAGATACCTGAAACCTGAAGTCTGGGCTGAGCTTGCAGGGAAAATAAATTCTGATATGAACATCGTTTTGACAGGCCTGGAAAAGGATTATAATAACATAAATTCAGTGATTAACTCTGTTAAAAGAAGCAACGTTTTCTTCCTCAAAGCTAATACTATTTTCGAATTTGCCGAACTGATAAGAAGATGTGATTTACTCGTAACACCCGATACATCCGCCATCCATCTGGCTTCATGCTTTAACACACCTGTTGCAGCCATGTACCATAATGTACAATGGAATATCATCAAATTCGGACCCCTATCAGATAAATACAGAATAATTGTATCTAAGGATGAAAATTCACTCGAGAGCATAAGCTCAGGAGAGCTGATTACGGCTGTTAACGAATTACTCTCCTAATACCTTTTCGTAAAACTTTTCGTATTCACCGATTATTTTATCGTCTTTAAAGAATTCCGCTCTCTCTCTCGAATTCTTCTGGAATAGCTTGTACTTCTTATCATTAGAAAGTAGTTCTACTGCGTACTTTGCCATTCTTTCAACATCGCCGAATTCAGCAATATAACCTGTTTTACCATGAAGATTTAATTCAGGCAAACCCCCAACACTCGAAGATATTACCGGAACCTCGCAGCTCATCGCCTCAAGAGCTGATAGCCCGAAACTTTCAGATTGTGAAGGCATTATGAAAAGATCAGCTATTGAAAGTATTTCAGGTAACGAATCCTGCTTTCCCATAAACTTAACGTACTCTGTTATGCCAAGCTCTCTGCAGAGCCTTTCACATTCGCTCCTTTCGGGTCCGTCGCCTACGAGTATAAGTTTAGCTTTTATGCTCTTTCTGACTAACGAAAATATTTTTATTACATCAGGTACTCTCTTAACAGGTCTGAAGTTTGATACGTGAATCAGTATCTTCTCATCTTTACCAGCAAAATTTTCCCTGAAACAGACTGAACCCTTATCGGTTTTCCTTTTGTATTTTTCTGTATCAATGAAATTCGGTATTACTTCAATCTCTTTCTCCACTGAATAACTCGAAATGGTTTTGTCTTTGAGGAATTTCGATACTGCCGTAACTCCGTCGGATTGTTCTATGCTGAACTTCATCGTGGAAAGAAAGCTCGGCTCAAGACCAACAAGCGTTATATCGGTTCCGTGCAGCGTTGTTATAACCTTTATGTTCTTACCGTCCTTTTTCTCGCTCTTGAGTATTTCTCTCGCAAGGTAGGCGCTCGTTGCATGTGGAATTGCGTAGTGTGCATGTATCAGGTCAAGGTCGTTGAATTGAACCACCTCAACCATCTTGCTCGTCAGTGCTATAGAATAAAGCGGAAATTCAAACAGCGGGTAGCTGTACATCTCTACCTCATGATAAAATACGTTTCCGATGTATGAGCTTAATCTTGACGGCATTGCATAAGAAATGAAATGTATCTCGTGTCCTTTTAGTGCGAGAGTTTTTCCGAGCTCGGTTGCGACGACTCCGCTTCCGCCGTATGTGGGGTAACATGTTATTCCGATTTTCATAAAAGGTTCTTTGTTAAGTTGTAATATTATCAGTATTAAAACAAAAAATATATGTAAAAGATTTACATTGTAATTTTTATACAGAATAAATACAATGTTCTAAAAAATAATATTATGGACGTTAAATGGTTTCTCGCTCCGCACAAGAAGGAAATTAACCTTAAAGGTTATGACACATCTTTCACGGGTAAATTCAAAGGGAAAGAAGAGGCTCAGCAAAAGCTTCAGGATGATATTAATGAAATGGCTCATTTGCAGGACATTCTTTATGCAAGCAATAAATACGGGCTTCTTCTGATATTTCAGGCTATGGATGCCGCCGGAAAAGACGGCACCATAAAACATGTCATGTCTGGAATAAATCCTCAGGGATGTGAGGTTTACAGCTTTAAAGCTCCATCACAGCAGGAACTTGACCACGATTATATGTGGCGCTGCATGAAATGCGTTCCGGAAAAGGGAAGAATTGGTATTTTTAACCGCTCATATTACGAAGAAGTTCTTGTCGTAAAAGTCCATCCTGAGCTGCTGAAGTATCAGAACCTGCGGGAGAAGGATTTCAATGATGCCTTTTGGAATAAACGCTATGAGGATATTAACAATATAGAAAAATATCTTGTCAATAACGGAATTGTCATATTGAAATTTTTCCTGAACGTTTCAAAGAATGAACAGAAGAAGAGATTTCTCGAGAGAATAAATAAAGAAGATAAAAACTGGAAATTCTCAGCTTCCGACGTAAAAGAAAGAGAGCACTGGGACGATTACCGCATAGCTTATGAAAAAATGTTCAGCAAAACCAGCACCGAATATGCACCATGGTATATTATACCAGCGGATAAAAAATGGTTCACACGTGCTGCAGTTGCTGATATAATAGTTAATACTTTGAAGGATCTTAAACTTGAATATCCCAGAGTTTCAGATGAACATAAAGCAGAACTTCAGAATATTAAGATAGAACTGGAAAAGGAATAGTCAATATATTCTGTCTGAAATATGTGGTTACAAGTTCAATCCTTGACCATTTTACTGTATCCGCATTCAGATTCTCGAACTTATATCATACAAATCATAATAATTCTAAACCCTCGCAGGGATTTAATATGAAAAACCCTCGGCTCATTCGTGATCAGAGTTCAGTAACCCCGCAGGGGTTTAATATGAATAACCCCCGGCGTAGCCGGGGGCGGAGCGATAAAAGGTTCAACCCCGAAGGGGTTGAATATAAATTTACCTTTGGCATTTTAAATATTAGCTTAAAATAAAAGTGATTATCTTCTCCGTAAGCGTTCTAAATAGTGTGTAAATAAAAAAGGATATAAAAAAGTCTCCAATT
>CAZVCC010000054.1:0-5276 GCA_964626015.1 uncultured Ignavibacteriaceae bacterium
CCGCAGCGGTTCGACACGGGGAATCTATGACAAAACGGAAAGAGCGTATGGTTAATGGGGAGTTGGGAATGGCTGATTTAAAGGAACTTGAATATGTTGATTCATTATCTTAATTTTAATGTGGAATTATTATTAGGGATATATAATGCTTTGTAAGATATATAATACGTTATTAATTACGTTTTTGCTCGTCTTTTTTGTGACGGTTTCAGCTTTTACGCAGCTAAACTGGACCCCCGCCGGACTTGAGGGGGGTGTTATTAAGAGCCTTTTTGTAAGGTCGGATGGTGTCGTTTATGCCGGTACACAAAGAGGGGTTTATCTTTCGGTGGATTTCGGTACTTCATGGACTAAAGGAACGAATAATGTATATCAATACGGAATTAATGCTGTTATTGTCGTTGGGAATATGGTTTTCGCGGCTGCTGACAACGGCGGTTTTTATGTTTCTTATGATAACGGATATAATTTTTCACTTCTTAATTCCGGATACAACATAAATACTCTTTGCAATATTGATCAAGTTATTTATGCCGGACTCGGAAATACAATTACGAATTCGGGTATTGTTTACTCAACGAACTACGGCGTTAACTGGTCGCAGTCTAACCTTCCCGGAAACACTGTGGTTAATGATATTGTTACGGATGATGTAGCACTTTATGCTGCAACGAATAACGGCGTTTACCTTGCTTATCATCCGGGTTCAAGCTGGATAAAATATGACGCGGGTATTCCCGCAAATACAAAGGTTTTCTCACTTAAAAAAGCAGGGTTTATTATTCTCGCAGCTACGGATAAAGGCATATACAGGTCATCCGATAATGGCGGCACCTGGAGTGAGGCTAATAATGGTCTTAATACAAACCTGCCCTTCTTTTCGGTTACCACTCAGGGCACTAATGCTTACACTTGCCAGTTCGGAAAAGCGGTTTACAGGTCTTCTAACTATGGTGATGAATGGGTTCCTGTTTATACCGGGCTGACTGATTTTATGATATATAAATTTGCCGTTTATAATACGTATCTGTTTGCTGCTTCAGCCGGAGGGGGTATGTATGTAACTGTTGATAACGGCGGTACTTGGTTTCCAAAAAATTCAGGTTTAAACGTCCATACTGTTAATGCCTTGCATACTGCCGGGAATGTAATGTACGCGGGTACTCATGGAGGGGGCGTTTACAGGAGTTTGAATCTCGGTGCAAACTGGTCGCCGAGAAACGAAATGCTCGGGAATACGATTGTTTACTCTTTTACGGATGCAGGGAATTTTATATACGCAGGAACTTTCGGAGGCATTTTCAGAAATAATGGTAGCGGCGTATGGGAGGCGATGAACACCGGTTTGAATGATTCTGTGGTTTTTGCTTTAAACTATAACGGCGCAAACCTATTTGCCGGTACTCAAAGCGGCGGTATTTACAGGTCTTCAAACTTCGGGAATTTCTGGACCAAACTTTCCGGTATTATTTTTAACGATACTATATATGCACTTGCAAACATTGGCTCGGAAGTTTTTGCATCAACCAAAAGAAACGGTTTCGTAAAAAGCACTGACCAGGGAGATACGTGGCAAATAATAAACAATGGATTTACGAATATTCCATATTCTCTTTCGCTGGCAGTGAAAGGCAACAATATATACTCAAGTGTTTTTTACGGGTCACCTAAGACGGGAATATTTAAATCTACTGATTCGGGCAATTCATGGGGCTGGATAAGTAATCCCGTTTCTTCAGCAAGCTACTTTGTTCATACATTTCTTAACAGTATTTTTGCTTCATATTATGGGAATAACGGCGGTGAAATACGTGTCACTACGAACGAGGGTGCTAATTGGGTGCTGATTACACCAATACAGCCTCAATGGGGTACTAACTGCGACGTTAAATGTATTAAGGTTTTTTCTGATTATGTATACGCCGGTACATCGGGTAAATCACTTTGGAGAATTCCCGTTTCGTCAGTAATTTCGGTTAAGAATATTTCGGAAAATATACCGGATAGGTATAACCTTTATCAGAATTACCCGAATCCGTTCAATGCGGGAACGGTTATCCGTTTTCAGTTGTCAGTTGAAAGCAAAATTACTATTAAGGTATATGATGTACAAGGACGCGAAATCCAAACGCTCGTAAACGAACACCTAAAACCCGGTACTTATGAATCATCATTCGACGCTGCCTTACTGTCATCGGGGATTTACTTTTACAAACTATTAATAAACGGCAGCACTCTCAACTATGCCGATACAAGAAAAATGCTCCTTCTAAAATGATTTTTATTTATAAGTAATTCTCCATTGCTTAAATATTTTAGTCAATATATTTTCACCTTTTAATAATAAAAACATTATGCCCAATTACATTACACCCGAAACCTTAAACTCTAAAACTTCTGAGTGGCTGAAGAAAGTCTCTCCGTACAATAAATCTGATTTAAAAATTAATTCGGATAAATCTGCACTGCTTGTTATTGATATGCAGAATTTTTTCCTTGACCCGGCTTCTCCAACTTTCACATGCGGAGGTCCGGTTATCTTGCCGAACATAAAAAGTCTTATAGATATATTTCGTGAGAAATCCAGACCGGTAATCTATACCTGCCATGTCCATCACCCTGAAAAATTAGACGCCGGTATTATGGAATGGTGGTGGAATGGTATGTGTATCGAAGATAGTGAAGAAAGCAAGGTTTATAAGTCCATCGCCCCCTTGAAAGGCGAGAAGATTGTTTACAAACATCGGTACTCTTCCTTTTATAATACCGATCTCGAAACCGTTCTAAGAGTTTTAAAGATTGAAGATGTTGTTATCACAGGAATAATGACAAACATGTGCTGTGAGTCAACCGCACGCGACGCTTATTACAGGGATTACAGAGTTTTTTTTCCGGCTGATGCAACGGGAAGCATAAATGAGGAAATGCACTTTGCAAGTTTGCTGAATCTATCGTTTGGATTTGCAAAAATTACTACAGCCGCTGAAATTATTTCGGAAATGTAATTATAAGCAGGGTTGTCTGCTTTTCTGAATTAGTTACCCCGTTACAAATCAAAATAATTTTCCTCTGTGCTACTATGATTAAAAACTGTGTAATAAAAACAAACTTTTATAAAAGAAAAAGGCTTAACAGTTTTCTTTGTCTCCTTTGCTAAAAATATTTATTAAACAACAATATAATATGTTTTCTCTGCGCTTTCTGGGTACTCTGCGGTTAAATTCTTTTTTAGTGTTTGTCTTTATTTTGTTTGTAGCTCTAGCTACGCCGTGGGCTCTGTGAACTCTGTGGTTAAAGACAGTTCTTTATTTCGAAAGAATTCTTTTTGAATTTTGCGCCCATTCTGTTATTAATTCTGCCTCCTCGTCGGATAACCTGGCGGAAGGATGCAATAGAGTATACATCGTCAGGGGCATTTCACCCTTTTTCACCGTCTTTTCAATCTCATCGAGAAGGTCTACCATTTCCTGTTTATCATAATCCGCCCACAGCGAAAAGTTCAGGTGCTCACGCCCCTCCTCAACATCATTCTTTATCAGATAAACTATCGGAGAGATTTTGCTGTACCACGGCCAGTCTGTTCGATAAGAATGACAGTCATAACAAGATGTTTCAAGCTTTCTCTGCACATTCTCCGGAACCTGCAATTTCAGCGTTATTAATTTTGTCCTGTCTTCAACAGGATTAACAGTCTCCGGCTTGAAGAACTGAAGAGCTATAACAGCAAATATTAATAACAACAATATTCCTCTGAAGAAATTACCCATATAAAATTTTTCCTTTAATTTTCAAAAGTCAATTAAATAAAATTCCCTTTCATGCAGGGTTTTTAACCGTCTTCCCTGCTTGTGTGTATTGCTAATTTGTAAACATATAAACAAAAGAATACAAACAGGCAATACATACCGGAATATGAAAAACTTTATATTGTTTCACGGTAGTAAGAACAACCTATTTAAATACCACTTTTAACGAGTCGCTGCCTGTTCTTGACCTGATGTATCTTTCGAGTTTTTCTCTATCCGCAATGCTTAGCAGTTCTGTCCTTTTCTTCGTTGATGTTACCGTCAGCGAGGATAGTGAATCTTGCAAATATTGTATCCCGGTTATCGAAGGATAAAACATACTTAATTCAAGCATCATCTTTTCTCTCTGAAGTGAGTCCGCTAAGTTTAATGTAATGCCCGTTTCAAGCTGCTTAACTCTCGCTTCGAGTAAACTTTTATCTTTAAGTAATACCTCCAGTTTATCTCCTATATCGGTGTCTATTCTGTTTTCTATTGATTCTATCTTGTACGCCTGGTCAAGATGCTGAAGGCGAAGCCCCATTGAACCAAAGTCTGAATTAAGAATTTGTTGAAGCGTATCTTCTTCTTCTGCTCTGTACACATCGCCGGTGTAAAATATTCTGAGAGTTTTTGTTGTATCCGATTTTATAAGTTTCCAGTTTAGAACACTGCGGTTCTTTTCATCAAAGTTCTGTGCAATAAGAGTCTTTATTTTCTTTTGTTCATTTGCATCTTTAATTATTCCGTAAAAAATTACAGAGCTCGGAACAGAAACGATAAAAACAAACAATAAAATCAAGCGTCTTATTCTTGATTTAACAGACCTGTCAAGATATTTCTTAACGGGAAATTTTAAGTATCTTATTATAAGCACTGCCGATAGACTTATAAACACGGCGTTTATAAAGAACAGATAAAAGGCTCCGCCGAAAAAATAAGGATCTCCGCTGGCTATTCCATACCCCGCAGTACAAATAGGCGGCATTAATGCGGTTGCTATCGCAACACCCGGTATTGAAGTTGCCATTCCCTTTCTCGTTCCCGCTACTATACCCGCCATTCCTCCGAATAAAGCTATGCCTATATCAAGCAGGGTTGGGGTTGTCCTTGCAACTAATTCTGTCGTTGCTGAACCGAGAGGAGAAAGTATAAAATACAATGTGCTGATAAAAAGGCTAAGCATAATAGCAAATACAAACTCTTTAAAAGATGCAATCAGAAGCTCTTTGTCGTAAATTCCGACACTCAATCCTATCCCAAGTATGGGAGACATAAGCGGAGATATAAGCATCGCACCAATTATTACCGCCGGGGAATTCGTGTCAAGCCCTATTGATGCCAGTATCGCAGAACTCACTAAATACCAGAGGTTTGCGCCTTTTATATATATGTTTTCCTTTAGATTGCTTATTGCATATTCCTTGTCACTGTCCGTTCTTATGTTGACAGCGCTTATCAGCCATCTGAATGTAAATTTGTTCATCGTAC
>CAZVCC010000054.1:5376-20056 GCA_964626015.1 uncultured Ignavibacteriaceae bacterium
GTTCTTATGTTGACAGCGCTTATCAGCCATCTGAATGTAAATTTGTTCATCGTACTAAAATAGAAAATTTTCGATTAACATAAAACTAATTAGAAAATAATTATGTACCGGTATTTAAACGATTATATTTTTTGCTTAAGGACTTGAACAATACGATTATCATTTCTATATTTAACGAAATGTTAATTCACAATGCTTGAGAAACAGGAAAAAATTTTTAAAGCTCTCTCTGACAACAGCAGAATAAGGATTGTTAAAATGCTCCAGAGAAAACCCCTATGCGTATGCGAGATTCGCGAAATACTAAATCTTGCAACCTCAACAGTCTCTAAACACCTCAGCATCCTTCGTGAAGCTGGGCTTATAGCTGACTGGAAGGACGGTAAATGGATTAACTACAAGATAAATCCCGAGCCGGACCCCCTTGCATCAAATGCTCTCTTATATATACAAATGCAAATCGAGGACGACGAGACGATTAAAAACGACAGGAAAAAAATTATAGGTGTTGACAGGAATATATTATGCTGTAACTAATTCCAATTCATTTCGTTTAATATAGAAATGATATTTTTAAATTTTTAATATTGTCACATGAAAAATCCAGAAGAAATTAAAGAAGTGGTACGCGAAAAATATGCGGAAATAGCTAATCAGTCAAAGACTGTTAACGAAGCATCATGCTGTGGTGTAGGCAGCTGTACAGGTGTCGATTATACAGTTTTCTCGGAAGACTATTCAAAACTTAAAGGCTACAATCCCGATGCCGACCTCGGACTTGGATGCGGCCTGCCTACCGAGTTTGCTCTTATTAAAGAAGGTGACGTCGTAATCGACCTCGGCTCTGGTGCGGGTAACGATGCTTTTGTCGCACGAGCAATAGCCGGGGACAAAGGAAAGGTAATTGGAATTGACTTCACCGATGAAATGATTAGTAAAGCTCGTGAAAACGCTGATAAACTCGGCTTCAATAACGTTGAGTTCAGAAAAGGCGATATTGAAAACATGCCCGTAACAGCCAGTAAGGCGGACGTTATAATCAGCAACTGCGTATTAAACCTCGTCCCCGATAAAGAGAAGGCGTTCAAAGAAATATTCAGAGTGCTCAAACCCGGGGGACATTTTTCTGTATCCGATGTAGTTGCTTCAGGAGAACTTCCTGCGTCCATTAAATCTGGTGCAGAACTCTATGCAGGCTGTGTTTCCGGCGCTATTATTAAAGAAGAATATCTCGGATTAATTGAAAAGACAGGATTTGACAACATTAAGGTTCAAAAGGAAAGAGTTATAGAAATCCCTGATGATATCTACCTGAAGTTTATCACGGTTGATGAGTTAAAGAAATTTAAAGAGTCCGGTGTTAACCTTATAAGTATAAATGTATATGCCGATAAACCGGTAAATTGCTGTGACCCAAAAACAGGCTGCTGCTAATATTTTATAATTTTATTATGGAAAAGATAAAGATACTATTCGTCTGCATACACAACAGCGCCAGAAGCCAGATGGCAGAAGCTTTTGTGAATGCATGCCACGACGATAAATTCTATGCCGAAAGTGCAGGACTCGAACCCGGTACCCTTAATCCTTTAGTCGTAAAGTCAATGTCAGAAATCGGCATAGATATATCAAAGAATCTGACAAAGGACGTCTTCACTTTCTTTAAAGAAGGAAGATTGTATGACTATGTAATAACCGTATGCGACGAGGCTTCAGGACAAAGATGTCCCATATTCCCTGGGGCACTGAAGACAATCAACTGGTCTTTCAAAGACCCTTCTGCTCTTATTGGAAACGAAAACGATAAGTTAATTAAGATTGCTTCTATTAGAGACAGCATAAAGAAAAAGATTAACGAATTTCTGAAAACTTTATAAAGATTATTATGCTTGAAATAAAAGTGCTCGGTACGGGCTGTGCAAGATGCAAAGAGCTCGAAAGAATGTGTTTTGATACAGCCGCAGAAAACAACATAACCGCTGATATTAAGAAAGTTACTGATTTAAAGGAAATTATGGCTTACGGTATTATGCAGACTCCCGGTCTTGTTATTAACGGAGTTGTAAAACTTAGCGGTAAACTCCCGACAAAGAGTACACTTCTTCAGTGGATGAAAGAGCAGTGACACGTGACTCAAGAGCCGTGAATTAGTGACGGGTAAGCCGTTAATCGGGAAGAAAAATTTATTTTATTACAACAATATTTTGGATAAAAATACGAAGAGCTTTAAAAATAATATCTGGTTTGCAGCATTATTAATTGTCTTATGGTTTTTAATCTACTTTAATCTTGAAAGACTTTCTGCTTTATTCAACGATTTTTCGGGGTTATCGTCAGTAAAAGAAGATTATGCAAGAGGAGTTGAATTCTTTGTTTACGAAGTTCCAAAAGTATTATTGCTTCTAACTCTGATTGTATTCGTTATGGGTATTATACGAACGTATTTCTCTCCGGAAAAAACTCGCGCTTTGCTCGAAAAGAAATCATTGTTTCTTGGCAATGTTCTTGCCTCTATACTCGGTATTTTTACTCCGTTCTGTTCATGTTCCGCTGTACCCTTATTCATTGGCTTTGTTAAAGCCGGCGTACCTCTTGGTGTCACACTTTCATTCCTTATTGCTGCACCTATGATTAATGAAATAGCTGTAGTGCTTCTTTTCGGATTATTCGGCTGGCAGACTGCTGTCATATACGTCTCTATGGGTTTGTTAATTGCAATCGTCTCAGGGTATATTATCGGCAAACTCAAACTTGAAAAATATGTCGAAGAATGGGTTTATGAGATTAAAAGTTCTGAACAGAAATCACAAGAAGAAAAACTTCAGTTGCAGGAAAGAATTGAAAGCGGTTATACTGCAGTTAAGGATATTGTCGGAAAAGTCTGGTTGTACATAATCATAGGTGTAGGTGTTGGTGCGGGTGCGCATGGATACGTCCCTGAAGACTTCATGGCAGGCATCATGGGGAAAGATGTCTGGTGGTCGGTTCCCCTTTCTGTTTTAATAGGCATTCCTTTGTACTCTAATGCAGCAGGGATAATTCCAATAGTATCTGTTCTGATTGAAAAAGGTGCTTCACTCGGTACCGCTCTTGCTTTTATGATGTCAGTAATAGCATTATCACTTCCCGAAGCTATTATACTTAAAAAGGTTCTGAAGATTCAGATGATTTTTATTTTCTTCGGTATTGTTGGTACAGGTATTATGCTTGTTGGTTTTATTTTTAACATAATATATTAAGTGGAAAAACTTACAAAGAAACTTTCATTCTTAGACAGGTATTTAACTCTGTGGATATTTGCAGCTATGCTTATTGCTGTATTGACAGGATTCTTGTTCCCAAACATTGTTGAGTTCTGGAATAACTTTCAGTCCGGTACTACTAACATCCCGATTGCAATCGGACTTATCCTGATGATGTATCCGCCCCTTGCAAAAGTAAGATATGAAGACCTTGGTAAAGTGTTCCGGAATTTCAAAGTGCTTGCTCTGTCTCTCGTTCAAAACTGGATAATCGGTCCTCTGCTTATGTTCTTTCTTGCAATAATATTCCTGCAGGATTATCCCGAATATATGGGAGGGCTGATTCTGATAGGACTTGCTCGGTGCATTGCTATGGTTATAGTGTGGAACGAACTCGCAAAAGGAGACACAGAATACGCAGCAGGTCTCGTGGCATTTAATTCCGTCTTTCAGGTTCTTTTCTTTTCCGTATATGCTTATATATTTCTGACGATTCTGCCGGGACTGTTCGGATTGACTTCGTTCACGGTTAATGTTACTATCGGCCAGATTGCTGAAAGCGTCTTTATATACCTTGGCATACCGTTTATTGCAGGTATGCTTACAAGATTAATTCTCGTTAAACTAAAGGGAAAAGATTGGTATCACAATAAATTCATACCAAAGATAAGCCCTGTAACACTTATAGCACTGCTCTTCACAATATTTGTCATGTTTTCCTTCAAAGGAGAAACTATTATAAAAATTCCCTTTGATGTCTTGCGGATTGCTATTCCATTAATTATTTACTTTGTTTTAATGTTCTTCGTATCATTCTTAATGGGGAAGAAGGTTGGTGCGGATTATTCAAAGACCGCGACGTTGTCATTCACCGCTGCCAGCAATAACTTCGAGCTTGCTATAGCGGTTGCAGTGGCTGTCTTTACGATTAATTCCGGTGAGGCTTTTGCAGCAGTTATAGGACCGCTCGTTGAAGTACCGGTACTGATAGCTCTGGTAAATGTTTCACTTTGGCTGCAGAGAAAATATTTTCCCAAAGCTGAAAAAGGCGATATTAAACCGCCTGACTTATGTTCTTAATGTAAACAGTAAATTCAAATGAAAAAACTCGTTATAATATTTCTGTTAAGTTTTATTTTTGCGTCTTGTCAGAAAGAAAAGATAATCGGCACTAATGATATTACTTACAAAGTTTATTATTTCCATCCGTCTGCAAGATGCGAAAGCTGCATTAATATAGAGAACTTCACAAAGGAGCTTGTTACCACAAAATATTCTACCCCCCTTCCGATGAAGTATGAATCACTAAACATTGAAGAACCTGAAAACGAACATTTCAGAAAAGACTTTAATCTTAAGTTTGGCTCTGTTGTAATAACAAAGTATAATAAAGGACAGGTCGAAAAATTTAAGAGTCTCGATAGTATCTGGTCATACAGCGATAATAAGTTTAACTTTTTCAAATACGCTGACAGTGAAATTCAAGCATTCTTAAAATGACCATAAAAATTCTGGGCAGCGGCTGTAGTAGATGTAACAAGCTCTTTAAGAGAGTAACAGTGGTAGTAAAAGAAAATAATATTCAGGCAGAGGTGATAAAATCAGACGATATAAAAGAATACGCAAAATTCGGTATAATGATGACACCCGGATTAGTAATTAATGAGAAACTCGTATGTTCCATAAATGTTCCTTCGGAAAAAGATATACTTAAATATATTTATAATAATTCTTAAAAATAAATTCCCCCTTATGAAAAAACAGATTGTAGTCTTATTATTGATTGTTTTCACCATTATTTCCTGCAAGAAAAGCAGTACAGAAAACACACACGAAACAAGCGGTGTCGTGGGTAAAGATTCCGTTAAACATAAAATTGAATTTGTAGAGCTTGGCTCCGTAAATTGCGTTCCCTGCAAGAAGATGCAGCCAATCATGAAATCAATTGAGGAGAAATACAAAGAACAGGTAAAGGTTACATTCCATGACGTATGGAAAGATGACGCTCCTGCTAAGAAATACGGAATACAATTAATCCCAACTCAGGTATTTCTGGATGCCGGCGGCAAAGAAATCATGCGGCACGAAGGCTTTTTCCCTGAAGAAGATATTGACAAGTTTCTTCAGTCACAAAATGTAAACATACCGCAATAATGATAGACATTATATTCGAATACTTTACTGACGCTTTAACTTACGGATTCTGGTTTTCCCTTTCTGCTGCATTTGTCTGGGGACTGTTGAGTATTGTTCTTAGTCCCTGCCATTTATCCAGTATCCCGCTTGTAGTCGGATATCTTACTTCCATGAATGAAACCAGCATACGCAGAACTTTCTTTATCTCATTTGCTTTTACAATGGGCATTCTTGTTACTATTCTCCTGATAGGAATTATAACTGCCTTAACAGGACAAATTCTTGGAGACATTGGGAAAATCGGAAATATTCTCGTATCAGTTGTTTTTATTCTCATAGGTTTGTACTTAATGGATGTGTTAAAAATTCCGATTCCGGGAATGAATATCAAATCACCAAATTCGAAAGGTTATCTCTCATCATTTATTCTTGGACTCCTTTTCGGTTTGGGGCTTGGTCCGTGCACCTTTGCTTTCATGGCACCTGTTATAGTGATTGTGTTTAAGATATCATCTACTAATCTAATGCATGGATTATTACTTATTGTAAGTTTCGCTACCGGTCATTGTATTTTGATAATTGCCGCAGGTGTTTCATTCGTTAAAGTTCAGAACTTTTTAAACTGGAACGAAAACTCGAGAGCAGTTGGTATAATAAAGAGTGCAGCGGGGGTTCTGGTTATATTCGGGGGTATATATTTACTATATAATTACGTTATTTGACAATGCTTTTTTTGAAGTTTTTCTTCTAAATATATAAGTTGATTTTTACATAACAGATAATTAAGTTTTGGAAATCTTAACTTAAAAAGGAGTATAACATGAAAAACTTGTTCTTGCTTTTTTTAATCTTTATTACTGCCTCTTTGTTACCGGCTCAAACACCAGTGGCAGAAATCTATGACCCCCCGCTGCCGTACGTTAGCAGCAATTCTGATTGGGGCACGGATCTTCTCGTTTCTTCAACGGAGCCTTTCGGAAGACATTCGGGAATTTATAGAAGCAGCAATAATGCCATTTACGTTGCTATTCCTGATACGAACATTCTTGCGGGAAGATGTGTCGTTGTTCTACGGTCAACTAACGACGGTGCTAACTGGTCAATTACCGGTTCGATAACGCCAGCCGCAATCGTACCCAAGACAAAACTGGTTGGAAGAAATGATTCGCTCTATTGTTTCTTTGATTATGGTTCTTCGATTTACACATGGAATATTCTTAACAATAACCTTTATCAGTTCACGGCTTACACAAATGTAAGAGATTTTGATGCAGTCATTTCATCGACACTTAGTCTTTATCTAATCGTTGACCTTATAGGCAATAATCAGATTAGGTTGTATGGTTCCGGAACCGGAGGTCAAACATGGTCCTATTCGAATTATCTCAGTTCAACGGGTGCACACCCAAGACTTTGTATGTCAGGCACGGGCGATACTATTATGATAAATTATTACGGGGTTACAATTGCTCCTGACACTGTTTCATCAGCTATCAGAAGCGTTCGATACAGAGAATCAGGGGCTACAACTCTTTCCATTGCAGGGTCTTTCTCAACACCGATTCCAGCAGGGGTGCCAAAATCACAATTTCAGGGTGTTTTAAACTATGATAAAGCATGGATTTTTTACACAACGGGATTGACAGGAGATATTGATTTGAACTGTATCGTTAGTAATGATAACGGTGTTACTTTCGGAACACCATTTACAATTGGTGCACTTCCCTCAAGGGATGAATACTGGTTCGACGCAAAACATTATAATTCAGGTGTGGATTTAGTTTATTACTCTGATTCGCTGCAAGGAGGACCCGCAACATCGCAGACGGATAAACTGTTTTACACTTACGCTCTATTTAATACACCCGAATCTTTCTCTGTTCCGTTTGCTTTTTCTCAAAAACCACCCATGTGGTCAGATAGAGGTTACATACCGACACTGGTTGAGTATTACAATCCCGGAAATGACGTGGGTGTTGTATGGGTAGGACAGGACGGAGCAAACAGAAAAGTTTACTACGACAGATATGCAGCGGTTACACGTATTTCGAACAATGAAAATGTTGTTCCCGAAGAATATTCACTCGGTCAGAATTATCCTAACCCGTTTAATCCTGAAACAAAGATTGAATTCGCAATTCCCAAGAACGGAATGGTATCAATAAGATTGTATGATATAACGGGCAGGGAAGTATCAACAATTCTTAACCGCGAAATGTCGAAAGGCAGTTATACGGTAGATTTCAATGCGTCTTCAATATCAACGGGTGTGTATTTTTATAAACTTGTTTCAGGCAGCTTCTCGGCAGCAAAAAAGATGATGGTTATCAAATAATTAACGGATCATGTTTATTAATAACCGCCCGGGCTATTAACGGGCGGTTATGTTTTTATCCATTCACTCTTTTAAGTTTTACAAGTATAACATGTCTTTAAAATCTCGTATTAATAAGTTAATTTGAATAAATTTATTTATTACAGTATGAAAAATTTCAGAATATTCTTTGCCGTCTTGTCTCTTTTCTTCGTATTTAGCACACTGCACGCTCAGGATTTAATCGATGTCAAAATTAACGACGCAACGGGTGTGAAGAATCAGGGTATGAGCGGTACTTGCTGGTGTTTCTCGGTAGTTTCGATACTTGAATCCGGTATGATTAAAGCAGGAATCAATTCGCCGGACCTTTCCGAAATGTTTATCGTTAGAAACATTTATTTTGATAAAGCAAAAAACTACGTGCTTCGACAGGGGTTTACAAGGTTCTCCGAGGGGGCTTTTACTCATGATGTAATCCCTGCCATTACTAAGTATGGTATGGTTCCTGAGGAGGTATATCCGTATTCTAAATCGAGTACGATAAACCATCAGGGGTTTGACACAAAACTTAAAAAATTTCTCGACAGCGTAATCGCTAAAGCACCAATCTCACTCGACTGGCAGATTAACTTTAATAAAATGCTCGACGATAAATTCGGAACTGTCCCGTCTGAATTTACTTACGAAGGAAAAACGTACACGCCTCTATCATATTCAAAAGATGTTTTAAAATTTGATCCCGACGATTACATCGGGCTTACTTCGTTCACACATCATCAGTTTTATAAACCGTTCAACGTAGAAGTGCCCGACAATTATTCAGGCGGTTTGTTTTATAATGTTCCTGTAAACGAACTTCTCGAAGCAACGGAGTACGCCATAATGGAAGGCTACACTGTCGGTTGGGATGCGGATGTTTCGAACCCATATTTCGAACAGGATAAAGGCTGGGCTTTGGTTCCGAAGGATAAATCCGACTTATCCGGTTCGATTAATCCCGATGATGCTGAGGTTGATTATACACAGCAATCCCGTCAGGAGCTTTTTGAAAACCTTACCACACAGGACGACCATTTAATGCATTTAACCGGAATTAAAAAGACCAAAGAAGGAAAGAAATTTTTCTTCGTGAAAAATTCATGGGGATCGATGGGACCGTTTAAGGGTTTCATTAACGTCTCTGAAACATACTTTGGTATTAATACCATCACAATCGTAATGCCAAAAGCCGGCTTAAAGCCTGATATTAGGGCAAAGCTGGGTATATAATCAGTTTTAATGATATGTTAACATCCGGCTGACGATTTAATACAGCCGGATTGTTATATTTATATTCTAAGATTAATATTTATCGCAACCGATACACAAAATATTGCATCGCAAAACTTAACCGAGACCGATACTGTAATTCTATCGGATATTCATCTCGGCTCAGAAGTTGCCAGACCGACTGAAGCCAGAGAGACTCTTCAAAAATACAAATTTAAAAGATTAATTCTTCTCGGTGATATTTTTGATGACCTCGATTTTAACAGGCTTGAAAGAGAGCACTGGAGCTTTTTGTCATACATCAGAAAACTTTCCAATCCGAAAAACAATATTGAAGTAGTCTGGGTAGAAGGAAACCATGACGAAGGACTATCAAAGATTACATCCCATTTTCTCGGTATTAAAGTATACAAGGAATACAGTTTTGCTATTGGCAGCAAAAAAATACTGGCTATACACGGTCATCAGTTCGACCGTTTCTTAAATGAAAATGTGATAATAAGTAATATAGCAGCTTTTATTTATGAGAAGATTCAAAAGATAGGCGGAGAGAAGCAAACTATAGCGAGATGGATTAAAGGAAAAAGTAAAGGATGGCTGAGGCTCTCGCTGAAAATTTCGAAAAGAGCGTCCGAGTATGCTGCTAACAAAGGGTTCAACACCGTAGTCTGCGGCCATACACATGACCCGATGGAATCTTACATTAAACCGAAGAATATTAGTTTCTACAACACCGGCTGCTGGACTGATATTCCCTCATCATACATAATAATTTCAAGTACAGGTGAGTTTAGAATTATGTACGACCCTGAATAGTTTATCCACATTCGTTCTATAAAAAGCCCGCTGTGTTTATTCAGCGGGCTTTCGGCTATGAGAATATGAATAAGGGTAATTAGCCTTCTTTTCTTAAAGGAAGTAATTTCTCCTTCTTACTTCCCTGTTGTTGCAATGTTCATTTTATTAAAATCATTTTCTTCGTTGACGTAAAACCATCTGCATTAATTCTGTAAAAATATATTCCCGAATTCAGTTTCGCTGCGTTGAACTCATATTCATACGTACCTACGTTTAGATTTTCATTTATTAATGAAGCTACTTCCCTTCCCGTTATATCAAAGACCTTTAGCGAAACATACGACGACTTCGGTAAAGCAAAGTTTATCTTCGTTGAAGGATTAAACGGATTTGGGTAGTTCTGATTCATTCTGAAAACAGCCGGTATCTCCGTCGATATCGGCTGTATTCCGACAGGTGACGGTGTGTAGTTCTTTGGATTAAAGTTTGCCCAGCCCGCTGTCCAGTTAACATTCCCAAACGCGCCTACAAACGTTGTTGTTTCAAAACCTGATAAATTCGGATTTGTGAAATTTGCTCCTGTCAATGCAGGTGACCCGCCGAGCGGCATCCAGTATGTTACATTATTCGCCAGTGTACCCGCGCTGTAAAATCCGAACATATCGGTTAACTGCAGGTCAGTGTTGTTTGTGAAAACTCTGTTTGAAAATGACCCGGTGTTTAACCAGCTTGCAGGGTCATTAAATCCTGAACCGCTTGATGCTGTCGTATCTCCAAGCTTTGTAAAACCTGCTAAAATACTGTTCCTCATCTGCACAGTATCGCCCAATGCTGCCTGCTGTACTCCCTTGCCGTCAAAAAGTATTCCTGTCGGATATCCTGTCAATATAGAGTTATAAACACATGCAAGCATGTTCCTTCTTAAATGTGCGGCTCTCTTGAAGTTTGGGCTTATTGCTGATGAGTTCGTTATCCTTGGTCCGATACCCGTAATATTAGAGAAAATTGGTTTGGTTCTCGGCGAGTTGTAATTGCTTGGGTTATTATTGTTGTTATCTATCTCAAAAATATGTGATGCACTTACGTCACTGATTGAAGTGTCTCTTACCGCTAACCCGTATTGTACATTTCCTCTGTATCCGTTATCCGCGTCAAAATCATCGTCAACACTTCTGTATGAAACAAGATATTTTGCATTCACCGTACCGCCGAACCATTCAAACGAATCGTCGCCGCAGTAAGAAACCATTATATTTTCAATTACTGTCTTGCTTCCAACGCCGCCCATCGTCAATCCGTTTATTTCGTTGCCTGAAATACCCGTCAGGTTTACGCCCGGAAACTCGAGCCTTACATATCTTAAGACACCAGAGCTGTCGGTATCTACCACCGGCTGCCCGCCGTACCACGGACCGGTTCCCGGAGGGAAACCTTCTATTTGTGCAGAATCTAAACCGGTTGATGTGTTTATTCTTGACCTTCCGAGAAGAATAAGACCGCCCCAGTCACCGGGACCTCTTGAACCGATAGGCAAACGGCTCGTAAAAATTATCGGCTGATTAGCAGTTCCGTCTGCAATAATCTTTCCGCCTCTTTCAATTATCAATGTACCTGTAGTTGGTTTGTCTCCAAGGATTAACGACCCTTTTTGAATTACAATAACCCCGCCGTTTCTTACATAATTAAAACCTTTCATTATGTATGTTTTGTCGTTCGTTAGATTCACGACACCCGTAATACTGGCAGAGTTCAGTGTTGTTGAATCGATTGTTTGTGCTGTTAAATTTCCGATAAAAACAGCAAATAAAGCAATTAGAATAAGAGTTCTTTTCATTTTCTTTGTATTTAGATTATTAAATGTTTTTATAATTAAAGTTTATATCCAAGTGTTACAGCAAACCTTGTTCCGGATTCGTATTTCCTCACTATCTTTTCAAAGCCAGATATATCTTGCGTGTATAATTTTTCCTGATTGAGTAAATCCTTTACGGTTAACCTTATTTCAAATCTTTCTAAAAGTTTTTTCGAGACCGAGAAATCAATAACGTCATTTCCGTCTTCATAAATATCGTTGAACCCGTTGTTTCCAACCTCAGAGATTCTTCTGCCGAACTTATTATAAAGAAGGTTTACGCTCGTTCCGAGTTCATAGTTATCGTAGAATAAACCAAGGTTGATTGTATATGGTGATTGTCCCTGCATTCTGCGCGTCTTCTCTGTCGAGACCGTCTGCAAATTCTCAAGATTTACTGAGGAGTTAATCAAAGATACGTTTGCATTAATAGTAAAATCCGTAAACACGCGGCTGATAAAACCAAGTTTCTTCCTTACTTCCAGCTCTATACCGTAGTTGTAAGCACCTCCTCTTGCGTTGTCAAACGTTTTCTCGGGATTATTCTGTCCTGGTGAATAAATTTCCTCTATCGGCGAGCTGTAACTCTTGTAGAATATGCTTGCTGAGAATATTTCTCCTGCATTAGGGTAATATTCATAGCGAAGGTCATAGTTGTTTACTAAACTTCTCTGAATATTCGGATTTCCCGATGTTTTTAAACCTGTTATGTAATCTACATACCCGAATGGTGCTATTTCTCTAAGCTCCGGCCTTGAGACTGTCTGCGACGCCGAACCCCTAATGTTCATGCTTTCTGTCAGGGAATAAACTATATTTAAAGATGGAAGTATATCTCTGTTTAATAAATCTGCTTTTATCGGCTCGTTGATTCTGCCAAGAGTTGATACTTGTTGTCTGTTGTATTCATACCGTAATCCCCCAATAACTCTCAGTTTATCCATCGGTATGTCGACCATTAAATATCCTGCATAATTTTCTTCGCCTGCTGTGTATTTATCGGATTCTCTTGTTAATTCTTCGTAGTTAATCCTGTCAGGTCCGATATTATTTTCTGCAAATATTTCGTTCAAAGGTAGATATGGTATGTATGTGTAAAACCCGCTGAGCTTTGGAGCAAAATTTCTTGCGTCAAAATTTCTTGATGTGCCCGACGCGTAAAGTCCAAATTTGAGTTTCGATTGCTGCCGCATTACTTTTATGAACGGTATTGAAAAATCTACTGAGGCATTACGCATAATATCTTTTAATTCCATAAATAGTCTTCCGCCGCCGTCCGAATCAGCTATTGAACCCATTCGTGCATTAAATACGTCCTCGGTTCCTGTTAATCTTTCATACATCATCGTTTTAACGTCAGGCTCGTTTTTCTTTCCTACATTGTAAGAAGCATTCCATTTCACGCTTAGTTTACCCGCATCTTCTATAAAGTGCTCTCCGGAAAGAATGGATGAAAATAATTGCCTCTCTGAAAACTTTGTCTGATATAGTCTGAAGTCTTTATTGTCTTCGGATGTAAGCAGCTTTGAACCCTCTAAATACGTCGTTATGTCCTCTGAATTAATCGTGTATGTAGTCTTCAAACCTATTTTATTATTTCCGCCCATTTTATAGTTCATATTTAATATACCTCCGTTTAGTACGGCAAATTCAGAGTTTCTTCCGTCAAATGATTCAAGTGTTGAAAGGTCATTGTTATACTGTGCTCTGCTCACATCCTGATTTAAAAATCCTGTTCTGTATGAGTATGCCGCATAAAAACCAAGAGGGTTGCTGCCGACATTAAAATTATTTCCGACGGCAATCTGTGTGTTTGCATTAAACGGAGCTTGTCTGTTATTCTGTGCCCAGTTGTTTCTGAATAGCTTTGAATAGTCGGATAGCTGCTCTGCCGTGTATGTTGTGTTGATTAATCTGTCTTCGGGAAATTGTGACGGCAGCTGTCTTCCGCCGTCGTCCAATCCTGTATTAAAGAAAAGAAACTTGTGCTGCCCTGCGTTGTATGTCAGGAAATTTTGGTTAGTTGTGTTGTCAGTTAAGCCCACACCCAGGTTGTAGTTAAAAGTAAACTGGTCGGGAAAATCCTTTGTTGATACCTGTACAAGTCCGCCCGAATAATTACCCGGCTGGTCTGGTGTGTATGATTTAGAAACAATTATGTTTTCAAGAAGATTGGATGGGAACAAATCAAATGAAAAAGATTTCTTTTCTGTTTCAGTACTCGGCAATTGTACTCCGTTAAGCGTCGTAAGGCTGTATCTGTCCGATGTTCCTCTTACGTATACATATTTATCGTTTACTATGTTAACACCTATTACTCTTTTCAGCACGTCCGAAGCCGCTGCATCAGGTGCTCTTTTAATCTGCTGCTCTGAAATGCCGTCCTGGACTTTATCCGAATTCTTCTGTTCAACAAGCATCGCTTGCTCATTCGCAAGTGTCGTGTTTGCCTCGATTACTATTTCTTCGGTCGTGAGCCCGTCAACGGTTAAAGAAATATTAAGGTCAATGACATTTTTTCCTTTAACCTCAATACCCGAAATAACTTTGTCATTATACCCAATGTAAGATATCTTAAGGATGTAAACACCTTCCGAAACATTCTCTATTTCATAAGTCCCGTCAACATCCGCAACTGCACCGAGTTTTGTTCCTTCTATTTTTATGGTCGCCCCTACAAGCGGCGATGAATCAACTGCATCTGTAACCTTGCCCCTTATCGTCTGCGCGGACAAATCGGTGAAAGTGTAGACGCTCAGAGTTAGTAAAATTGTAATTAATGCCCTTTTCATATTCGTTTTAATTTATATTCTGTTACAAAACTACTTATGCAATGTTAAGGAAATATAAATTATATTAAGGAATTGTTAAGATGTGATTAAGTAATTGTTAAATGAGTTGAACAAAAAGAAAAGGCAGGTGTTAATTACCTGCCCTTATAAAAATTTACTTTGTTTGTATCTTAAAAATCCAGTATTATATTGAAATAAAGTTTGCTTACGTTATTCGTTGGTGTACCGTCATACTTTACCGCAAAATCTTTCTCGAATGAATGCATCTGATAAT
>CAZVCC010000055.1:0-19967 GCA_964626015.1 uncultured Ignavibacteriaceae bacterium
GAAATCTGTTTTGATGCTCTTATTTGTTTGTAGCCATCGGCTACGCCGTGCCCTCTGCTTTCTCTGCACCTATTTCTATTAATGTTCTTGCTCTTAGCAAAAAATTAATTTTTTCTCCGTGCCCTCTGTGTATTTTTTTCTCCGTGTGCTCTGTGGTAAATCTCTATGTTAAATCTCTTCTCTGTTTATTTTTTCCTCTGCGTGCTCGGTGGTAAAAGTTTTCCATAATATTGTGTGTTTTAGATTGTTCGAAATTGCTATTTTTACCCATCATGCTCATTAACGGTAAAAAATACAGAACTATCTGGCTTAGCAAACAAAACAAAAAGATTGTATGCGCTGTCAATCAAAACCTTCTCCCTTTCAAATTTGAAATCGCAGAACTCAAATCTTCACAAAATATTTATGATGCAATTAAAAACATGACCGTAAGGGGAGCCCCTTTAATAGGGGCAGCAGGAGCTTATGGCGTTTATCTCTCTTTGCTTGAAGCGGGTAAAAAATATAAGACCCCGGTCGATATAGATAAATACATTCTTGAAAAATGCGAACTAATATCCTCAGCCAGACCAACAGCCGTTAACCTTAAATGGGCTGTCACAAAATCTCTTAATAAAGTTCTCATACAAAAAACCTTGTCGTCAAAAATTACTTCTGCTCTTAATACAGCATTAAAAATATGCGATGATGATGTTCGTGCATGCAGAAGTATTGGAACTTACGGAAGAGAAATAATCAAAAAGCTGTACGCTAAAAAGAGAAACGGTGTTGTAAATATCCTGACCCATTGCAACGCGGGCTGGCTCGCTGTTATTGATTATGGTACCGCTCTTGCCCCTGTTTATCTCGCAAAAGAAGCAGGTCTAAAAATTCATGTCTGGGTTGAAGAAACCCGCCCAAGAAATCAGGGGGCACGCCTCACCGCATGGGAGCTCGAGCAGAACGGAATCGATTACACGCTTATCACCGATAATGCCGGCGGTTACGTTATGCAGAAAGGTATGGTCGATATGGTCATCGTCGGCTCCGATAGAACAACACTTACTGGTGACGTGTGCAATAAAATTGGTACCTATAAAACCGCTCTCGCAGCTTTTGACAATGAAATTCCTTTTTATGCCGCCGTTCCTTTGTCTTCGTTCGACCTTAGCATGCGCAACGGTGTAAAAGAGATTCCTGTTGAAGAAAGAAGCCCTGACGAGATTAAATACGCCGAATATTTCGACGGAAATAATATTAAAAAGGGTCTTGTTACTTTTGATTCCGTCAACGCCAGAAATTTTGGTTTTGATATCACTCCCTCAAAATATGTTACTGGTATTATTACCGAAAAAGGTGTCATCAAACCGAATGAAAAAAGTATAAGAAAACTTTTCAGCAAACATTGATATGAACAAGCAGGAAGGTGTTATTAAGTTTAAACTTAAATGGAACAGGAAACCTCTGCCTTCTTCCTTAAACATTCATGAATTAATTTCTTACCGCAACAAACTGCATCGTCTCGGGCTTATAGGTGCTGATAAAGAGGGAATTGGCTATGGCAATATCAGTGTTTTGCATAAACCGTCAGGTGAGTTTATTATCTCTGCTTCGGATACAGGCAGGATTAGAGTTGCCCGCAAATTTCATTTTTCTCTCGTTCACACTGTCTCAGCAAAAAAGAATTTTGTATCTTGTACAGGTATGAAACCCGCCTCTTCAGAGTCAATGACTCACGATGTAATTTATAAACTTTCTTCGGATATAAAATGCGTTATTCACATTCATAATCTTCATCTCTGGAAAAAACTTTTTAACAAAATGCCGGCCTCCGCCAAAAACATTCCTTATGGTACTCCTGAAATGGTATTGGAAGTTAAACGTCTTTGGCACAAATCAAATTTGAAAGAAAAGAAAATCCTTGTAATGGGTGGGCATAAAGAGGGACTTATCATTTTCGGTAATAATATTGAGTCAGCATTCAATTTATTAGCGGGTTATTTTCTGTAGATACACGTATATTTTCTATTGCAGAAAAATTATATTTTATTTAAATTTGAATTAATAAAAATTATTTTCTCCGGAATTAATAATTCGGTAAAACAATCATTCTAAAGTTATATAAGGGGAATGTAATGAAAAATCCTTTGTTCAATCCTGTTGATTTGTACAGAATGCCTTGGACTCTGCCCGATAATGGTATTTCATGGCTCGAGCCGACTTCAAAATGCAATCTTTCTTGCTACGGCTGTTACCGCAAAAATGTTCACAACTCTCATAAATCAATCGAGCAGATTAAGCATGAAATCGACGTAATTCAAAAACTCAGAAAGACTGACTGTATCTCAATCGCTGGCGGCGAACCTTTGTTGTATCCGTATATTACTGATATGGTCGCCGAAATTAAATCACGCGGAATAAAACCTATAATCAACACTAACGGAATTGCTCTCTCTAAAGAACTTCTCGCTGAGCTTAAAAAAGCCGGAGTCTATGGTTTTACTTTTCATGTCGATAGCAAACAGAAAAGGGAAAACTGGACGGGTAAAACAGAGCTTGAACTGAATGAACTGCGTTATCATTTCGCTAAAATGGTCGCCGATGCTGGCGGAATAGCCTGCTCTTTCAATGCAACGGTTTACGACGATAACTTCAAGTACATTCCCGAAATGGTAAAGTGGGCGCAGAAAAATATTGACATCGTAAATACAGTGGTTTTCATTCTTTTCAGGTATGCAACGCCGGGACTTGGATACGATTTCTATTCAGGTGCGAAGAAAATAGAACTCGAAGGCGTTCATTATCATTCAGATAAAGAAGAAGTTACAAGCATTTTATCTCCTGATGTCGTGGATGAAATCAGAAAATACGACCCTGAATTTTTCCCCGCCGCTTTTTTAAACGGTACACATAAAGCGGATTCTTATAAATGGCTTCTGACAGAAAGAATTGGCACCAAGGATAAAATCTTTTCATACCTTGACCCTAAATTCATGGAGCTCATTATGGCAGGCTATCATTTTCTTTTCGGTACTTATCTTTCTTATGGCTCTGCAAACAGTATCAATAAAGGCAGAACGACAATGTTTACACTATGGGCTTTGAATAAAAGCGTTAGAAGAGCATTTAAAAGATATCTGGGCTATCTCCTGAAAAATCCTTTTAGAATTTTCAAAAAGGTTTATATGCAATCCGTTATGGTCATTCAGCCTGTTGACGTTATGTCAAACGGCGAACAAAACATGTGCGATGGCTGTCCCGATATTACGGTTTGGAAAGATAGAAACGGTATTGACCAGCTCGTTTGGTCTTGCAGACTCGAAGAACCTATGCAGTATGGTGAATTCCTGCGCACTGTTCCTAAAGAAACTGTCTCGAATAACTGATTATTTCAAATTAGTTTTTTCTGTTATTCTTGAGCTCTGAATAAGTTACAGGCGGTAGTTCTGTGTTGGCTTTTTTCGAATACTGATATTCCCACATTTTTAGGTAAGCAGCAAATTTATGTATTGCTGAAAATGATGCAAGTATAAATCCCTGAACCCCGTCTTTATATCCTTTCGCGAAGAAATACATCTTTATAAATTCGGCAAGTGGATTCAGTATGAAGTTCCTCTTTTTTACAATTAGGTCAGGCGTGTTCCGGAATTTGGTGTTCACGTCAAGAGAGCTGTAAATGTTCATTCTCCCGATGTAATCGTATATATTATCGTATGTAAAATGATTGATGTATGAATTTATGCGTTCAGGCTGAAAATCAGATTCTGTCGACCAGTGTGCATCATGGTTGTGAAGGAATTTTACGTAAGATTTGTTAATTAGTCTGTACTGAAAGTCGTTTCCCCATCCGCCGTATTTAATCCATCTGTTAATAAAGTACGTTCTTCTTTGTATCTTGTAACCGCCTTTGTTAAAACTTCCGCTGTTTAAAATTTGCTTTATATCATTTTTCAGCTCTTCTGAAATTTCTTCATCTGAATCAAGAATTAAAACATAATCATTAGTCGCAAGTGATACTCCGTACTCAAGCTGTCTCGAAGAACCCTCATAAACGCGGTAATATATTCTCGGTTTGTATTCTTCAACAATTGAAATTGTCTTGTCCTCGCTGTAAGAATCAACAACTATTATCTCGTCGCACCATTTAACGCTCTCCATAGCACGCTTGATGTTCTTTTCGCTGTTGTACGTCGTTATCAGAACGGAAATTTTTAAGTCCATACACAAATATATCTCATGCAGTTTTTAATAACTATGAACAAACAATTTAAAATGCCGCGTGGGATTGAAGTTGATAATGACTCAATGTAAATTCCGGCTGCAAATAAATGCAGCCTCAAAGTCTCTTAGGGATGACATGTCAATTACCGGATATCCTACAGCTTCGCCGTAAGGAAACTTTCAACATCAATATCGCTTACAAAAGGCTCTCCGGGGGATACGTTGTTTACTTTACCGTCCTTTACCCACTTTTCAAGCTCATCAACAAGCGAAAACAAATGGTCAAAAGAATCAACGATAAAAAGCAGTGGTTGGTAATGGTCTATTTCAAAATACTGATTAACCGCCCAATCAAGTTGTATCGGGTACCTCTGAACTTCAGAGGATTCTATCGAATGCGTTATTTCTCCGTATGAACTTAATAAGCCGCTTCCATACACCCGTAAATCTTTTCCCGAACGTATTAATCCAAATTCAACCGTGAACCAGAAAAAACGCGCCATTGCTTTAATCACTGACTTTGCTCTCTGTACTTGCAGCTCTTTATCTTTTAGTTCCTGTATCACCATCGCAGCCGATAATGCGCACTCTCCAAAACGTACTAAGGTATCCGCAAATGCCCTGTCAGTGTGCATCGGGACGTGCCCCGCTACGTCATGAAACATGTCGGGCTCTGGCAGGTAATCAAGTTTTGAAATGTCTCTTACTGTAATCGTTGTCGGAAAATCTCTGTTTCTTAGACAATCAAAAAATATAAATGCGGGTATGTATCCGCTTACAGGTTTTGCGGAAAATCCTGTGAGTGGTTTTAAGAATGTATTTATCTCTTCAATTTTCGGTACTCTGTTCGGGTCAAGGTTTAATTTTCCTACTCCTTCCAAAAATTTTGGATTGGCATATCTTTCCCAGCGGTCCTGTATTCGTGCATATAGATTCTTCCATGCCTCATGGTTTTCTTCTGAATATAGCTCGTACGGCTGATGTATAAACCTCTGACCGTCCTGCTGTGCTTTCTCGATGAATGGAGCCTTTGTTGTTGTTAAACCTTCCATTTGGTTACCCTCGTTATTTTATGATTTTTATTAACAGTGTATTACTAATTCCCTTATTGATGCTGTCGGTCCAAGACTAAGCAAATAACGTATCGTTAACGCTATGTCATTCGTTTGAATCATTTCCTCTGGTTTTAATGAAGCCCTGCTTGCTTTCTCCGTATTAACCCAGCTCGGGCATAGTGCCGTTACCTTGATTCCGCTCGACGAAAGCTCCTGAGCAAGCGACGAGCTGTATCCTACCAATGCATACTTTGATGCACAATAACCCCCTACATCCGCAAATGCTTCTACTCCGCATATAGATGCTATGTTAAATATGTATCCTCCGCCATTCTTCTTCATTGAAGGAATTACACCCTGCACGAACCTTGTGGCTGAAAGAAAATTCACGTCCATTAATCGCTGTAGCTCATCAGTAGGCATAGCCGATGTTCCGGTCGGATAGTCACCGGCATTGTTAACCAGTACTGTTACATCTCCGAGCTCGGTATTCACCCTTTCGATAAACCTCTCCGTACTTGCTCCGTCAGCAACATCAAACGCAGCTGTTACAACTTTTGTTTCTGGAAACAAACTCCTAATATCCTGTGCTGCCTTTTTAATATTCTCTTCTGTTAGTGACATCAAACCCAGAGAATATCCTTGACTCGCAAGCTCTGTCGCCGCTGCATAGCCAATCCCTCGGCTTGCACCTGTTACTATTGCAGCATTTTTCTTTTTAAAAGTCACTATCAGAATTATAATTATTTAAGATTATTGAATATATCAATTTGAATTTATAAAATATACAAGTAAAACAGTTCAGCAGAAGTCAGATATTAATCATTCTCCTCAATATATTAAGTAAAACCAATAATACTCTGCAAAGAGTTTCAAATTTAATTATTTTTCATTCAACCGGATAAGTTTTATAATGCTTGAAAAGTTATTAAAAAATTATTTTGCAGTCTTTACTTTTAAATCTATTCTTCGTAAGTTTATAAAGTGTTCGTAGATTATGTATTTTTTTCCCTATTTATAATTTCTTACACATTCTCGTTAGAGTGTTGAACCATAATCTTCTGAAATAACATTTCTTTATCCCAAAACCCAATTTGCATCCAAGTCAAATCCAGTCTAAATTCGGTTCACATCCATTCTAATTTAATTCAAAAAGGCTTCGATTTCTTGTAAATCAGCCTGAAATTAGCCTTATTCTTGTTAAAAATCGGTTTATATCCCAAATCCATTGAATTCTTGTTTTACCTCCCCATTACACCCCTCCTCAGTAGTTTAAGTTTTCTTCGGAATGTGAGATTTCTCAATTGATAATTAATATTAAAAATGATATATTTATGTTTGTCAAAATTTTATAGATATTTTTGTTATGTCAGAACTTATATTAAAAGCTGAAAAAAGAAGCGGATTTAAAAGGTCTACCTCAAGACAAATGAGAAACAACGGCTATGTTCCGGGTATATATTATATTAATGGTGGAGAAAACATCGCTATTAAAGCAACCGAATTATCTTTAAGACCGGTCGTTTTTACGGATGAATCACACGTTATTAATCTTGAAGTTGAAGGCGAACCTAAACCTTTCAGCTGTATCTTAAAAGATGTTCAGTTTGACCCGATAACCAGTCGTTTAATTCACTTTGACCTGCTCGGTCTTAAAGCCGGCGAAATGATTAACCTTGAAATTCCTGTTGCTTTAACTGGTAACGCTCCGGGAGTCAAAGACGGCGGTATTTTACAGCACATTCTTCACAAACTTGAAGTCAAATGTCTGCCCCAGAATATTCCTTCGCATATAGAAATTGATATCAATGCCCTTTCTATAGGTGATGCAGTAAAAGTAGGCGATATTAAGATTGATAATGTTGAAATTTTAAACGATGCTAATGCAACAGTCGTTTCTGTCGTTCAGCCTGCCGCAGCAGAAACAACCGAAGAAACAACACCTACTGAAGAAGGTACAGCAGAACCTGAGGTTATTACTAAAGGAAAGAAAGAAGAAGAAGCAGCAGAATAATTTATTCATTATAGTTTTTAATAACCCTTTAACTATTTTCAAGTTAAAGGGTTTTTTAATTTTATAGTTGTATGAAACTGATAATCGGCTTAGGAAATCCCGGCACTAAATACGAATTAACAAGACACAATGCAGGATTTATAATCATTGATTATATAGCAGAACACCTTAAATCAACCTTCAAAGCGGGTAAGGGAGAATTCTATTATGCTCAAACAAAATATAAAGGTGATGATATATTCCTTCTTAAACCCTCTACATACATGAATAACAGCGGTATCGCCGTTGCTGAATTTCTCGAACTCCATCCCGAAATTAAACCCGAAGATTTACTCGTTATTTACGATGATTTCCAGCTAAATCTTGGCACTGTCCGTATTAGGCAAAGTGGAAGCGACGGGGGACACAATGGAGTCGCAAGTATTATCTATCATCTCACTACTGCCGATTTTCCTAGAATGCGCGTTGGTATTGGCAGAGGCGATGTCATGAAGAAGGATGAATTTGTGGATTTCGTCCTTTCTAATTTTGATGAAACTGAATTGGAAAATATCAAAAAGATGTTACCCGTTTACAGAGATTGCGTGTTTGCATACATTAAACAGCCTCTCAAGTTTGTAATGAATATGTACAATAAAAATTTTCTGGAAGAAGAAAAACCAAAGCAAGCACCGAACGCAAACCCCGGTGACGAAACCCCAAACACTGAAAATTCATAATTTGTCAACCCGCCCGATTCGTTAAAACAAATCTCACATTTTAAATCACTTTTATATTTTCTTTATTCATATTATTTAATTACATTTACAGAATTTTAATGAGGGTAAATACTGTAAAATAATAATCTTATATAAAGGAAGATTCAATTTTATTTATAAACCAAATGAAAAACCATGTCACAAGAATTACTACTAATTTTTGGCGTTAGTATCTTTGCTATGGCATTCGCTGTATATCTTATCAAGAATGTCATGAAGCGTGATACTGGAACTGCTAAGATGCAGGAAATTTCAAATGCTATAAAGGAGGGTGCGGAAGCATTCCTGAGAAGGCAGAATAAAACAATACTATGGCTTGCACTTGTCACTACCTTGCTTGTCTATTTGCTGTACACTTTCCAGAAACCCGAGCTCGCACTGTGGGCTTCCTTGTCCTTTATTCTCGGAGCATTAAGCTCTGTTGTGTCAGGATATATAGGCATGTGGATTTCCATAAGAGCAAATATCCGTACTGCTTCTGAAGCAATGAATTCAATGAACGGAGCTCTGCAAACTGCATTAAGAGCAGGTGCTGTTTCGGGTCTCTTTATCGTTGCATTATCATTGTTAGGTGTTGTTGGTTTATTTACAATTGCTCTTTATTTAGGAGGATTAGAAACAAGTAAGATTCCGCTTTATATTGCAGGTTATGGTTTCGGAGCAAGTTTCGTGGCACTCTTTGCTCAGCTTGGCGGTGGTATTTATACAAAAGCCGCTGATGTCGGTGCTGACCTCGTTGGAAAAGTCGAAGCAGGTATTCCTGAAGACGACCCGCGAAATCCCGCTGTTATTGCTGACCTTGTCGGTGATAATGTTGGTGATTGTGCCGGTCGTGGCGCTGACCTTTTCGAATCTACAGCTGCCGAAAATATAGGAGCTATGATTCTTGCAGCAATGCTTTACAACGGTAATTCTGCTATGTTTGGTAACAATCCGGAAATATTGCTTCTTGTAATTCTATTCCCGCTTATCGCTCGTGCTTTCGGATTAATTTCATCTGTTATTGGTATTATGTCAGTAAAAACCAAAGAGGATAAAGACCCGATGGATGCTCTTAACAGAGGTTACTATATAACTTCTTTCCTCGCAATGGTTGGTTTTGCGGTTGCTTCATACTGGGTGTTCGGTACTGGTACTGTCGCTTCTTTAGCACCAAACGCATGGTGGCACTTCCTTATTTGCGGTATTATTGGTATTTTAACATCAGTATTATTCCTTTGGATAACTCAATATTACACAGAATATAAATACAGTCCTGTTAAGTCAATTGCAGATGCATCAAAAACAGGTCCTGCAACAAACATAATTTCAGGAATCGCTGTCGGTTTTGAATGCGTTGCCTATCCTGCTATCGTAATATCAGCAGCCATTATTTCATCTTATGCACTTGGTGTATCAAGCGGATTAGAAAACGGAGGTTTCTTCGCAACAGCAGTTGCAACTATGGGTATGTTAGGACCTGCAGCTTATGTTCTTGCTATGGATACTTTCGGACCAATTACTGATAACGCAGGTGGTATTGTCGAAATGTCTCAACAGCCTGAAGAAATCAGAGTTAAAACTGACAGACTTGATGCAGTCGGTAATACAACAAAAGCTTTAACAAAAGGTTATGCAGTTGGTTCGGCAGCACTTGCAGCGTTCTTACTCTTTCAGGCTTTTATTGTTGAAATAAAAGAATACAGCCACAACTATGTCTTTCCCGGTGTTGATGTATCACAGCCGCCTGTATTTATAGGTGCTATAATGGGTGCTATGCTTGTATTTCTCTTTTCTGCTTGGGCTATTAAAGCAGTTGGAAGAGCAGCTCAGGCAATTATTCAGAATGTTCGTGACCAGTTTAAGCGCGACCCGGGTATTCTTGAGGGAACATCAAAACCAAATTATGGCGAGTGTGTTGACCTTGTAACAAGAGCAGCTCTTAGAGAAATGGTGAAACCGGGACTGCTTGTAGTTCTTACGCCCGTATTAGTCGGACTTATTTTTAAATGGCTCCACAAAATGGACCCTATTGTATTTAAAGCTACGGGTGCTGAGGTTGTTGCTGCAATGTTGCTTATCGGGACTATCGTCGGTGTTATCGTTGCTCTGTTCCTGAATAATGCTGGCGGTGCATGGGACAATGCAAAGAAGTTTATAGAACTCGAACCAAAAGACCTTGCGAACAATATGGGTAAAGGTTCTGATAAACACAAAGCTGGAGTCGTTGGTGATACAGTCGGCGATCCGTTCAAGGATACTGCAGGCCCGTCACTGCACGTGCTTATTAAACTTTTATCAACAGTCACGCTTGTCTTGGCTCCTCTGTTTATTTAAATTATTCATTAATATTTTATACAAAACCCCGTTTATGCGGGGTTTTTTGTTTGCGGTTCTATTTCCTTTTAAAATTGCAGCATAGTATATAATTTGTAAAATGATATTACTGAAGAGATTTCTTGACGAGTATAAATTAGCTGACGAACAGAGATACAAGAATATTTGTTTGTTCAATACAATTATACTCGAATGGAATTCAAAAGTGAACGTTGTATCAAGAAAAAATACGTCAATTGAAAATATTGTATTAAATTCAATTTTCTTCTTAACTAAATATGATTTTGTACCCGACGCAAAAATACTGGATATAGGTACTGGCGGTGGCTTCCCCGGAATTCCGCTAAAAATTTTATATCCCGGTATTAACCTTACACTTTGCGATTCTATTCATAAGAAGATAAATGTAGTTGACGATATTATAAAGAGATTGAACCTGAGAGATGTAGAAACGGTTTGCAGCAGGGCAGAAGATTTGAAGAAAAACGTGAAACATCTCGGAGTCTATGATTACATAGTCTCAAAATCAGTTGCTCCTCTTTCCGACTTGTATAAATGGGGTAAGGATTTGTTAAATCAGAATGGTGTGTTTCTGTGTATTAAAGGGGGCGATATATCTGACGAAATACATAATTTAACAAAACGCAACAATAAAGCATCTGTAGAAATCGTAGAATATAATTTCTCCGGTGATTATAATATCGAAGACAAAAAACTCGTATTAATAAAAACTAATGACTCTGTTATATGAAGTACAAATTACTTATTTTATTTCTTTTCTTTGCAGCATGCGCGTATTCACAAAATTACAGAATTACGGGAAAAATACTCGATGCAAAAACGAATAAACCCCTCAGTTTTGCAACAATTAAAGTCATTGAAACCGGCACCGGAACTAATGCAGACAATAGGGGAGAGTTTATTCTAAACGTTAAGGAGGGTTCTTACAATTTAGTCACTTCATACATAGGATATTTTACTGATACCTCATCATTTTTTATTCAGGAAGAAAATTCGGAAAGAAACATATTCCTAAATCCAACCGAAATTTATACGGAGGTCATTGAAGTTGCAGGAGAAGACCCTGCGTATGAAATCATTCGTAAAGCAATAAAATATAAGCAAATATTTAAAAGAGATTTAAACGAATATAGCTATGATGCTTATTCCAAATTTGTAGCAAGGTCAAATTTGAATCTATATAGTGACACGTCTCTGAAGAAAGATTCAATGGGAATGAATATATTGGGTATACTCGAATCAGAAACTGTCGGATATTTCAGAAAGCCTGATGAAGAAAAGCAAATCGTTACGGCAAAACGTGAAACTGCAAATATAATAAGAGGATTTGCAATTCCTTTGATAGTGAATTTCTATGATGAAAGTATCGACCTTGGTGAAAATAAAATTCCCGGACCGGTTGCTGACGATGCTTTCGACCACTACGACTATAAACTAATTGGAACGACATCAATAGACTCTACAACGGTATTTAAGATAAGTGTAATTAACACGTCGTCGCTTTTGCCGCAGTTCCTCGGGAATATATATGTTATTGACAGTCTCTTCGCTCTTATAAAAATCGACCTTGAAACAAATAGCGAAGTTGTAAAAGGTATTAACAAACTTGAATTCAGGCAAAAATTTTCTCAGGAGACAGATAAAGAAAAGAAGAATTTCTGGATGCCAACTGATGTTGAAATTTTCGGTGAGGGAAGGTTTGCAGGGCTTATAAAAGTCAAGATAGATGTATTTACAATTATTTCAGATTACAGGCTTAACGAGAAAGCTCCTCAGGATATCTGGGATGATGTAGTAGTGAAAGTCGAAAAGGAGGCAAAGAAGGACTCATCATATTGGAATAAAAACCAATTGATAAAAAATACAACTGACGAAAAAGCAGCTTATAAAGTTATAGAAAAATCAATTAATGAAAAACCTGATGTTTCTTTTGGGCTTACAGGAATAAGTTTCGGTAAAAGCTTTAATCTCGATCTGCTTGAAACATACAAATTTAACAGTGTTGCGGGACATCAGCTCGGACTAAAGATTAATTATGCAAAAGATTTCGGAAGAGTAAACTCTTCTTTGTATTACGGTTACGGTTTTGATGACAAAAAGGCTAAAGTAAAGTTTGATTTTTCAACACAGCTTTTACGAGATAGGAGCTTGCGGCTAAATATTTCCGGCGGAAGTTACCTCTTCTCTCCATTCATGAAGAGAGGGCTTATGGATGATTTATTAAACATACTTTACACGCTTGGCACAAAGAAAGATAGGTATGCTTATTATAATTATTTGGGTTTCAACGCTAATGTAATTAAAGGAATTATTCCTCAGATTGCTTTAGGACTCGGGTATCAGCAGGCTGAAAGAACTTCTGCAAAGGTTAATTCCGATTACAGCATTATCAAAAGACCAAATAGCTATTCTATGCAGCCCATTATAAACGATGATATTAGGCGCTCAATCAGCGTTATTCTAAGAATTGATCCTAACAATTACAGGGCTATTGACTGGGGAGACGGTGATTTCACAAGGTTCAGAATAACGGAATTTCCTTACGTAACATTGTCTTATGAAAATGCTTCAAAAGATTTATTAAAAAGCACTTTCGATAACAGGAAGTATAGTATTGAGTTATACGGCTCCAATAAATTTTCCTCAAGGATACGACCAACATATAAGATGGGATTAAAATTTATGAATGGCTCTGTCCCTTATCAGGATTTATTATACTTCGATGTTTTTAAATCTGTAGATGATGCTATGACATTTGCCGCAATGGATTACAATGAATTTGCAGGAACACAACTCGCATACTTTAACATTGAGAACAACTTCGGAAAATTCTTCCCAAGGAACATACCTTTGCTTAATACTATCGATTTAATACTATTCTTTAATGTAGGTCGAAGTCTTATTTCAGACGATGCACAAAAAATGCTGCTTAATAACTTCGTTAAGAGCACTGATGGTACATTTATGGAAGCGGGATTTGCTCTTGCTAATGTTCTGGACGTGGTGAGATTAAACTTTGGCTGGAGACTTAACAATTACAAACCGGGAAGCAATTTTATATTCTATCTGAGTTTCTTCTAATCAATCTAAAAATAATGTTGCTTGTGTGTTTATTAATTACTTAATATCAACTAATTTTGCTTTCAATGGTGTAATAAATACACACTATGATTTAAATCACATTTTATAATTTATAATAAAAATGAAAAAGAACATCTTTGTAGCTACGGCTGTTTTAATAACAGCTTTTTTCTTTATTGTGACTGATGTACCTGCTTATTCTAATGGTTTTACAGGCGGGACAAAAAAGGATCCATCAACAGCGGGATGTGGCAGTTGTCACGCATTTAACGCTGCAATCACAGGTTTGATAACAGGACCTGATACGGTTACTGCAGGTCAAACATACACATTTACTTTAACAATTACAAACTCTGGCGGGAGCGGCGATTTAGGTGTTGATATTGCTGCAAAAACAGGGATATTGGCAATCATTGCAGGACAGCAGCTAAAAGTAATGGGTACAGAATTAGTCCATCAAAACGGAGGTATTCCGTATTCAAGTCCCAAAAGTATTACTTTTAGCTATACGGCACCCGGTATTGTTGGAACAGACACTTTGTATGCAACTGTTGATAGAGGCCATTCAGGGCGTTGGAATTATGCTCCAAATAAAGGGGTTTATGTAAGGCTTGCGACCGGTATTGTTAATAATGAAATCCCTGTAAAATTTTATATTTCTCAAAACTTCCCGAATCCATTCAATCCCGTAACTAAGATAAACTACGGGATTGTAAAAGGTACAAACGTAAGTATAAAAGTTTTTGATTTACTTGGAAAAGAGGTTGCAACACTTGTGAATGAATATCAGGAATCAGGCAATTACTTTACTACTTTTGATGCGACGCTGTATCCGACAGGAATTTATTTTTACAGAATACAAACAAACGATTTTACAGAAGTAAGAAAAATGAGTTTAATACGATAATAGTTAAAGGTATTTTTATTAAAAAGGTACAGAAATGATATTCTGTACCTTTTTTAATTTAAAATACTAATACAATCAGAATTGTAATAATGTTTTAAACGTTATATTTTGATAAAAGTTTAATTCAAATGATTATGAAATATTTAATTGTTTTAGTTTTATTATTAACTTCCAATATGCTGTTTTCACAGGATTATAAGTTAACAACTGACGAGAAAAAGAACGTTCCCATGCTGGTAGGTACAATTACCCGCACATTGCTGACCGAGGACACGTTTGGTGAATGGTTTAAAAAGAGCTACGAAATACACAAACTTGACCAGAGAACCCTTGATAAAGTAAACAGAGATTTCTCAAACCTAAACGTTACCGTTGTTCTTGGAACATGGTGCGGAGACAGTAAAGAATTTGTTCCGCCCTTTCTGAAAATTCTTGATACGCTTAGCTTTCCCGAATCGAACCTTCGTCTTATATGTGTTGACAGGCAAAGGCAGGGTATTGCCGATGAAGTAAAAGACCTTGATATAAAACTCGTTCCTACGTTTATTTTTTACAGAGACGGCAATGAAATAGGTAGAATTGTTGAAAGCCCTAAACAGGGACTTGAAAAAGATTTTTTAACGATAACTTCTGAATAAATATATAAAATGAATAGATTATTACTGATAATACTGCTCTCAGCGTTTGTTTATTTGGGATTTAATGATAAGCCCGAAGTAAAATATGCAGGTGTTGAAAGGATAAAGTATGAAAACCTTATTAAGACGGTTGAATATCTTGCCTCACCTGAATTAAATGGAAGGCTTGGCGGCAGTGAAGGATATTATAAGGCTGCATCATTCATGTCGGATGAGTTTAAGAAGCTTGGATTAAAGCCGATGGGTGATGACGGGTACTTTCAGAATTTTAATGTTGAGTACAATGAAATACTTGCTCCCTGTACGTTTTCTAAGGTAGATAAAGACGGTTCTCAGTTTGATTACAAGCTTGGTGTTGATTTTGTATGCAGGGGATTTACAGGTTCGGGGAATTTGAATACGGAGGTGGTCTTCATGGGATACGGGTTTTCAGAAAAGGAAAATGATTTTGATGAGTATAAGAATGTAGATGTGCGAGGAAAAATTGCAATAATGTTCAAACAGACACCCGACTGGAAGTTCGGAGATAGCAAATGGAATCAATCATTAAGGTACAGGGGGAAAATTGCTCAGGAAAAAGGAGCTCTGGGTATTATATTTGTGTCAAAACCAAACGACAGATATCCGCAAAAGCCTATTGGAAGTGTAATGGACGGGGAGGGTGAGCAACTTGAGAATCTTCCGATGATACACGCTGACATTAAAGTTGTTGACCAGTTACTTGCAAATTCTGGAAGGAATTTAAAAGAGCTTCAAACACAAATAGATGAAAGCAAAAATCCTGCCTCTTTTAATACGAACCAGAAAGTTAAGCTTGAGGTGAATGCAAAATATATTAAAGAGAGAAAGACTATGAACGTTGCGGGACTTCTTGAAGGCAGTGATGAAAAGCTTAAGAATGAATATTTAGTAATAGGCGCTCATCTTGACCATGCAGGAGGACAGGCGGGCGAGATTTACTTCCCGGGGGCAAATGATAACGCATCGGGTTCGTCATCGGTTCTTGAAATAGCAAGAGCATTTGTGGAATCTGGTGTAAAACCTAAGAGGTCAATATTGTTTATTCTTTTTTCAAATGAAGAATCAGGCTTGAATGGAGCGAGCTATTATGCGGATAATCCTTTAGTACCGCTGGAGAAAACTGTGGCTATGTTTAATAATGACTGTATAGGACATGGAGACAGCATACAGATTGGAAACGGAAAAAGTGCACCGATACTCTGGCAGATAACCAATTCAATAGATTCAGTGAATACAAACACAATGATACCAAGGACATGGAATGGCGGGGGAGCTGATTCAGAGCCATTTCACAAGAAAGGTATTCCATGCCTGTATTTTGTTTCGTATTTTAGTTATACCCATCTTCATTTGCAAAGTGATAAACCCGAGACGCTTAATCCTGTGTTATTTGAGAATATAAGCAGGCTTGGATATATGGCTGCTTATGAAGTGGCGATGGGTAATTACAGCAAAGAATCAATAATAAATTAGAATAGCTTTACTATTTAATATTTAGTAATATCTTTTTATCTTAATTGATAGTATAAATAACAAAACTTTAAAAATAAATTGGAGAGAAAATGAAAAAGATCTTTACAATCCTGTTATTATTAGTAACAGTATCAGTTTTTGCTCAGACTGCTCAATGGTCATTTGTAAGCTATTTGCCGGCACCTAATCCGCCGGTTAATTCAATTACAGTACCTAATGCAAACACTGTATGGGTTGTTTGCGATGCCTCGGGCGGAGCGGCAAGAGTATACAAATCAACAAACGGCGGAGTGAACTGGCTTTTAAGAAACGGCGGTTTACCTGCAGTAAATGGTTATGCAATATTTGCTTTTGATACTACAACCGCATTTGTTGGAAATACTAACGGATCGTTATTCAAGACTACCAACGGCGGATTCAACTGGACAAGTGTTTTAACGGTATCGGGTTCTTTCAGCAATGGTGTACACATGTTCAACACTAACTATGGTATTTATTCGGGTGACCCGACGGGTTCGGGAGTTCCATACCAATTCAGAATGACATCCGACGGTGGAAATACATGGGTATTAGCACCAAATGCTCCCATAGCTACGAGTGAATGGGGAGTAATTAATGCATGGGACTGGACAGATTCATCCCATGTTTGGATTGGTTCAGCAAATACAGTTGCAAGTGCAACAACTGCCAAAGTTTATAGAACATCGACAGGTTATTTCGGAACTTGGGGAAATACAGTAGTGACAGGCACCGGAGGTACTTCTGGATGCTACTATCAAGCGGTTGGGTTTGTTAATGCTACGAACGGTATGGTTGGTTCGAGCGGGGGTGATTTAAGAAAAACAACTGACGGCGGTGTTACATTTACTTCAGTAACTGCTCCTTGGACAGCAGGAACAGTTGCAGTAATAAACATGAATGCATTGAAAGACGGTTCAAACACAATAAGGGTGACTGTTGCTGGTGATACGACAAGGATGTTCAGAACAACCAACCTTGGAACATCATGGATTAGAGAACCGTTACCGACAGAAGCAACGATAGGTCAGGTTCAGCATATTCAGTTCCTTTCTGCTAACGTTGGTTTCGCTGGTCTTGGTGCATCAGGCGGTATCGGAGGATTCATAAAATACTCAATACCGACAGGAATAACACCAATCAATAATAACGTACCTGCAGAATTCAGTTTGTCTCAGAACTATCCAAATCCGTTCAATCCTTCAACGACGATTAAGTTTGCATTACCAAAATCGGGAAGCGTTACATTGAAGGTTTACAATACAATCGGCAAGGAAGTAGAAACTCTGATAAGTGAAGAAATGGGAGCGGGAGTGTATGAAGTAACGTTTGATGCTTCAAAGCTGAACAGCGGAATGTATTTCTACAGACTTAATTCGAATGGATTCTCTGAAACTAAGAGAATGATGCTTGTTAAATAAATTATCTAATAAATAATACATTAAATTTCATGGAGGGGCATCTTTAAAGGTGCCCCTTTTATTTAAACACAAAATAATGAACAGTACAAAATATTTAGTAATCGGTTTGTTTTTGTTTTCTTTATCGATGATGGGTTTTAATGACGTGTACGTACCAAAATATAAAATGGTCAACGATGTTGTAATAAAAAGGAATGACGAGGCGCTATACATGAAAGGCATTATAAACATTAAGTTTAAGAATGACGTCGGTGGGTTTTCTGCAAAAGCTTTTAATATTGGGAAACTGGATAGGGTGCTTTCTGAGTTTTCAATATCAAAACTTGAACAGCGTCATCCTTTAAATCCTGTAATTGCTAAACGAATGATAGGTGATGAAGAGCTTGCAAAGGTTTTTGCTGTTTACTATACAGGGGGGATAGATCCGACAGAAGCCGCGAGAAAAATACTCGAAGAGAACAAAGATATTATTGAATGGGCAGAACCTGATTTTGTGTATGAGGCAGATTTTGTACCGAATGACCCTAATGCGGCAAGTCAGTACCATTTATCGAGGATAGCAGCTTACACAGCATGGGACATTTCGCAAGGCGATACGAGTGTAGTTTTAGGAATAGTGGATTCAGGCAGCGATCTTGACCATCCCGACCTTGCGGCAAACATAAAGTATAATTATGCAGAGATTCCAAATGATATGATAGATAATGATGGGAACGGATATATTGATGACTGGAGGGGTTGGGATTTCGCGGGACCGAACTATTTATCACTTTCAGAAGATAACGATCCGAATATAGTATCGTCATACTGTGAGCACGGGTCGCACGTATCAGGGTGTGCTTCGCAGGTGACAAATAATGGTGTTCACGGAGCAGGAATAGGATTTAAATGTAAACTGCTAATAAGTAAACATGGTGCTGATAATGACAATACTGGAAGCGGCTATTCTTATGTTTACAACACAAACGCAGGGCTTACATACTGCTATCAGAATGGTGCGAAAGTTATGAACTGCAGTTTTGGAGGTACAGCACCGAGCTCGTACACACAACTTGTGATTAACAATGCATGGGCGAATGGAGTTATTACAGTTGCATCTGCCGGAAATGAGGGCTCGAATGCACCGAGATATCCTGCATCATATCAGAACGTTATTTCAGTTGCATCGACGACATCTTCGGATACGAAGTCCTGGTTCTCAAATTATCATTCGACAGTTGATGTCTGCGCACCGGGATCGAGCATTTTAAGTACATTGTATAATAATAATTATGCATACTTTGACGGAACATCAATGTCAGCACCAATTACATCAGGGACGGTTGCGCTCATACGTTCAAATTTCCCAAGTTATACACCTGAACAGGTTGTAACAAGGCTGCTGACGGGCTGTGACAGCATTTACAACATTAATCCGGGATATGTCGGGCTTCTGGGAGCTGGAAGAATAAATGCATTCAAATCTCTGCAGCCATTGACATCGATATCACAAAACAGGCTGGAAGTACCTTCTGTATTCAAGCTTGGACAGAACTTTCCAAATCCTTTTAATCCAAGTACTAAGATAAATTTCTCTTTACCTAAATCGGGAGAAGTAAAGCTTACGGTTTATGATTCAAAAGGAAGTGAAGTAGAAACGCTTGTTAATGAAAACAAACAGGCAGGAAATTACACTGTCAGCTTCAATGCGTCGTTTCTTTCGAGCGGACTTTACTTTTACAAACTAACTTCTGGAGGTTATTCCGAGGTCAAGAAAATGACGTTCATAAAATAAGTCCATGAATATGTGTTACCCTGTCCTTGACGGCAGGGTAACATTTTCAAGCATATCTATATTTTTTCAAGCATTTCTTAAAGATATAACAATACTATTTGCTGCCAAGCCAAGCTATTGCATCTTAACAAGTTCAGCCAAGTTTATACCAGTATAAGGCAAATATGAACGTTAAATAAACGTAATATTAACGTATGATTAGCGTGTGATTAATGTCCTGTTTTCCGCAAGCTATCATCCACCAAAAATAAACACATATATTATTAGTAG
>CAZVCC010000056.1:0-19946 GCA_964626015.1 uncultured Ignavibacteriaceae bacterium
TAGCCGATGGCTATTCTCCGCGGCGAATCTTCGACAAACAAAATAAAGACAAACATTAACAAAGAATTTAACCGTCCGCCACGGCGGATCTACGACTCGAAGGGAAAGGTCGCAAAGAAAACACTTGAGATTTTTTCTTTTATAAAAGTTTGTTTTTATTACACAGTTTTTAAACATAGTAACACTAAGAGCATTGGGGTTTTTATTTTTAACATTAGATTTTCTTCATGAGGTCTATCATTTCGAGGAGGGCTGATGCGGCTTCAAAACCCTTGTTTGTTTCGGCGTTGCAGACATCTAAACGAGAGCGGGCTTCCGCCTGTTCGTCGTTGTAAGTGGTCAGGACGCAGAAACTTACGGGGATGCCGTAACGTGAAGAGATTTGATTAATGCCGGTTGAGACTGCACCCGATATGTATTCGAAGTGTGCGGTCTCCCCTTTTATTACGCAGCCGACTGTGAGAATGCCGTCGTACTTCAGTTTGCTGTTTTTCTTCAGGATTTTTTCGAGGACGGAAGGAATTTCAAATGCTCCCGGAACGAGGTACAAGCAGATATCTTTTTCTTTGACACCTTTTTCGAGAAAGAGTCTTTTGGCACCTTCGATTAGATTGCCTGTAATTTCTTCGTTGAAACGGCTTGAGATTACTGCAATTTTTAATCCTTTGCCTTTGATTTCACCTTTTAATGTTTTCATGATTTTACTTTCTTTAAACTTTTATGTTTTTCTTTTAAAGCATTAACTTCATCTTCACCGATAAAATACCTGCCGATGTTATCGTAATCATATTCCGCATAGCCGTGAAAATCAGAGCCGCCGACTTTAAGCAGATTATTTTCTTTTGCAAACTTGGAGTATTTCTTATTATGATTATCTGTATGCGAAGGATGATAAACCTCAACTCCGTCAATGCCTGCCCTGCGCAATTCAACGAGGGCGCTTTCCCTGAAGTAGCTTCCGGGATGTGCGAGAAACGACAAGCCTCCCGAGACGCGAATGAGTTCTATTATAATTTCATAGTTAAGGTTTTCCTTTTTAACGAAAGCAGGTTTACCATCGCCGAGATATCTATGGAAAGCAGTCTGGAAGTCTTTAACGTAACCATGCTCGAGTATTTCGTTTGCCAGATGGGGTCTGCCGATAGAGCAGCTTGAAGAATATTTTTCGAACAAATCGGGAGAGCTGATTATTACACCGAGTTCTTTGAGTTTATCAATCATTTTATTGATTCTTCTGATGCGAAGATTTTTGATAAGTTTCAGATGCTCCTTCAATGCGATGTTGCTGAAATCAAGGAAGTAGCCGAGCAGATGAATCTCTCTGCCGTGGAAATCGGCACTGAGTTCGATACCCGGAATGATTTCGATACCGTCTTTACCATTGAGAGCAAGCATAGCTTCGGAGCCTTCGATGTTATCGTGGTCGGTGACGCAAATCAGTTTCAGGTTTTTCTGATTTGCGAGTTCGAGAATCTCGGGCGGGGTTAGTTTCCCGTCGGAGGAGTTCGAATGTATGTGTAAGTCGGCTCTCAATTAGTTGATAGTTGTTCGTTTATAGTTGATAGCCCTAATCCCAAACCTAAAGGGAAGCATTGAATTAAGGAAGAAAGGAACTTTTGGTTCGTGATAAGAGCAAGAGATTCACCACTAAGTTCACTAAGATCACTAAGAAAAAAATAAGATTTCAGGGCACTTAGAAGACTAAGAACACTCAGAAGAAAATTTTCTATGCCAAGAACGTAAGATTTAATTCTGTTTATTGCACGAACAATAAAAAATTGATGTTGATAAGTCATAAATATAAACAAGTTTCTAAAAGCTGATAGTTAATAATTCATATAGTTTATGTATTACACTCTTTTATCATCTCCTGGATTCCAGTTCGCCGCGGCGAACTGGAATGACAGGATAAAAAATTAGCATTTTGCGAGGCCCTGTTCGAGGTCGGCGATTAAATCGTCAACGTCTTCGATACCGACAGCATACCGAACGAGACCATCTGTTATGTTTGCTTTCAGTTTACCTTCTTTTGAAACCTTTGAATGAGTCATAGATGCAGGATGTTCAATAAGAGTTTCAACACCGCCGAGAGAAACAGCGAGAGTTGCTACGTGAACATTATTCATAAGAGTCTCGCCTGCTTTGTATCCGCCTTTAAGTTCGAATGCAATCATCGAACCGAAACCTGACATCTGCTTCTTCGCAATTTCGTGACCCGGATGCGATTTAAGACCCGGATATCTAACCCATTCTATCTTCGGATGATTTTCAAGATACGCAGCAATCTTTTCTGCGTTTTCCTGTGCACGTTCAACTCTAATACCAAGCGTCTTTATGCCTCTGATTACAAGGTATGCCTGATGGGGGTCCATGTTACAGCCGAGAGAAATCATCATCGGGCGAAGTTTCTTGTAGAGCTCTTCATTCTTTGCGATGATAATTCCGCCGACTACGTCAGCATGACCGTTTATATACTTTGTAACAGAATGGAATTCAACATCCGCACCGAGTTCAAGAGGTTTCTGAAGAACAGGAGATGCAAAAGTGTTGTCGATAACAAGAATAATATTATATTCTTTTGCAATCTTTGAAGCTTCGGCAATATCAGTAATATCGATTGTCGGATTTGCGGGAGATTCAAGATAAAGCATTTTGGTGTTTGGTTTAATAGCTTTCCTGATGTTATCAAGATTTGTAGTATCGATGTATGTAGATTCGACACCAAACCTTGCCCAATGGTCTTCCATAATAACGCGTGCAGGTCCGTAAACAGCCGCAGTACTTACTATGTGGTCACCGTTAGAGAGGAGAGCCATATATATAGTATTAACGGCAGCCATGCCTGAACTGACAGCAACAGCGCCGAAACCCCCGCAAAGTTCGGCAACGCAATTTTCGAGAGCATTGATAGTCGGGTTTCCGAGACGTGTATAAATATATCCCTTTGATTCGCCCGTGAAACATTTAGCACCATCTTCTGCAGAGTCAAAAGCAAATGTTGAAGTCTGGTAAATCGGCACAGTCGCAGATTTAAAAGTATCTTTGTACGCACCAGCGTGAATAAGCTTTGTGTTGAACTTCTTGTTCTTTGTATCCATAGTAATATAATTTAAATTTATATAAGTTTTTTTGCTTTCAGAATTTTATCAATCATTTCCCTGACGGCACCCTCGCCGCCATTTTTCTTACAGACATAATGAACGTGCATTTTGACTTCATTGACAGCACTGTTCGGGCAGCATGAGAAGCCGACCTTTTTGAGAAGAGGAATATCGAACTCATCATCACCGATGTAAGCAAACTCATCGTTTTTAAACCCGTACAACTTTTTCAATTCTTCGAAAGGCACGAGTTTATCGTCTATTCCTTCGTATAGATGGTGAATTTTCAAACGTTCCATTCTTCTTTTGTTGACGGCAGACTCCTTACCGCTGATAACGGCAAACTTCAAGCCGTGCTGCAACCCGCGTGTAAGACCGTAGCCATCGTGTACGTGGAAAACCTTAATATCTTCTCCGCTGCTGGAATAAATGATTTGTCCGTTTGTAAGACAGCCGTCCATATCCATGAGAATCATTTTGATTTTGGAAAGGTCGGGCTTTTTATTTATACTTTTCTTAATCATTATACTTTTTTAAATGAAGGACAAACATCGCTTAAGAAACATTCATCGCATTTAGGTTTCTTTGCCTGACAGACCATTCTGCCATGCTCGCCTATTCTCATAGAAAAATGGAATTGCTCTTCAGCGGGAATTATTTCCTTAAGTTCAATTTCAATCTTATCGGGATTTTCATTTTCAATTAGTCCAAGACGAGCTGAGACTCTTTTGAGATGAGTATCAACTATTATCACGTCCTGCTTTCCGAAACAATTACCGAGCACTACGGACGCTGACTTTCTGCCTACGCCGGGCAGCTTGGTGAGCGCTTCCATTGTGTCCGGGACTTTGCCTTTATGTTCTTTATCGATGGCTTCCGAAAGAGCGAGAATAGATTTTGTTTTATTGTTGAAGAAGTTAATTGATTTAATGTTATCCCTGAAATTATCGTGACCGTCTTTTAGAATATCCTTAACACTTTTATACTTTGATTTATAGAGCGGCACCATAGTTTTATTTACTCTATCGTCTGTGCACTGAGCTGCAAGAACCGTTGACACAATGAGTTCGAATTCGTTTTTAAAATCAAGATGGCACTTTGCTTCGGGATAGTTATCTGAAAGACGTTTTGTGATAACTTTTACTTTCTTCTTCAGGTTGTCAACACGGTCGCTTTTGCTCATAGAAAATAGTTTAGCATTTTATAAATCAGTTTAGCGGTAAGAAAATCGGGATAGGGATTTTCTTTTTTCGGTGCAAGTTCAACCACGTCGAAGCCAACGACTTTTCTCTGCCTGCCGAGCTTTTTAAGGAGTGCTATAGTCTCTTCCCAGTAGAATCCGAGCGGCTCGCAGGTACCAGTAGATGACATAATCGAAGGGTCGAAATAATCGACATCGAAAGTAATATATACATTCTTCTTCAGACCTTTAATAACTTTTTCCTGCCAGTTCTTTCCATGAAGACCGTTTCTTATCGCATAAGCATAAAATGTTTTAATCTTGTTCTTTTTGATAAACTCGTACTCTTCCCTGCACTGTGCACGAATGCCGACCTGAGTAATATCTTTTGTAAACTCAGCAACACGGGCGCAGAAGCTTGCATGGGAATACTTCGTACCTTCATAGCTGTCGCGAAGGTCAGAATGGGCATCGAAGTGAAGTACTGACAAATCTTTATAAGAATCGAAATGTGCTTTAATAGGGGCGGTTGAGATAGTATGTTCACCGCCAAGTGTAACGACGAACTTATTATTTTTAATATGCTTTAGTACTTCATTGTAAATTATATCGAGAGCTTTTTTACCTTTAGCACCGTTGAATTTAACAGGATAAAGAGATGCTATACCGTTACCTTTTTCAAAGCAGAATTCCCTGTTCAGCTCTTCGTCGAAAAACTCAACGTAGTGCGAAGCATCGTAAATACCCGCGGGACCCTTAGCCGCGCCTTTTCCGTATGAAGTTGTGGCTTCATAGGGCACCGGCAGGATAACCACTTTTGAATCCTTGTAGTTTGAATATTTTTCCTCTATAGCCAGAAAATTCTTATTTATATCAAGAGTTCGCATTATTATTTGGAATGTATTCTTCAATTTTAAAAAGTTCTCTGAAAGATTTCATAAATTCACTTTCACGGTTAAATTCGGCTGAGAAATCATACACAGGGGGTTCGTAAGAAGAATCATAGCTCACTTCAAACTTTTTTTTTTCAGGGTTTCAAGCCCTGAAATCAATTCTGATATATCGACTACTTCCCTGTTAATTCTGCATAGTTCAACGAGAAGGGATTCCATGAGAACTTTCTGGTTAGCCGAGAATTTAAACCTCTGCTCGGAATCGAAAAGTAATTTAAGAATTCTCTGAATCTGGTCGACAGAATAACTCTTTGCTTCCTCGAGAAACTTCTTTTTCGTATCGTCAGATTCATCGAGCAGGTCAGCTTTTTCAGTTGTTTTAACGATAAGCAGATTTCTGTAATGGTCTGTTATGCCGTTCAAGTACGTGATAATATCAAGACCGCTTTCTTCGAGTTCAGAGAAATATGCTATAATACTTTTTACATCAGAGGTGACAATAAACTTTGATGTGTTGAAATAAATCGTGTTATCGGGAAGGTTCAAGAATTCCTTCAGCTCTTCGTACTTAATCTTATTGCCGCAATAAGAGACTGCCATATCAAACACGCCGAGAGAGTCTCTCAGAGCGCCATCGCCAAGCTTAGCGACGAGAAAAAGAGATTCCCTGTCAATCTTAACATTCTGTTCTTTTGCTACAAACTCAAGCTGTTCCATTATCTCAGTAATCTTAAGCCTGTGCAGACCAAACCTCTGGCAACGGCTGACTATAGTCGGCGGAATTCTTTCGGGATTAGTTGTTGCAAGGATGAAGATAAGGTACTCGGGCGGTTCTTCAAGAATCTTCAGCAAAGCATTGAACGCCTGAATGGTTAACATGTGAACTTCATCGACGATATAGAATTTATAATCGGCTTTAATAGGAAAATATTTTGCGGCATCCTGAATTGAGCGCACGTCGTCTATGCCGCGATTAGAAGCAGCGTCAAGTTCGAACACGTCGGGGTGCACGCCTTTTGTAATTTCTATGCAGTTTTCGCATTCATTACACGGCTCGCCGTCTTTAGCATTCTTACAGTTTATAGCTTTAGCAAAAATTCTGGCTATAGTAGTTTTGCCGACACCCCTCGGACCGCTGAAGAGATACGAATGTGCAATCTTCTTTGACTTAATTGCGTTTATAAGAGTTTTGGTAACAAACTCCTGCGAGACCACGTCGGAAAACTTCTGAGGTCTGAACGTTAATGCGGAAACTTTAAACTTTGGTTCGGACATTATTTTTACTTTTCGTAATAGTAAGGTTCTTTTTATTAAATAAATGCTCAATTGCATCCTCAACTTTTGAGACAGGAATTATCTCAAGTTTGGATGTAATATCTTTTGGAATTTCTATTAAGTTTTTAACATTATCTTTTGGAATCAAGACTTTTTTAATGCCGCTTCTTACTGCTGCAAGAAGTTTTTCGTTGAGACCGCCAATAGGCAGAACGTTACCTCTCAGTGTTATTTCGCCGGTCATAGCAGTGTCAGTTCTTGCGGGACTTCCAGTAATAGCTGAGAGCATACCCATAATCATTGTAATACCTGCGGAAGGACCATCCTTTGGGATAGCACCTTCAGGAACATGAATATGAATTTCTTTTTCAACGAAGAAATCTGAGGGAATGTTAAATTTTTCGGCATTTGACTTAATGTAGGACAAACCTGCAATAGCAGATTCTTTCATGACATCGCCGAGTTTTCCAGTAAGTGTAATCTTTTCCTTGCCTTTCATAACGGTGACATCAACCGTCAGAATATCGCCGCCCATAGAAGTCCAAGCGAGTCCATATACAGAGCCGACTTTTGTCTTTTCGTCTTTCTTTGCGTCAATATCTTCAAACTTCGGCACGCCGAGATACTTCTCGACGAGCTGAGGAGTAACCTTCACGTTCTTTTTAATTTTCCCGTTTCCGCTAAGGAGTTTATCCTTTGCTGACTTTCTGATAATAGAGCTAAGTTCTCTTTCGAGATTACGGACACCTGCTTCGCGGGTGTATTCGCGTATAACTTTCAGGATTACGTTATCAGGAAATTTTATTTCATCTTTATCCATGCCGTGTTCAATCAACTCTTTAGGGAGGATATGGTTCTGAGCGATAGCTATTTTTTCAAAGTCGAGGTAAGACCTCATCTCGATTATTTCCATCCTGTCCTGAAGGGCGAGAGGAATATTATACTGAACGTTCGCAGTAGTTATAAAAAGGACGTTAGACAAATCGTAGTCAATATCGAGATAGTGGTCGTTAAATGTATTATTCTGCTCGGGGTCGAGGACTTCGAGCATTGCCGATGCGGGGTCTCCGCGGAAGTCATTTCCCATTTTATCAATTTCATCAATGAGAATAACAGGGTTAGACGTACCCGCTTTTTTCATAGCTTGAATTATTCTGCCCGGCATAGAGCCGATATAAGTTCTTCTGTGACCTCGTATTTCAGCTTCATCTTTTACACCGCCTATTGAAAGGCGGGCAAACTTTCTATTAAGAGCACGAGAAATTGACTTACCGAGAGAAGTTTTACCAACGCCCGGAGGACCAACAAAACAAAGAATCTGTCCTTTAGGAGGTTTCTTAATATTTTTATCTTTAAGAAGTTTAAGGACTGCAAGAAGTTCGAGAATTCTTTCTTTAGGTTTTTCGAGACCGAAATGGTCTTCATCAAGAATCTTCTTGGCATTATCGAGGTCGAAATTATCTTCGGTAAATATATTCCACGGAACTGCAGTCATCCACTCAAGATAATTTCTTGAGACGCTGAAATCGGGCGACATAGAAGGAGTTTTTCTTAGCTTATCAAATTCTTCGTTTGCTTTCTTTTTAACGTGCTCGGGCATATCTGCGTTATCGATAGCTGTTTTCAGCTTCTGCAGGTCGGGGTCGAGTTCAGCATTTTCGCCAAGTTCATCCTGCAGGATACGGATTTGTTCCTGAACGATAAACTTGCGCTGATTCTTCTGCATCGAAGAAGTAACTTTCGCTTCTATTTCTTTTTCAATCTTCAATGCCTGCACTTCGGAAACGAGGACTGCAATCAGGCTGAAGTATCTGTCGTAAAGGTTTTCAGTATCGAGAATCTTCTGCTTTTCAGAAAAATTAACGGAGAGAGTCGATGCTATGAAATACAGTTTTTTATCGTACTCTTTAAGGACTTCGTAGCTTGTGTATGAATCTTTAGTAAGAGCAGGGTTAAGATTAACATATTCTTCAAAGAGCCTTGAAGCTCTTTTAGCGAGCAAATCAATTTGTGAATCGAACTCGTTATTATCGGTTCTAATCTGAAGGTCAGCAAAGATAAAATCTTCTTTATAGAAATTAACAACTTTAGCGGCAACTACGGCATCGACGAGAATTTTCATGAGACCATTCGGCATACGGACAACCTGAAGGATTTTTGCAATAACGCCTGTTTTATTGAGGTTATCGATAGTAGCTTCTTCAATAGTGCCGTCTTTTTGAGTAACGAGGAATATAAAATTATTATCTTTTTCTGATGCTTTATTAATCGCACGAATTGATGAATCTCTGCCAGCAAGGATAGGATAGACCATGTAGGGATAAATAACGATATCTTTCAACGGCAGAACGGGTAAAGTATCCTGCGAGAAATTATCCTTTATATTTCGGGGTACGTTTAATGAATTATCGTTTTGTTCTTTTTCGTCTTTCAAATCAAGAATGGGTTTTTCTTCGGTCATCTTTTTTATTTTCATTTATAAATATAAACCTATATGTTTTGAGTTTCAATTCAAATGGGAAGAGAAGAGAGAGGGAGAATAAGTAACGCATAACAGCAAAGATGCGAACAAAGAATAACTTTCACCACAGAGTTGTGAACAAAGAAAAACTTTCACCACAGAGATGAGAACAAAGAATAACTTTCACCACAGAGCTTATATTTATTGTAAAGAGATTTCTCCCACAAATTACACAAATGTCACAAAGAAGAGTAAGAGCGTTTAATTATTGATAAGAGATTTGAATACTTTCCAGAGCAGGTTCACAAAGACCACGGCGTAGCCAATGGCTATTCTCCGCGGCGAATCTTCGACAAACAAAATAAAGACAAACATTAACAAAGAATTTAACCGTCCGCCACGGCGGATCTTCGACACCCAGAGAGCGCAGAGAACAAATACTAAAACAAGAAAGATGATTTTTACCGCAAGGGTCGCAAAGGAAGCCCCGAGGTCTCGGGGTAGACGTCGGACGCAAAGAAAACCATTAAGTTTTTTCTTTTATAAAAGTTTGTTTTTATTACACAGTTTTAAAAGATAGTAGCACAGATATAAATTTATTGATAAGAGCTTTTACCACTGAGAGCGCAGAGGGCACAGAGAAGAGAAGAACTTTTGATTATTGATAAGAGAATTTAACCGCAGAGTACCCGGAGAGCGCAGGGAAGAATGTGTATTTATTGATAAAAACTTTGCACACTGAAAGAACTGATTGGATTATGATTTTACATGATTTAGAGCTTTTGATTATTAGGAAGAAATTTTACCGCTAGGGGCGCAAAGAATGCAAAGGACGCAAAGAAGAGCGATTTTTATTGCTAAGAACTTTGCACGCTGAAAGAGCTGATTGGATTATGATTATAAATGATTAAGAGCTTATATTTATTGTAAAGAGATTTCTCCCACAAATTACACAAATGTCACAAAGAAGAGTAAGAGCGTTTAATTATTGATAAGAGATTTGAATACTTTCCAGAGCAGGTTCACAAAGACCACGGCGTAGCCGATGGCTATTCTCCGCGGCGAATCTTCGACAAACAAAATAAAGACAAACATTAACAAAGAATTTAACCGTCCGCTCTTCTATAAAAATATGTTTTTATTGGGGGATCATAATTTATAAGCAATTTAAATGAAATTTGGCTTGATTAAGGGATAAAAACGGGATAATTTTAAGAATATGTTAAGATTTTTTAATAGTATATTTCTTGTTTGTTTATTAATAACGGCAGTATATTTGAACGGCTGTGATTATACTACTCACAGAACACTTTCGAAGGAAACAGTAACGACTGACGAAGAGCCGGACCCGGACTATAAAATATCGCTGGATTATAATTATCAGGATTTTATATCATTCATGTTTTTAGGGAACAGGTCTGAAACATTCAGCACATACTTCAACAAATTCTATACAGCAAATGAAGATTATGAAGAGGCTTTAAAGGAGTTTAAAGCATCAAGAATAGCAAGTTACAATCAGAAACTGGACTCGGTCAACATATTGACTCCAGTTCTTCAGTCAACAAAGGACAAGTTTACAAAAGTAATTGAAAGATGCTCGAAGATAATACAGTATAACAAGAACACAAAATATCTCGACGATGCAGTTATGCTAATAGGGCTTTCTTACTTCTATTCAAATGACTTCTTACAGGCGGAAAGAAAATTCAATGAATTTCTTTCAAAGCTTTCTACGAGCGACATTTCAGACGAGGCGCTGTTATATCTTGGAATGTCAAAGCTAAGGTTGAGGAAGAATGCAGATGCGGAAACAATACTGAAGTCACTTCTGCAAAATTCTAAAAGTCAGGAAGTAAAGGCTGAGGCATTGCAAGTACTCGCAGTTCATAATATTGGTTTAAAGAACGTATCTGTTGCCATAGAGGATTTAAAGAAATCTATAGAATTGACGAAAGACCGCGAGACAAGGGCGGAAAGAATGCTTCTTCTTGGGAAAATTTATTCAATCTATGACAAGAAAAGTGCTCCGGAAATGTATGAGCTTGCGTTTAAGAATACTTCAGATTTTGATTTTGAGTTTTATGCGAAACTGAATGAAGCAAAGGCATATAATGAGATTTCAAAATACGATCAGTCATTAGAGATTTTAAATAAAATGGACAGGAAGTATCTTGATTATCCTGATTTTAAACAGCTTGTTGAGCTTGAAATTGCAAACACGGATTTTTTCCAGAAAAAATACAAAGAAGCAAAAGAAAAATACTTCTACATAATTGTTAAATATCCATCCTCCAAAGCTGCGGCAGAATCTTACTACAGACTGGGAGTATATTACGAAACAATTATGAAAGACTATTTGAAAGCGCTGGTATCCTATAAAAAATCTAACGAAACATCACTCAACTACGATTATGCAGAAAAGAGCAGCAAGAAAGCCCTGACACTTGACAGATATTTTACAATACAAGCTGTAATTCACGATACTACCAAGATAGAAATACCAGCTGAAGAGCCGGAATTTCAGCTGTTCAAGAAAAAGTATGAAGAGGAGCAGAACAAAGAGCTGATAAAACCGGGGATTGACCCTAAGAGCGGATTTGAACAGCCAAAAGGCGGAGGAATGCAGTGCAGGGATACAATACCGGAGGAGGATTCCCTCCTGAAATCTTTCGAGAAAATCCTTGAAGAACAAAAGAAGAATGAGGGTCTTGATACGATACCGAATACAAAAGAGCAGCCGATAGATACACTAACAGAGAATCAGTTAAAAGATTCGATAGTTGTGCCGATTGTTAATGAAGATTCGATTAAGGCAGCGAATGAATCGAATAAAATAAACGCATATTTTGAGCTTGCTGAAATATTTTATTACGACCTGAACCTTTCGGATTCATCAATATATTATCTCGACAAGATAATTAATGAGTACGACAATTCGGACCTCGAAAGCAAAGCAGCGTTTTATTTAGGAACTATCTATAAGTCAAGGGGTGACAACGAGAAGTCAAAAAAATATTTCGAATATGTGATAAAGGAATATCCTATTTCAGTGTTCGCGAATGAATCGAGAAATAATTTAGGGATAAAAGTCATAGAAAGGGACTTAAGTTCGGATGATTCACTTTCTTCAATAATGGATAATATAGTATCCGGAAGCGGCGACAGGGAAAATCTGGTAAAAGCACTTTATTCTTCTGTAGAAAAAGACATAAACAATCCATTGATTCCAAAAGCCTATTTTACACTTGGCTGGGTCTATGAAAATTTATATCCCAACAAAGACAGCGTGATGAAATATTACGGGCTTTTATTGACAAAATATAATTCATCGGAATTTGCAACTAACGTAAAGCCAAGGTATGATTACTATAAATCACTGGACGTAAAAGATACGGCTATTACCGCTCCGCAAAAGGGCATAAAAGATTCTCTTCTAGTGCAGGATTCGCTAAAGATAAATCCCGAAACAAAAGCTGATGATTCTCTTAATGTCACCCCGGGTGACACAACGATAAAACAAGAGATTGAACTGAAGGAAGAAAAACCCGAACAAATTAAGGAAGAAAACAAGGAAGAGGAAAAAACAGAAGAGGAAAACGGGGAGAACAGGAGAAAAGATTACAATATTTCGGGAATAAATGCTGATATAAAAAGACAAAAAAGCTTGTTTCAGTACAACAGCTTACTAATAACCCGATTAATAAGTATTCTATAGAGATACCAGAGAATTTTCATACCATTCAGCACGAGAATTTTATTCACTTTATACATTGACAAATCTTTTAAGACAATAAATTAATATATACCAAAATTTTTCTCTTACAATATTTTCTATTGACTTATCACAATTGATTTAATAATTTGATTTAAACATAAAATACTTAATGAATTTTTTTGATGACATAGAATACAATTCTGATGATTATTTCAAGTACGATGATATGCAGGGTTACAACTCTGAATCAACCGAAGAGAAAATAAATCAGCTTTGCGACGAAGGAAATTTCGAAGAAGCATTAACGCTCGTTGATGTAGCTCTGAATCATTCTCCTTTTTCTGCTGATTTATTTCACAAGAAAGCTTTAATACTAGACGGGCTGGGCAAGTACGACCAGTCTCTAAAATTTTATGACAAAGCAATATCATTAAATCCGAACGATTATGAAGTTTATATTAATAAAGGGATTTCTCTTGACTCACAAGGAAATTATGATGCTGCAATAAAGTGCTACAATCTTGCATTAAACATTGAATCTAAGAATTCAGACGCATATTTCAACAAAGGAATCAGCTTCGAAAGATGCGACGATTTTGAGAAGGCAATTGATTGTTTCAAGATGTGCATCGAGATTAACCCTGAACATGCAGATGCATATTATGAGCTGGGGTATTGTTATGATTTTCTCGAAGACCTCAACTCGTCTGTAGAATCGTATGAGAAGCATATTGAACTGAATCCATTTAACTCAAATGCCTGGTATAATCTCGGCATTGTATTAAGCAGGCAGAACAAATTCATGAAAGCAATAGAATGCTATGAATTTGCAATTTTCATAAGAAACAACTTTGCTTCTGCATATTACAATTGCGGGAATTCATACGCTTCGCTTGGAATGTTTCAGAAAAGTATAGAGTACTACCTGCGATCATGCGAGCTAAACCCGAAGGATTCGTATTCTTATCATAATGTTGCGAATTCGTATTTCGAACTTGATAATTTTACCGAGGCAATCCCCTATTTCAGAAAAGCGATTAAACTTAATCCAGAAAGCTTTGATTCTTATTTCGGACTTGGTTCATGCTTTTACAACATGAATCAGTACGAAACAGCTCTTGATTTCTTTAAGAAGGGACTTGAAATAAATTCACATCATGCACAGCTATGGTATTCAAGAGCAGACACAGAGTATGCAATGAACATGTTAGAGGAAGCAAATGCAAGCTACGAAAAAGTACTTGAACTTGAGCCCAATAACTTTGAAGCAATATTTGACAGAGGATGTCTTCAGCTTGATACGTATTTATTCGATGAGGCGCTTAGTTCTTTCGACAGGGTAATAGAATTAAAACCTGATTGGACTGAAGTATATTATGAAAAGGCAAAGCTTTATTTCCTGCTTGAGGATATGGATAAAGCGATTGAAATGATTGAAAAAGCATTTACTATAAAGCCCGAAGACAGAGTCGAATATAACTTAGAAAATGACTGGGAAAAAATAATTGAATTTCTGGTTAACAGGCAGTAAAAAACTTCTAAGTTTTTAACCTTACATCGAACAACTGTTTATTCTTAATCTGAATAATCCTCTTATCGCTAAATTTCTTGACAATATCGAAATTGTGAGTTGCCATGATGACCGTAGTTCCTGTTTTATTTATATCGTTCAGAAGCTTAACAATATCGAGTGCAACAAAAGGGTCAAGGTTCCCTGTCGGCTCATCAGCGAGAAGCAGAACAGGTTCTGTTATCATAGCTCGTGCTATTGCAACCCGCTGCTGCTCCCCTCCTGAAAGGTCATAAGGCATCTCATTCACAAATTCCATCAGTCCGAGCTTTGCGGCAATATCAAAAACCTTCTTCTTTATCTGTTCATTTTTTACGCCAGCTATATAAAGAGGAATTGCGATATTTTCAAATATATTTCTGTCATTTAGGAGTTTAAAATCCTGAAAGACTATACCAATTTTTCTTCTTAAGAAAGGTATTTCACTTCTGTCGATATTAACAGAGCTGTAATCATCAAAATTCACATCACCGCTTTTGGGTTTTACATCAAAATAAATTAACTTCAGCAAAGTAGTTTTTCCTATTCCGCTTTCACCAACGAGAAAAACGAACTCTCCTTTGTTTATAACAAGAGAGGCAGAGTTGAAAATCTCTTTTGCGGCGTACGAAAAACTAACATTATTAAAAGTAATGATCATTTTACAGATAATTTTGCAGCGAGTTTAATGGCAGAAATTGTGCTTTCGGTGTTAGCTATATTCTTCCCCGCGATATCAAATGCCGTTCCATGAGTCGGTGATGTTCTTATAATCGGTAATCCAGCAGTCAGGTTAACTCCATCTCCATTAGAAAGAAGTTTAAAGGGAATTAATGCCTGGTCGTGATAAGTTCCTGCAATTGCATCATATTTCTTATAAGCTCCCGAACCGAAAAAGCCGTCAGCCGGGAAAGGTCCGTATATTTTAAGTCCTTTTTTTGACATGTCTTTAATAACCGGCTCGAGTTTAGTCTTTTCCTCGTAGCCCAACAGTCCTCCGTCTCCGCAATGAGGATTTAAAGACAGAACGGCGATACTCGGAGCGGGAATTCTGAAATAATTAACTAATGTGTAATGAAGAAGGTTAAGATTTTTCCTTAACACTGATTTTTCAAGTTCTTGAGTAACGCGTTTTAAAGGTATATGAATTGTAACAGGAGTAATGATTAAGGATTCAGAATACATAATCATAATTGTACTCGTGCTGCCTGTTATTGCTTTCAGGTATTCCGTATGTCCGGGAAATTCAAAGCCTCCGAGGTTAAAAGATTTTTTAGAAATCGGAAGTGTGACTAATGCATCGTAAGTATTTCTAAGGCAGAGTTCAGTTCCAATATGAACAGCATCTCCTGAGATGCGCCCTGCTTTTTTATCAATTTTCCCCTCTTTAACTCTGATATTCAGGTCGGGTATATTAATAATACTCTCCTTTGAAGGAATTTTGATTTTTAGTGTATCGGAATAATGCTGAATGACAGATTCGGGTATGATAATTTTTATTTCATACTGAGCGTTTAGAGAACTGTTATTCATTATCTTCAGTGCAATTTCAGGACCAATACCATTTGGGTCACCACAAGTTAATACAATTCTCGGTTTAGACATAAACAACTACTTTCCGCTTTTCTTTGCAGTTTTGATTAATTTAGGTTTTATTGCAGTCTTTGTTGTTTTTGTTACTCTCTTTTTTACTGTTTTCTTTTCGAACAGAAAGTCATCAGGAACATCAATGATTTCTGCATCTCCCCAAAGACCTTCAAGATTGTAGAACCTCCTTGTTTCATCCATAAAAATGTGTACAACAACATCAACATAATCAATCAATATCCAGGTCAGTCCGGTATAACCTTCATCACGCCACGCAGTTTCTCCCGCCTTCTTTGTTTCCTTAAGAATATTGTCTGCAATAGCTTTTACCTGCAATGTAGAGGAAGCAGAACAAATTATAAAATAGTCGGTTACAGAGGTCTTACCCTCGAGATTGATTATTTTTATATCTGTACCTTTTTTCTTAAGTATTAAATCTGCGATGAAGTAAACTAACTCTTTAGATTCCATTAATTAATTTTAGTTTTATCAGTGAACGGTTTTAACTCTGTATAATCCTTGCCTATAATTACAGTTGCATCAATGTACTTTGTTTTGTCAAGCTGCTGAACGACGTTTCTGTGACTTATACCTACAGCATCAGCAACACGCTTTGCTTTGCTGATATCACCGATGACATCGAGTACCATAGTCTTCTCCACTTCTGCTTTGTAATTTCCCATATCAACGACATCAAAGCCTTTTGTTTTAAGGTAATCACGAAATCTTGCACCGATTCTGTTTTCACCTGTAGCGTTAAGAATGTTAATCTGTATAGACAGATTAGGCTGATTTGTTATTTGTTTTTTAGTGGTATCGCCTGACTTGTTATCACCCCTCGAATCTGAAGTGTTCATAATCATCGAATAAGCAAGATAAATACACAAAGCCGTGATGACTATAATTGAAATGTTTAAAGTATAATTTGTTAAATTTTTCTTAAAGTCAGGATTCATGTTTATGAAATAATCGAAACAAAAATAACATTATCTGAACATTCTATCATAGTAGTAAGGATTGTATCTATTGTAAGGGTCATAAAAACTTGACTCGTCAAGATGTCTGTATTCAAGTTTAATAAAAGAATTTTCTGTTACCTGATAATCAACTGACAGTCTTGAAAGCGATAATCCGTTAAGGTCGTCCTGTAGTCCTTTTGCATAAGCAGAGCCGAAAGATGAGCTGACGTACGGTGCATACTGCAGTTTTATATCGGCGGCAACGTTTAGTCTGTCCGTTACTTTATAATTCATTGAATTCACGTAAGAAGTAACCGACATATTTCCGTACCTTGAGCTAAGCATTGATACCTGAAAGCTATGCCGCATTGAAAAGTTCTTCGGATTAAATATTCCGAGTATTAGATTATTAGTTGTTTTATTTATTTTATTTCCGTCTTCGGGTCTTTTGAACTGAGAATAAGTAACCGAATTAATTACAAAAACTAAAGCTATTAATAATACAAGATTTTTCATTGTCATAATTATAATATTAAGTATAAAATATCAAATTTAACATAAAACAGCAAGGAAAGATTTTATATTTGATTTTAATTAGAGATTTTTGTATATGAAAACATAAATTTTGGTGTTGCATTTTCAATTAATTTCAGTTAAGATTGAATAATCGAGTTTATCGATTTATCTTATTTTAAAATAAAATCATTTTTCAAGTAACTTTTTAATCAACCTTAAATGAAGGAGAAAAAATTTTGAGAAAGATTTACTCGTTAATTTTAGCATTTCTAATGTTAATGTCGGTATCATTTAGTTATGCTCAGACAACAAATCATTCTTTCGGAAAAGCACCTGAAAGCATGAATTTACCAAGCAGCATTTCAAATGATAATTTGTTAAATGCCAATAATCGTGGTTTTGTTTACATTTCAGGGACTAATAGTCACCAATGGAACAAACAGGTAATGGGTAATGTAGTAGTAACACCTATTGGCTCACCGTTTACGACACCAGGTTGGATTGGTGCAACAGCAAGACATTCAAACGGTACTATCTATGTTTGCAATCAGGCAGCACCGTACGAAATTTGGACTGTTGATACCACCTCCGGTGCAACGACTCTTGTAACAAGTGTAACAGGTGTTCCTCTTGCCAGTTTAACAGGTATGGTATGGGATCACACTACAAACACAATGTATGGAGTAGCTTCAAGTTTATCAGCATCACAGATTTTAACGATTAATTTAACAACTGGTGTAGCAACTCCTATCGGTTCACAAACGACGGTTTGTGCGGGTGCAATCGGTATATATTGTGCACCAAACGGTACACTCTTTTCTAACGACCTTGTCGGAGATAACCTTTACAAATGGAATAAGGTGACAGGTGAACCTATTTTAGTCGGTCCCTTAGGTTACGCTGCCAATTATGGACAGGATGGTGCATTTGACTTAAGTGACGGTACGTTGTACTTAGCTTCTGCGGGTCCGGGAAACATTCTCAGGATTTGCGATACTACGACAGGTAGTGCAACTACAATAGTTGGTACATACGCAGGACAATCTTCCTGCTTGTCAATTGTTGCAGATGCAGGTCCAACTATTATACACACAGCTCTTCCAAATACACAGAACCTTGCCGGACCTTACCTGGTTAATGCTAATATTACTGCTCAGGGTTCAACAATTTCTTCAGCGAAGATTTTCTGGTCAAGAAATAATGTTGTACTAACCGACTCTATTTCAATGACAAATTCAGGAAGTAACTATTCAGGCAACATTCCGGGTAACGGATCAAGCGCAACCTACAGGTATCAGATAAGAGCAATTCAGGTTGACGGTAAAACTGGTGCAACAGGTATTAATACATTTATTGCAACAGCAACAGATACAACAAAACCCGTAATTACGCATACAACACTTGCGGATGTACCGAAAGCAGTTTGGCCTGCAACATTAACCGCGGGTGCAACAGATCCTTTTGGTATAGACTCAGTATGGGTGAGATGGTATAAAAATAATACGGGTACCGGAATAAAGCATTTTAAACTCGCATTAACAAGCGGAACAAACTATTCAGCTGTATTTAATTCGTTGAATAGCGACGTTCAGGCCGGTGATTCAATATTTTACAGAGTTTTTGCAAAAGACGGCTCAACTCAGCACAATACTGACTCAACAACACTCAGACAATTTAAAATTATAGCCCAGGCTACATCATGTATCGGAACAGGTACAACATCAACAAGCTATCCGTTCTATACACTTTATGAAGATTCAAGAACACAGATGCTTTATACTTCTGCTGAAATACTCGCAGGAGGCGGTGCACCCGGATTTATTAACAAACTCGGATTCACAATTTTAACTGTCGGCTCACCAGCTATGAGCGGATTCTCAGTGAAGATGCAGACAATTTCTGAATCAACTATCTCGACCTGGACAACTACAGGATGGACAGAAGTATATACTTCTTCAGCATATACTCCTCCGGGAACAGGACTTCAGTACATTGACCTTGCAACACCGTACTTCTGGAATGGAACAGGAAATTTATTAATAGAAGTATGTTTTGATAATGCAGCATGGTCAGGAAACAGCACTGTTGCCGGAACAACTCAGACTGGAACAGTTGTACACAATCACGTTGACGGAAGTTCAGGATGCACTTTAACGGCAACTTCAACAGCTGCAACACGTCCTAATGTATGTCTCATTATTAACACTACTGTAGGTGTAAATCCGGTTGGCACAACAGTACCTCAGGTTTACTCATTAAGCCAGAACTATCCGAATCCGTTCAATCCTACAACGAAGATAAACTTTGCATTACCAAAGCAAGGACTTGTCACGTTGAAGATTTATGACATTCTCGGCAGAGAAGTAAGAACACTCGTAAACGAAATCAAGACAGCAGGCAACTACACGGTTGATTTCAACGCTTCAGAATTCGCCAGCGGTGTTTACTTCTACAGATTACAGTCAGAAGGATTCACAGACATTAAGAAGATGATGCTCGTAAAATAGTTGTTAGTTGTTAGTTATTAGTTGTCAGTTATTAGTTGATGGTTGATAACAAACAAAATGTATAACTTAAGGCGGTTAGAAATAACCGCCTTTTTAATTTAAAGGGAACAACTAATTATATATATCTTATCACAACTAAATAATAGAATCAATTATGTATAAAACTGACATCGGAAACTTGAAATTTTCACGTTAATTGG
>CAZVCC010000057.1:0-1428 GCA_964626015.1 uncultured Ignavibacteriaceae bacterium
TTGGGTGGTCAGTTTTCAGGCGAAAAAGTGGTCAGTTTTCAGGCGAAAAAAACAATTCCTCAATATTGGAGGCCGTACTGAGTGAATAAATATGAACATAAAGAAATAAAATAGTTACTGCGTCTAGAATATTCTGACCTTCTAGTAATTTATCATTAGCGTAATTAAAGTAAGCAATGTCATTATTTTTTAATATTGCAGGGGGTCGGTTTTGAATCATAAATCCTTTTACATGATTTATATTAGAAAAAATACCGTTAATTCGATAAAGACTCCTAGTTCTATGCTCTCTCATAATAGCTATAGTTTCTAAATACCAATTAATACCTTTTTTAAAATAATCTCTGTTGACATCTAATATTATATTTTTAAAGAAACTTGCAATAGTATCATGAATAGCTAATGCTTGGGGAATATCTGATAAAATCAAGGCTTTCAAATAAATATTATTCAATTCAATAATATCTAAAGTCATGCCTTTTTCTTTTAACAACTCTAAAACTTTGATTAATGTCACTAGTGGTAGACAAGAATTTAAACAAAGGTCAACTATAAAAGCTTTAGTCTCGATTGAAGTATTTAATTGAAATGAATCAAATAAATAATCAACAAACCTATATGGATAATTAGGCAACGAATCTGCCGAGATTTTGAAACAGATGTTCTTATTTTCCTTTAATATTTCTGTCTCAATTAGTTTTTGACAATAATACGCTTGAGATTCTTGTAAAGCATATGTTCCAACCAATATATCAGGATGACCAGGCGAATCTAATTTATAAAGTGGTATATTTATATCATTTTTACCTAGTGATATTTTTGCGACTTCTTTAGTTCTTATATCAAAATTAAATTGATCATTAAAAGAAATAACATGACCGCAATAATATGAATATAGTTTTTTATTTTTATTTATCGAATGTCCTTCGATATCTTTTTGAATTGGAATATTTATTATTTTCCCAGTTCCATAACAAGTTATTTTAGTTAATTCAGCTACATCAATCATTTTATAATAAAATCCTAAAATAGCCGATATAGTTGAAACATCTTGAATGTAATGACAATATTCGTGAACGAACATTGGAAAGGTTTCATCAGTAATTTGATCGTTTTCATCCCAATCAATTTCTGATAAATCCATTATAAACTTAGTGGGTATATATTCAGCTTTATTGTTATCTATCATCATTTTACAGAAATTATATTTTTTAATATTTTAGTTAAAATCAATATTTTATTCCCTAAGTATAAACATGGCTACAGTTTGGCTACAGTTTGGCTACAGAAAATAAGAATTTTAATAGAAAAAAGTGTTATTAAAAGAATATTAAATTATTTAAATTGCTAATACTTAATGGAAAGTGAATTTGTAAGATATGATTTGTAATCAGCAGGTCGGGGGTTCAAGTCCCTCTGCCAGCTCAA
>CAZVCC010000057.1:1528-19499 GCA_964626015.1 uncultured Ignavibacteriaceae bacterium
TTTAAGCCTCAGGACTAACAATCATGAGGCTTTTTTATTTTAGAAATGTAACAGTCCCGACACGTCGGGAGGGGTTCAAGTCCCTCTGCCAGCTCAATTTAAGCCTCAGGACTAACAATCATGAGGCTTTTTTATTTTAGAAATGTAACAGTACAGACATGTATAAAAGATTTCTCAAATGAACAAATATTATGTATGTATTCAAACCCATGAAAAGAAAAAAGCCCTCAAATAAGGGCTTCTGTCGTATTATTTTATTGTTCTTCTTAACTCTCAATAATTTCAATTTTTCTTTCCATTTTCTTCATGTAGTTCGAATCCATGTCCTTCATGTTTTTCTTTAGTTCTTCCATGCTTTCATTGAATTTTTTCATAGAATCTTTAAATTCTTTCATGTCAAAATCAAATTCTTTCATGTTTTCTTCAAACTCCTTCATGGATTCTTTTACAGATTCTTTAATATCATCAACATCAACATCTATATCAACATCAATATCATCTGTATCAATCTCAGGTATGTTTTTCAAAAATTCTTCGCTCTTTAGCTGTTCATTTAGTTTGCTTAAGGATTCATTCAACTTCATCATTGATTTATCAATAAAAACATTTAGCGAATCCATATTCTCAATCTTTACTTTTATTTTAATTCTACCGGAATCTAATGGCTCCAAATCAGGCATATAATTAACATATTGCATGAAATCTGTTGGTAATACAGCTACGTTCACTAATTCATTAAGTTTTTCAAGCTCTTTTAAGTGTTTGTTTGAAAGGAATGCTACATCTCCCTCGCTCCTATACCTCATTAACAAAGACAAATCGGGAAGTTGAGCATATTCAGCCTCTTCAAATATTGCAGGAATTTGTTCCTCATTATTAGTATTCCCATTTTCTTCTCTCAATACCATAGTCAGGTTCTTATCATTTTCCAAAGTAAAGTCGGAATTGGCTTTTTCCGGTGATATCACACTCTTCACGGTTTCATAGGCAAGTTGTGGTATTCTTCTTATTACTTCTGACTCCCCAAATGCATAGTAGATAAACCCTGCTACAAGTGCAATAATTAATGATGATACAAATCTGTCTTTCTGTTTCATGACGAAATTAATTAAATTTGTAAATTCTCCCTTTTATTAAATTACGCATCATATTCCTTATTGTTGCAATAATACGATAAAAATATATTCAAATTATTATTGATAAAACCTTACACATTTTACCTGAATAACAAAGCAATAAATATTTATCAATTGAAATAAACCCTCTGATGAGTTAAATTAAAATAGCAAATATAAGGGAAATAATAAATAATATCTTGAACTTCATTTATTACATAAAGAATTCGTTTGGTCAGTTTAAAAAAGTAATGTGAATACTAATAGTGGTTCTTTTCTCGGTTGTTATTGGCATTGCAGGTTACATTATTATAGAGGGTTACACTTTTGTTGAAGCGTTTTATATGACGATGATAACTATAACTACAGCCGGGTATCTTGAAGTTCACCCTCTTTCTGATTCCGGAAGAATATTTACGTCGTTTTATCTGGTTACGAATATTGGTATATTTTTCTATGGAGCTACAACAATTCTAGGGATTGTAATTGAAGGAGAATTTAAAAATTTCTATAAGAATTTTAACGTGAAAAAGAAAATTTCAGAGTTGAAAAACCACGTGATTGTATGCGGTTACGGGCGAAACGGTAAACAGGTTTGTATGGAGTTAAAAGACGATAATCATCCATACATGATCATAGAGAAACGGGTAAATATAGTTGAAGAATTGAAAGCAGATGAAAAGAATCTGTTCATAGAAGGTGATGCAACAGAAGAAGAAGTTCTAATCGACGCCGGGATTAGAAATGCGAAAGCAATTATTACTACCCTTCCGGAAGATCCAGATAATGTTTATGTAGTCTTAACAGCAAGAGAACTAAATCCTTCAATAACCATCATTAGCCGTGCTTCGAATGAATCATCTGTTAATAAACTAAAGCGAGCAGGAGCGAACAATGTTATTATGCCTGAAAAGATAGGAGGTGCGCACATGGCGGCACTTGTTATGAAGCCCGATATTATGGAATTTATAGCAGAACTAACAGGACAAAGTTCGGATATTTCGCTTACATTTGAAGAACTATCACTTAAAGATATTTCGTCTGAATATGTTGAAGGTACAATCAGAGATCTTGATATCAGGAATAAAACGGGTGCAAATATAATAGGACTCAGAATGCCGGACGGTGAATTTGTAATAAATCCCCTTCCCGAGACAAGACTTAATAAAAATACAAAACTTATTGCTCTCGGTGACCGCAAGCAAATATCTGATATGCGAAAACTTATATCTGAACTTAAATAAGTTTTTTAATAAGCCGCCATATCTTCGCAAGCCTTAAGAATCCAGCTATCTTGAGGTAACGCTTCTTTTTCAAGAACAGGATGAAATGGTACATGTACATCAAGACCTGCTACCCTTTTAACCGGGGCGTCAAGAAACTCGAAACAATTTTCAGAAATCAAAGAACCAATTTCTGCTCCAAAGCCCATAAACTTAGAGTCTTCATGAAATACAATAACTTTACCAGTCTTTTTAACTGAATTTATAATTGTTTCCACATCGAGCGGAACGATTGTCCTTAAATCTACAACCTCTACACTCACCCCTTTCTTTTCCATTTCTTTTGATGCACGTATTGCTTTTTCAACCATAGCTCCGTAGGTTATAATGGATAAATCGTTCCCTTCCCTTTTAACTGATGCTTTCCCAAACGGTAAACAAAACTCAGAATCAGGTTCCGGTGACTTAGCAAATCCCTGCCGGTATAAATATTTGTGTTCAAGAAAAAGTACCGGGTCATTAAGGCGGCAAGCAGTTTTAAGAAGACCTTTCGCATCTTCCGAATTAGATGGATATGCAATATACATCCCATGGCATTTTGCAAACAGAGCTTCAATATTCTGGGAATGGTAGTGCCCACCTCCGATATATCCACCGCAGGCTGCTCTAATCACCACAGGACAAGAGAAAGAATTATTTGACCTGTATCTGTACATCACTAGTTCTTCCCTGATTTGCATCATTGCGGGAAAAATATAATCTGCAAACTGTATTTCTACAACCGGTTTAATTCCTGTAATAGCAGCTCCGATAGCAGTACCAATGATTGATGCTTCAGCGAGAGGAGAATTAAACACTCTTTCATCGCCGAACTTTGTTGACAATCCTTTAGTAGCTGTAAAAACGCCTCCTTTGCCATCCGCAATATCTTCACCGTAGATTATCATATTCGGATTCCTTTCCATCTCTTCATGAAGCGCATGATTCACTGCGTCCACCATTACTATGGGTTCGCCGGGATTTATATTTTTCTTGTATTCAATAACTACCTGCTCTTCAGGCGGACAGTAAAGATAATCCATAACAGTATTTGCTTGAGGAACAGACTGCTTTATTACATCATCAGCAATAGCCAATACATCATCATGTATCTGCTTTTTCATTTCTTCTATCTTCTCATTATTAAGAATGTTCTTTTCAAGAAGAAGTTTTTCAAGTTTCAATAGCGGATCTTGTTTAATATCTTCTGCAAGTGATTCTTTGCTTCTGTATTTTTCCTGAGCATCCGAGGCAGAATGTGAGCGAAGCCTTACAACGTCTGCATAAATCAATGAAGGACCATAACCTTCTCTTGCGAGTCTTACAGCTTCTTTAGCAGTACCATAGCTTTCAAGGAAATCTGTTCCGTCAATATGAAATTTATTCAGACCTTCAAAACCAGAACAAGCTTTAAAGATAGAACCTCCTGCTGCCTGATCTTCTACAGGGACAGAAATTGCAAACTTGTTGTTTTGAATAAGAAATATAACAGGCAGCTTCTTTCTTGTAGCCCAGTTCACAGCTTCAAAGTATTCACCCTGCGAAGTCGATCCTTCACCACCTGATACATAAACTACTTCATCGGAATTTCTGAGAAATGAACTAAGTGCCGTACCCACAGCCTGAAGATATTGAGAACCTGTGGGTGATGATGCCGTAGGCATGCGGAGTTTTTTACTGCCCAAATGAGTAGGCATTTGTCTGCCTCCCGTGAATGAGTCTGTTGCCCTCCCGAGTCTGTGCTGTAGAATTTCTTCAACTGTGAGTCCCAGAGTCAGACCGAGTGCATCATCCCTATAGTAAGTATAAAACCAGTCTTTACCAGGTTTCATTGCCATTGCAGCAGCGACCTGTACTGCTTCATGACCTGACCCCGAAATAAGAAATGCCGCTTTACCCTGTTTAATCAGATTTTCCGTCCTATCATCCATCAACCTTGTCAAAAGAATGAATTTATACGCATCAACCATCTGTGTTTCAGAAAGACCAAAGAAATTATCTTTATCTTTCATAAATTTCCCGTTCTGCTTTTTTGCCATTACAATTATGTTTTATGTTTAAACTTTATTTTTATATATTTTTACTGTGATTCATAAAATGTATGTATCATACTTTAACAGTATCAATTTCAAAAATCACAGTTAATTGTATAGAATAAATCAGGTATTAATAATATTTTAACATATAAAAATCAGAAATAATTTCTTTGAATACAATTGCAAATAAAATATTGTTTATCGTTATAGTTATTCTTTCTTTTCAATCTGTAAGCTGCAGAAGATCTGAGATTAACTCGCCGGCATTATTCAGGCTTAATTTTCCTCTCGGGCTTGAGACGCTTGAACCAGTGATGTCTAATTCCCCGCAGACTATCTGGGTACTTATGAATGTAATGGAAGGACTTGTATCGTACAACAAACAAAATCAGATTGTTCCTCAGATTGCAAAAGAATGGAAGGTTTCAAATGACGGGCTTTTGTACACATTTGCACTAAATACTGATGTAAAGTTTCATAATGACCCCTGTTTTCAAGACGGAAAGGGAAGGAACGTTACTGCACAGGATTTCAAATACTGCCTGGAAAGAGTAAATGACCCAACGACAAAAACACGCGGACTCTGGGTTTTCAGAGATAAAATAAAAGGTGCAAAAGAGTACTATGAATACAAAGCGAAAAAGTCAGATGCAGAAACTAAGGACATTTCGGGAATAAAAGCGCCTAATGATTCGATACTAACAATAGAACTGATTGACCCCTTTGCCCCATTTCTTTCTTTGCTGACAATGTCTTATGCCTTGGTCTATCCGAGAGAAGCAGTTGAATTTTACGGAGATAATTTTTCGGTTCATCCGGTTGGGACAGGACCCTTTATGTTTAAAGAATGGCAGCTCGATAAGCAGTTAACTTTAACAAGAAATCCGGAATATCATGAAAAGGACTCAGCAGGAAATAATCTACCGTATCTAAACGACGTTGAGATAACATTCACAAAATCTCAGGAGACAGAATTTCTTGACTTTCTTAATGGAAAGTATGACTACCATGAGCCATCATCAGAGATTATTGATGCGATAACGGACGAGAACGGTAATATGATTGATAAAAGCAAAAAAGATTTTACGCTTGTAAAGCAGCCGTGGCTTAATACTGTTTATTTGATAATGGTACAGAACGAGAATTTACCTGCGGGTAAATCTTCTCCTTTCCTGAACAACAAGAAACTCAGACAGGCAATAAACTACGCCATCGATAAGGAACGAATTGTAAGGTTTGTCCTTAAGAATAGAGGACATGCAGCATATAACGGACCTCTGCCGGTAGGAATGCCCGGGTACGATTCTTCTATAGCTGGATACAAGTTTAATCAAAACAAGGCAAAGGAATTACTTACCGAGGCGGGATATCCGAACGGTAAAGGACTGACACTGACGTTATACATTTCCAATGACGAATTACAAAAGAATATTGCGATTTCTATTCAAGAACAAATGAAAGATATCGGAATTGATTTTAAACTTGAACAGATGCTTCAGGCAACTTTAAACACACAGCAGCAGCAAGGTGAACTTGCCTTTACACGCGGAAACTGGGGTGCTGATTATTTTGACCCCGAAAATTTCATGTCACTTTTCTATTCAAAAAACATAGTGCCGTTTGGACCGAATAAAACCGGCTATTATAATCCTGAAATTGACAGATTGTATGAGAAATCAATCAGAATAACAGATTTCGAAGAACGCAAAAAGATTTACAACGAAATGGAAAGAATAGTCATAGAAGATGCTGCTTGGATTTATCTGTATTATAATCAGAAACACTACCTTCTCAGGAACAACGTTACCGGATTTTTCCTTGACGGTTTAAACAACCTTGTACTTAAATATACAAAGAAGATATAATAAAACGCCTTTCTTTTCCAGGAAGGCGTTTTGAGAATCAATTTTACAGGCTCATTTTAGTAAAACAAGTTTCTTTGCTTCTGCGAATGTTCCGCTTGTGATTCTGTAATAATACACACCGCTTGTCAGTGCGGAGGCATCATAATTCACTTCAAAGGTTCCAGCTTCAAAAACATTGTTTACAATCATATCGGTTTCTTTACCGAGAAGATCAAAAATCTTAATTGTCACATTATCCTTTTTCAGTACTGCAAATCTAATGGTTGTGGTCGAATTGAATGGATTTGGATAGTTTTGCCCAAGAAAATATCCCGATGGAATTTCTGTCGATATATTTTGTACCCAGACTCCTCCGTTAAGGGTTTTCAGCACTACTCCAGTATCACCAACAACAAAAACTTTATTGGCTGAACCGTGAAAATGGTGTACACTTTGCAGCTTTTGTGATGTACTTGTATTTTGCAGTACCCAATTTTGCTGCCACCCAATTAACCTTCTTATCTGTCCGCCGTTTCCGACAGCATAAGTAGTATCACCTCTTTGAATAAACTTTCTGATTTTTTGCCCCGAAGCGTCGACGTCGGTGTACCAAGTGTTACCGCTTGTAGTCGTTCTAATAATCGTATAATGCGAATTATCTCCGCCCATTACTACACCGTTAGAACCGTTAGTTTCAACATCCATATCAAATAGTTCCTTGCTTAATGATGAGTAAACTTCAAACCAGTTATTGCCCCCGTTACTAGTTTTTAGTATCACAGACCCATTATTGTAAGTCGCAAGAACGAAGCATTCGTTGCTGTCAATACCCGCCACGGAATGAATCTGAAAGTTGTTGTATATTGCAGGGAAATAATATCTTTGCAGAGTTGGGTTTGGACTCATAATATCAGTACATTTAAGTAAAAGAGGTACTCCTAATCCGCTAACTGTTGCAATATATTTATTTCCTCCTGCCCAAAGAACAGGATAATTATGTCCGTCAACTTTTGAATCAAAGATTATTATTGTATCAGGAGGCGAGTAAAAAACCTGCCAATTGCTTCCGCTGTTCGTGGTTGAAATAATTGGTCCCAATCCGGCAACAATCCCGTTATTGCCTGTACTATCAAAATTAAATGTAACAGGAAACTTAAAACCAGCCGGAAAATTTGAGATGACTGTAAAGTTTGCACCACCGTCATAAGATTTAAACATTACAGGAGTCATAACTGATGGCAGGTAACCACCGATGTAAACAACCGATGGAGTAGCAAAATAAACGCAAGTAAAGTTTGCTGTAGTTCTTAAATTAATCGGTGTCCATTGCGCACTTGAGGCGCCGGTTAACAGTAGGAAACAGAAAACCACAAGAGTAATTTTCTTTTCCATAGTATTTATGATTAAATTTAAAAAGAACTTCTAATAAACTTAACATATTAAACCATTATTATAAAGAGATATTTTTATGATTTTATGTTCTCGATTTGCAATTACCGTACCATAAAGTAACAAGCGGGGTAATCTCAGAATAATAATACCATCTATTAATATTTTAGTTCACCATAACATATTTTAACTATAAGAATTACTTTATATAAAATACATTCTTTACTTATTTCTTATAAGTAGTATTATGCACATTATTTATTAGAATATTGACTTTTTCATTTTTTGATACCTGACGTGCAGATCCCCCTCACATAAAATAATACATAAAATAGTACACTAATGGCGCATTAATAGCATACTTATATACAAAAGTATAGTGTTGGCAGTGCTGAAGCCATGCTGATGGTGTGTTGTTTTTGTTTTATAACAATAATCTATTATGATATTAGCTTTTAAACAAATATTTTAGGTACAAATTCTTAATATTTTCTGATTTACAGAATCCCAGGGTTTAATAACAATACAAGTTAGTGAAAAAGAAATTAGTTGCATTATGTGGAAATGTTGTTTAACTTAGATAAAAAAGAGGATTCCGAAATGATTGAGGATTCGGTTTATAAAGATATTTTTGACAACAGTTCTGAAGCCATATTATTTACTGCTCCGGACGGGAGGATTTTCTCTGCTAATCCCGCTGCATGCCAGATGTTCGGTATGTCTGAAGAAGAGATTTGCAAAGGTGGCAGAGAGAAAATAGTTGACTCTACAGACCCAAGACTAATATCTGCAATTGAGGAAAGAAACAGTAAAGGTTACATCTTACGCGAGATAACATTCATAAGAAAAGACGGCTCTAAGTTTCATGGTTATGTTTCCTCAAAAATATTCAAGACAAAAGATGGGGAAGACCGAACAAGTATGGTTATTAAGGATATGACAATTTACAGAGATGCTATGAAGAGGTTAAAAGACAGCGAGGAGAAGTATAAAAACCTTTTCAATAAATCGCAGGTAGCTATGTTTCAGTCAAAGCTTGACGGATCGGAGGCACTCGACTTTAATGATAAATATTGCGAACTGACGGGTTATTCACACGACGAAATAATAGGTAAACCAGCAACCCTGCGATCGGCTTATCCAGAAAAAAGAGACGAGATGGTATCTGCTTTAAAAGAGAAAGGTGTGATTACTGATTTTGAGGCAGAGGTATTAACAAAAAATGGAGATATTCTGACGGTACTCGCATCAAATGTGTTATATCCAGAAGAGAATATAATTATTGGAAGCATGGTTGATATAACAAAGAGGAAGAAGATGGAAATTGCTTTAAGAGATAGTGAAAAATCTTTGAAGAGATCAAACTCTGAAAAGGAAAAGTACTTTTCAATTCTGGCTCACGACCTTAGGAGTCCAATCAGTTCTTTTATTGGGATTACAGAATTAATGAAAGAAGACGTAAGGCAGTTTACGATTACGGAGCTTGAATCGCTTGCTGACAAGATGAACAAATCCGCAAAAAACCTTATGTTTCTTTTGACAAATTTACTTGAATGGTCGATGGTGAAAGGCGGAATGGTAAATTTTGAACCGGAGAATCTCGACCTTTGGGAATTAGTTGATTCGATTGAAAAGGAGAATGAAGAGTTATTTATAAACAAGAAGATTGATTTTCATAATAATTTAGAAAAGAATATAATCGTTTTTGCTGATAAAGAAATGGTTAGAATAATTATTCGAAATTTAATAACAAATTCTGTTAAATTTTCGAATGAAAAAAGCAGTGTCCGAATTACGGGAAAAGTCCTAAATGATAAGTCTATAGAGGTATGCGTATGTGATAATGGAATCGGTATGAGTGATAATATTCTTAAGAATCTTTTCATTCTTGACGCTAACGTTAAAAGAGAAGGGACTGCAAATGAAAAAAGCACAGGATTAGGATTGATGATTTGCAAAGAATTTGTGGAAAAACACAACGGCAAAATATGGGCTAAAAGTGAAGAGGGTAAAGGAAGTGAATTTTATTTTACGATAAATACAAAACGCGTATAGCGATAAAAAGGTTTAATTATCTCTCTTAAATAAATAACACAGTGGATATTGAAAATCTAATCACAATTGCAGAGAATAATAATCAATATGCTTTAGAATACTTTAATTTTATATTGAATACTAAAAGCAATTAGTAGAGTGGTGTTATACCCATATTGTAGAACATGAACGCCCACTTATCTGTAACAGCTTCGATTATCATCTTTGTCGGTCTACCAGAACCATGCCCCGCATTAACTTCAACTCTTATAATAACTGGATTATCGCCTTTATAAACCTCCTGCAATCTTGCTGCATACTTAAATGAATGTGCAGGCACTACCCTGTCGTCGTGGTCTGATGTAGTTACCATCGTCGCCGGATAATTCAAGCCTTCTTTTAGGTTGTGATATGGTGAATAACTAAGTAAATACTTAAACTGCTCTTCGCTTTCCTCGCTTGAGCCGTAATCAGTTACCCATGCCCAGCCGATTGTAAACTTATGATACCTGAGCATATCCATAACACCTACTGCCGGAAATGCAACTCTGAAAAGCTCCGGTCTTTGGTTTATGACAGCACCAACGAGCAGCCCGCCGTTTGAGCCCCCTTCTACAGCTAAATACTTTGATGATGTATATCCTTGATTAATAAGGTACTCGCCGGCAGCTATGAAATCATCGAAGACATTTTGCTTGTTAAGTTTTGTACCCGCCATGTGCCACTCTTTACCGTACTCCCCTCCCCCTCTTATGTTTGCGAGTGCATATACTCCACCATTTTCAAGAAGAATAATGTTCGATGTGCTGAAAGATGGCTTCATGCTTGCGTTAAACCCGCCGTAACCGTAAAGGAGTGCAGGATTATTCCCGTCAAGTTTTAGACCTTTCTTGTGAACTATAAACATAGGAACTTTTGTACCATCCTTGCTCATGTAGAATACCTGCTTAGTCTCATACTTGCTGGCATCGAATTTTATTTCAGACTCCCTGTAAACAGACATCTTATTATTTGCAATATCATACTTCATTATCACCGAAGGATAAAGAAATGAAGCAAATGTAAAAAATATTACATCTTCATCTTTATTAGCACTGAAACCGGAAACAGTGCCGAATGTCGGCAGCGGCAGTTCAGTAATTCGGGAACCATTTAAATCATAAACAAATATCTTATCGTTAGCATCTACCATGTACTGTACAAGAAACTTGTTATTCGATATAGATACGCTCGTGAGTACATCGCTTGCTTCGGGAATAACATCTGTGAACAATCCCGTTTTAGTATCATACTTCACAACCTTATTCTTTGGAGCATCTTTATTCGTACTGATGTAAATCACATTTTCAATATTATTAATTACGGAATAGTTATTCCCGTCAAACCCTGTAGCTATAGGCTTAAACTCGGTATCTCCGGCGGCTAAATTTTTATAATATAATTCATTCCCCCTGACCCCCCTTTTACCTTTTGACATGTATAAAAACATCTGGTCTTTTGATGTGTAAACTGATGCCGTGTATTCAGGGTGCTCCCTGTCTTCCCAGATTAGCACATCTGCGCTCTGGTCAGTTCCGATTTTATGAAAATAAACTTTCTGGCTTTCGTTTTTCGAAGAAAGTTCTTTTCCTTCCTCGGGAGCGTCATACCTGTTGTAATAGAAACCATCTCCATGCCATGAAGCACCTGAGAATTTTACCCATTTAAGGTGATCATTTAATTTCGCCTTTGTCGCAACATCCATTACAAAAAACTCATTCCAGTCCGACCCTGCTTTTGAAATTCCGTAAACAAAATACTTCCCATCTTTAGAAGGTGATATTGTTGAAATAGAAACAGTACCGTCAGTAGAAAACGTATTGGGGTCAAGAAATACCTCAGGCATTCCGTCAATTCCTTTTTGGATATAAAGAACGTTTTGGTTCTGCATTCCGTCGTTCTTATAGAAGAAATAATAATCACCTGCTTTGAATGGTGCACCGTATTTAGGATAGTTCCAGATTTCATTGAGTCTTTCCCTTATCTTGTCCCTAAATGGTATCTTTTCAAGATATGAAAAAGTAACTTGGTTTTCTTTGTTCACCCATTCTTTCACTTCATCAGAATTGAAATCTTCCATCCACCTGTAAGGGTCTGGAACAGTCGTTCCGAAATACACGTCCGCATGCCTCTCTTTACGTGCTTCAGGATAGCTTAGTCTTTGTGCATAAGCATTGAATATGAAACCGAATAAAATTACAACTGTTAAAATTTTCTTCATAAGAATTATTTGATTTTAAACTTATTGTTTTACCTTAATCTATTTAAATGCTTTTTCAATAAGTACTTTCTGTGTCTCATTATACATCTTGTAAGAACCCGGAGCCGGACTTGCACTTTCCTTTCTCGAAACGTATTCAAGCGATTTTCCTTTGAAATCTTTTTCATTCAGTCTCACCTTAAGAAAATTCTGTGCACCCATATTCTCCGGCTCTTCCTGAACCCATACAACCGATTTTGCATTTTTATAATTATTCGCTACTTTTATCAATCCATTCTCAGGAAGAGGATAGTACTGCTCAAGCCTTACTATTGCAACATCTTTAATATTGTTATCTGATCTGTATTTTAACAGGTCATAATATACTTTTCCGCTTGTTACAATAACCTTCCGTGTTTTACTTTTATCTGCTTTAGAATCATCAAGTACTTCCATGAACTTACCCGAAGTGAATTCATCAATACCGGATTTTACGTCAGGATGACGCAACAAACTTTTTGGTGTAAATATAACAAGAGGTCTTCTCTTATTCGATTTTGCCTGATTTCTCAACAGATGAAAATACTGTGCCGAAGTTGTCAGGTTGCAAACACGCATATTATCTTCAGCGCATAATGTCAGAAATCTTTCTATCCTTGCGCTTGAATGCTCGGAGCCCTGTCCTTCCTGCCCGTGGGGAAGCAGCATAACAAGATGGTTAGGTAGTTTCCATTTAGTATAAGAAGCTACGATAAAGTTATCAAGCAATACCTGAGCCGCATTCGCAAAATCTCCAAATTGTGCTTCCCATATTACGAGTGATACTGGGTCTGATGTTGTGTAACCATACTCAAACCCAAGAACAGCAGCCTCAGAAAGCAAACTATCATAAGTTTCGATTGCTGCCTGTCCTTCTTTTAAATGGTTTAAAGGTATATATTCTGAATCGTCATTTATATCCGTAAGCAGTGTATGCCTTTGAGAGAATGTTCCTCTTGAAACATCCTGCCCGCTGAATCTAACCGGTATTCCCTCAATTAGTAGAGAACCCAATGCAAGAGCTTCCCCCATTGCCCAGTCAGCACCTGCATTCTTTGTTATGAACTCTTTTCTTCCTTCTATGAATTTCTTCAGCTTTGGATGCAGATTAAATGTTTCGGGTAACTCTGTCAGTCCTTTAACAATTGTTTCTACTGTTTCCTTTGTTACGCTGGTTTCTCCGTCATCTCTGTATCTTTCAATTTCTTCCTGTGTTGAGGAAAGAGGTATGTCTGAAAATGGTTTTATGTAATTGTCCTGACCAATTTTTACGTGCTCATAATTTGCATCCATTTTTTCAAATATCTGCTTTTCCATTTCTTTCACATCGTCTTCGTTAATTACTCTTTCCTCAAGAAGCTTTGATTGATATATATTTCTTACAGATGGATGCTGCTTTATTAAATTATAAAGCAATGGCTGAGTAAATCCCGGCTCGTCTGTTTCGTTGTGTCCGAGTCTTCTGTATGAAAAGACGTCAATAACTACATCCTTGTTATATTTCATTCTGTATTCATAAGAGAGCTTCGTTACCCACATACACGCCTCAGGGTCGTCGCCGTTTACATGAAATATTGGTGCCTGTATCATCTTTGCAACATCTGAAGCATATACAGATGAACGTGCATCAATAGGTGTTGTAGTAAACCCAATCTGATTATTAATTATTATGTGAATCGTTCCGCCTGTCCTGTATCCATGCAGCTGTGAAAGGTTTAGAGTTTCAGCTACTATACCCTCTCCGGCAAATGCAGCATCACCATGCAGTAATACAGGTATTATTTTATTCTTATCAGAATCATTTAATCTCCTCTGTTTTGCTCTTACAATTCCCTCTACAACAGGATTCACAAATTCAAGATGAGAAGGATTTGATGCTATCGATACTTTAATCTTTTTCCCTTCTGTTGTTTCATAATCACCTGAAGCACCCAAATGATATTTAACATCACCTGAACCCTGAGCTGATTTCAGGTCTACAATATCTTCAAACTCTGAAAATATTGCATGAAGCGGTTTACCTATTATATTCGCCAGGACGTTAAGCCTTCCCCTGTGCGCCATCCCAAGTACTATTTCCTTTACATCATCATTTGCAGCATCATTCATCAGGTAATCCAATATAGGTATAATCGTCTCTGAACCTTCAAGCGAAAACCTCTTGTGTCCTAAATATTTTTTATCTATGTACTTTTCAAAATCTTCCGCCTGTATTAGCTTGTAAAGTATATTTTTCTTGAAATCACTGTTATAAATTGGGGTGTTCCTGACGGTTTCCATGTTGTTCTGAAGCCATTGCTTTTCATCGGGGTCCTGTATATGCCTGTATTCAACACCAATATTTTCGCAGTAAGTCTGATGAAGCATGTCAAGTATTGCACGAAGCGAAGCAGTCTTGTATCCGCCCAGTCCGTCGCAGAAAAATTTCCTGTCAAAATCCCAGACCGTAAACCCGTAGTTTAGCGGGTCAAGCTCTGCATGATACTGTGCTTTCGGATGAAGCGGGTCGAGGTTTGACAAAAGATGTCCTCGTACCCTGTACATGTTCATTAATTGCGTTACCCGTGTGTATTTTTCAATTTCTTTAATGTTAAACGAAGAATCAAAATCCTCAGGATTATTGTCGGGCTTCCAGACAAGTGGCTTTACAAGAAGTCCAAGGTCTTCAAATATCTCTTCGTAAAAATTATCATCCCCTGCTATCAATTCACTTACTTTCTTCAGAAATAATCCCGATTCCGCACCTTGAATAATTCTATGGTCATAAGTGCTTGTGATGTTCATTACTTTACTTATTCCGAGAGTTGAGAATATCTGTCCGCTTGCTGCTTCAAAGCCCGGCGGATAGTCTATACTACCCGTAGCAATGATAGCACCCTGACCAACCATCAGCCTCGGATTAGACGAAGATGTACCAATCGTTCCGGGATTTGTTAGAGAAATTGTTGTACCCATAAAATCGGAAACTTCAATCTTATTACTTCTTGCCCTGCTGATGATATCGTTGTAAGTATCAAAAAATTGCCTGAAGTTCATAAGGTTCGCTTTCTTGATATTTGGCACAATCAATGAGCGCGTGCCGTCCTTCTTTACCAAATCTATGGCAAGCCCAATGTTTACATCGTTTCTCTTAATAACCATCGGACTTCCGTCAATTATAGTATATGCATTGTTCAATACTGGTACTGTTTTAAGTGCTTTCACAATCGACCAGCCGATAATATGAGTGAAGGATATTTTCCCCTGCTTGGTTTTCCTGAAATGATTATTAATAAACTTTCTGTTTTCCTCCAGAACTTTAACGGGAATCGTCCGCAAAGATGTAGCAACAGGAATAGTAAGACTGCTGTCCATGTTTTCTATTATCTTCACCCCTGCCCCGCGAATCGGTATAACATCCTCGCCTGCAACTGGTGTCGGAAGTTTTGTTATGTTTTGCTTCGCAGTATGGACTGCCTGTTTAATGTCTTCAGAATCTTTCCTGGTCTTTAAACTCTCACCTGTCTTCCTGACATCAATATCAATTGATTTAAAAAAATCTCTCCAGTAATCGCTGACAGCATCGGGAGTCTTTTCGAACTGATTCAGCATCTCCATCACATACCACGTATTCACACCGAACTCTGATATTTTCTCTTTCTGTTTCTGATTTAAATCATCAATGTTCAATTTCTCTAATCCTTATTATTTGTGTTATAAAATTAATCGTTTATTGTAAATTATTTATCTAATTTTTATTCCAAGGGAAATCTCTTTTCGTTACATTTAATGCATACTATCTTTACATCTCCGTCTATTTTTCACATAGAAATTAAAACAAAAATAACCTATAAAAATTCTTTTAAATTAGCTATTTTGCAGGACTTTATCTAAACTTTAACACTACGACAATGAAACAATTATTTGAAAAAATTATATTACTCGGAAGGCCTGCTTCAGGAAAATCAGAAGTAATCAAATATCTTAAAAATACACCCGATAACGAAAGGAAAGAAAGATTTCACATTGGTAAATTGGTTGAAATTGATGATTTCCCGATGCTCTGGACTTGGTTCGAAGAAGATGATATTCTTGAAAAGAAATTCGGTAAACCAAGACTTCATTCAGATTCGGAAGGATACTTTAAAGAGGAATATCTCTGGCATTTGCTGATTGAAAGAATTTCTTTCGACTACGCAAAAAGTGTACGTGACCTCGAAGATAAAGCAAAAGAAGTCACTCACTTAATCGAATTTTCGAGGGGTACTGAACACGGAGGCTATAAAACTGCATTCAAACATCTTTCTAAAGAACTTCTTGAAAATGCTGCATTGCTCTATATAAATGTTCCTTTCGAAGAATCTCTTCGCAAAAACCGTAAACGTTTCAACCCGAATAAACCGGATTCAATTCTTGAACATGGACTGCCGGATGCTAAACTCACTAAAATGTATAAAGAGGTTGACTTCCATGAAGTAATAGAAGGAACAACAGATTCGCTTGAAATAAACGGTGTTAAAGTCCCGTATGTAATCTTCGAGAATATGCCGTCAAAAACGGATGACCCCGCTGTACTCGGTCCTGCACTCGATGAAGTAATTGCAAAGCTATGGAGTCTTTACAATAAATAGAATTATCATAATTTGATTTATTATAACAAAGCCCGCTGCAAGCGGGCTTTGTGTTTATATATTAATTTTTCTCTAATTGCTTTTACCATTCTGTCTTTCCAGCGAAAGCTGGAATCCAGAATGTTTTACAGGGTTTTACTTTTGTAATCTTTCTGTTTTCCTACATTTGAGATAATCTCTGTGGTGTACATCCTGCTTGAGAATGCTTTTACTTTTGCTCTTCTTTCTTTTCGTCTTTTCTCTTCATCGGCAGTACACCCGCCATATCTCCGATTACGTTCACAAGCTCCGAACCAGCGGGTACAATTATTTTAGCGTTTGACTTCAGCGATGCTTCCAGCGTCTCCAGCTTTTTCAATAGCTGTGCATTACCCGTGAAAAATTTATCCGCTGCCTCATTAACGAGTTTTATAGCCTCTGCTTCACCCTCAGCATGAAGTATTTTCGACTGCTTATATCCCTCTGCTTCTTTTATCTTCGCCCTTTTCTGCCCGTCAGCAGCAGTTTCAGCTGCAGTTGCATAGTCAATCGCAGATATTTTTTCATTCTCCGCTTTAACCACCTTATTCATCGTCTCCTGAACATCGTGCGGCGGGTCAATTTGTTTCAACTCTGTTCTAACGATTTCTATTCCCCAGCTTTTCGTTTCCTCTGCTAATGTCCTGTGCAACTCTGAGTTAATCTTCCCTCTCTCGCTGTTGGCAGATTTTAAAGTAAGCGTTCCGATTATATTCCTCAGTGTTGTTCTTGCAAGGTTCACAATCTGCCACTGATAATTATTTACATTGTACTGAGAATTTTTAACATATTCCTCAGAATCGAGTACTTTGAAATAAACCTGTGCGTCAACTGTAGCGTTCAGATTATCGTTTGTGATTATCTCCTGCGGCTGGGCATCAATCATTTGCTCAGTTGTATTTACCGGATACATTTTATCTATCACGGGAATAATCCAGTGAAATCCCGGATTCGCAAACTTTTTGTATTTTCCAAGACGCTCTATTAACCCTCTGTGAGTCGGTCTTATTATCCTTATACCTGAAAGAAACAAAAAGAAAATAATTGCTATTATTATAACTAATCCAAAATCTGATGGTGTTTCCATCTCTAACTCCTTTTTAATTGTTTGATGTGATTGAATAATAATAATCTATTTAAAGAGGAAATAAAATGCATACAGCAATAAATAGAATCATATTAATTAAGTTTAATAATATTCTTTTCTCATTTACCAAAGTACACTCTTCTTCTAATTCGAAATTTTTTTATTCGTGTTAATCAGTTTAATCCGTGCGAATCTGTGTTCTATCATGTTTAATAATCTGCGCTCTATTCCCAACTAACATCTACCTCAAAAGCACCATCCTCTTTGTCTGTGTAAACTTTTCCGTCTGTATTGTGTA
>CAZVCC010000058.1:0-19040 GCA_964626015.1 uncultured Ignavibacteriaceae bacterium
ATTAACTATAGTGATGAATTTCAAAATTGAATTTGTAAGTGCGTTTATGTAAATTATAGAAAACATAAAATACTTCACAACCGAGCTCAAATGGCGGAATTGGTAGACGCGCTGCATTCAGGGTGCAGTCTAAGTATTTAGGTGGGGGTTCGAGTCCCCCTTTGAGCACAAAAAGAAAAATAAATATGAGCAAAATTGGAAAAAATTTGGAAATTAAAACAACTTCACCCGGAAGACGGGGGAAAAGGATACGCCCGATTTGATACGTTTATTAATGAGGTGCGTAATCTTAACGGAAAAATAAAGATTCCGGAATCAATAGCGAAACTTCTTTACATGAGAGGAGTTACGGATTATTCAAAAGTCTTTAAATTTTTTAAACCTACGTTAGACAAGCTCTACGATCCTTCATTGATGAAGGGTTGTGATAAAGCTACACAAAGAATACTTCACTGTATTGAATCCAAAGAGAAAGTAATGGTTTTAGGCGATTATGATGTTGATGGAATCATAGGCGCTTCGATGTTTTCACTTTTCTTAAAACACAATAATATTGAGGTATCTGTATTTATCCCAAACAGAATTAATCAGGAATACGGCTTATCAAATTACGCAATTGACGAAGCATATTCACAAGGTATAAAACTTTTAGTTGCAATAGACTGCGGCATAACGGCGACTAATACAGTTGAATATGCGAATGAAAAGGGAATACAGATAATTATATGTGATCACCATCAGCCTCCAGACCAGCTTCCAGATGCATTTGCGATTATGGATCCCATACAGAAAGAGTGCAATTATCCTTTTAAGCATCTTTGCGGGACTGGTGTAGCATTTAAACTCATTCAATCAGTGTGCAAGATAAGAAAGGATGAAAAGTTTGCTTATTCTCTTCTGGATTTTGTAGCCATAGCAACGTCATCTGATATTGTACCAATAATTGATGAAAACCGTATTCTTGTAAACGAGGGATTTAATATAATAAATAATAAACCCAGGCTTTCAATCAAAGCCCTTATAGAAAAGATAGGCATTAAAGAAAGCAAGGTTAATACATCTAATATAGTTTTTTCACTTGCTCCAAGAATTAATGCAGTAGGAAGATTAGGAGAAGCGAGCAGAGCAGTAGATTTACTAACAAGCGAAGATGAATCTGTAATGACAGAGCTTGCGACTATTCTTGACGATGAAAATGCAAACCGCAGAGAAATTGACAAGATAATAACGGAGAATGCATTTGAGTTGTATGAAGACGAATTTAAGGAAGCTAACGATTATTGCATAGTACTGCACAACAACGACTGGCATCCGGGTGTAATCAGCATAGTGGCTGCACGGCTGGTTGAGAAGTACAATAGACCGGCAATTGTACTTACAACAATAAAAGACTCTGCAAAAGGCAGTGCAAGAAGCATAAACGGATTCAACGTTTATGAAGCTCTTAAGAAATGCGAGCCATTGCTGATACAATACGGCGGACATTGTCATGCCGCAGGACTTGAGATTGATGTAAAAAACATTGATGAATTGAGGCGGCGCGTTAATGAAATAGCTAAAGAAGAGCTTGTGAAAGAGAAACTTAGACCGGAAATAGAAGTTGACATGGAAATAGGTTTTGAAGAAATCAATCCTACATTTACAAAGATACTTTCATTCTTTGAGCCATTCGGTCCCGGGAATCCGCAGCCTGTTTTCGTAACGAGAAATGTAACGATAGTAGATGAAGTAAGGTATACAAAAACCGACGCACACGTATTCAAGATAAGTAATAAAAAATCAGATAAAGTATGGAATGCTATTCAGTATAATTCAAAAGATTTCGCGGGAAAAATCAGAAAAGATTCAGTATGCGATATATGTTATTCAATAGATAAAAATTTCAAGAACGGTTATACCAAGTTTGTAATTAAAGATATAAAAATTCATTAAAAGTATTTATTAATCTATATAATAAAAAGCTATGTCCGGACACTCTAAATGGGCGACCATTAAAAGGAAAAAAGCTGCAACAGACTCAGCAAGAGGAAGAGTATTCACAAAAATCATAAAGGAAATAACTATTGCTGCAAGAGACGGCGGCGGTGATCCTGCCGGTAATCCACGTCTGAGGCTTGCCATACAAAGTGCTAAGTCAAACAACATGCCTCAGGATAACATAACAAGAGCAATCAAGAAAGGCACAGGAGAGCTTGAGGGTGTCAGATACGAAGAAATAAACTACGAGGCATACGCTCCTCATGGCATTGCAGTAATCATCCAAAGTGTAACGGATAACAGGAACAGGACGGTTGCAGAGCTCCGCCACATGATATCAAAGCACAACGGAAATTTAGGAGAATCAGGTTCGGTAGCCTGGATGTTTGAAAGAAAAGGTGTTGTTACGATTGAAAAGGGTACACATACAGAAGATGATGTAATGGAGATAATACTTGAAGTTGGTGCCGATGATTTAAAAACTGAAGAGGAAACGTTTGAAGTAATATCATCCATTGAAAATCTTGAACCTGTCAGGAAAGCATTAGAAGAAAAAGGATATAAGATAGAATCTGCCAGCATGCAGTATGTTCCAAAAGATTTAGTATCGCTGGATGAATCTAAATCTTCGGATGTAATACGATTTTTAGAGGTACTTGAAGAGCACGATGATGTACAGAATCTATTTACTAATGCCGACTTACATTAATAATGAGAATAATCGGCATTGACCCCGGTTCAGTGGTTACGGGAGTCGGGATTATAGAATTCAGAAACGGAATTTTTAAAGTCCTGAACTATGATGCAATAATAATGAGCTCGAAGACGCCAATGCCCAAACGATTGAAAACAATTTATGATTTCTGTCTTAAGAAGATAAAAGTTTTCAAACCGGAACAACTTGCGATTGAGACTGCATTCTTCGGAAAGAATATACAATCTACAATGAAACTCGGACAAGTGAGGGGGGCTGTAATGGTTGCGTCACTCAATTCAGGAATAGATGTTTTTGAGTACTCACCGAGAGAAGTGAAGAAATCAGTAACAGGAAACGGCTCATCCACTAAGCAAACGGTTGAAACATACATAAAGAATATTTTATCTCTTAAAGTCAACAGAATGCTGAGCGATTCTTCAGATGCTCTTGCAATTGCACTTTGTCATCATTACAATATTGAAAACAGAACAAGTTATAAACCTTCAAGAAAGAAAACTAACTGGAAAGATTTTATTGAGAAGAACCCTGATAAAGTTTACAGGAGGCAATCATGATTTCACATTTAAGAGGAACACTAAGGTATAAACACAGAAACGAAATAGTACTTGATGTAAGCGGAGTCGGATACAGTGTTTATGTTTCTAAGCGTGTTCTTGAAAACTTACCTGATATAAACGAGGAGTATTCTTTAATTACCTACCTTGACGTCAAAGAGAATGCTTTGAATCTTTACGGCTTCTTTGATGAGAAAGAAAAAGAGATTTTCAAGCTTCTCATATCAGTGAGCGGAATAAGCGCTAAGACAGCGAATACAATTTTATACTATGCTACCTTTGAAGAGATTATCGGGCTGATTAATAACCGAACTACTTTTAATGCAGTAAAGATACCGGGAATTGGTCCTAAGAAAATTGACATGATATCATTGGCATTAAAGGATAAAATATTTAAGATTACGAATGAAGCACTACCCGACCTAAGTACAAGAATTGAAGACATGACAGCAAAGGAACAGTCGAGATATGATGCTTTGAATGCGCTCATGAGCCTTGGATATCAGAGAAGTGATGCAGAAAAAATCATAAGGGAAGTATTGAAGAATAATCAGGACACAAACTTAACAACAGAAGAAATAATAAAGCAATCTTTAAATTATATTTCAAAATAAAACATTATGGACTTAAAGAATATTGAGAAATTCTGGAACGAAGTAAGACCAATCTTGAAAGCACATCCGTGGCATGGTGTATTTATTGGAAAGCACTCGCCCGCAATACTGACAGCATACATTGAAATCGTCCCGACAGATACTTTAAAATATGAGCTTGACAAACAAAGCGGTTACTTAACGATTGACAGGCCTCAGCTTTATTCTAACGTCTGCCCGACACCATACGGTCTTATACCCCAGACATACTGCGGGGAGAAGGTTGCGGAGTACTGCTGCGAGAAGACAGGGCGACTGGGAATAAAAGGAGACGGCGACCCTCTTGATATTTGTGTTATCACGGAAAAAGTAATTACTCACAACGATATACTTCTGAACGCTGTGCCAATTGGCGGACTGCGTATGATTGACGGCGATGAGGCAGACGACAAGATAATTGCAGTTATGCACAAAGACAATATATTCGGACAGTGGGACGATATATCCGACATGCCAACATCATTAGTAAACAGAATAAAGCATTACTTTTTAACATATAAAGAAGCACCCGGCGCGGAAAAGCGAGTGTGCGAAATCACTCATGTTTACGGCAGAGAAGAGGCGTGGGAAGTCATTTCAAGAAGCCACGAGGATTATATTAAGCAGTATGGAAATCTGAATGAGCTGCTGTTGAATAGGTAAAGGGAAATAACAATCCTCCTTCCCAAGCTCAGCTTGGGAGGGGGGAGAATATTATTTTAAATTAATTTTCATAATCCAAATCATCAATAATTATTCTTCCCGGCTTTCGCAAATAATAATCTCTTGCAGAGCTAAACTCATACTCTTCGATATTCGCAGCCAGTCCCCTTTTCACCGGATTAAAATGTATATAATCACTTTTCTGAATATACATGCTTTCTGTAGTAATTGCTTTCGGCATGAATCCTTCCTGCCACACCTGATACTTCGATGTTGTTTTATATCCTTTCTTGCACTGCATGAATTGTTTTAAGATAGAATTGTTATTTTCTTTCTCATAGAATTCAATTATGCGTTTTGCAGTGTAGGATTTAATCGATTGAACAGCCGTGACGAGTTTATCACAAACACAAATTAAATGAAAGTGTTCCGGCATTATTACATAGTCGTGAATTTTAAATTGCTTATTCTTTTGAGTGAAGATAAGAGAATCAATCAGTGTATCGAGATTGTGCTTATTGTTGAATACGGGAATCCAGTTGATGATAGTCGAGGTAATGAAATATGGACATTCTATATTTATAACTTTATACGTTGTCCTCATAAACTTTCCTTTTCTCCTTCCCAAGCAGAGCTTGGGAAAGAGGGTAAGGTTTTATTTTTGATTATGTACGATAACTCTTTTTCCCCTTCCCAAGCAGAGCTTGGGAAGGAGGGAGAAATAATATACTATTTTGTTTTTACTTCTTATCGTCAACAACTTCGAAGTCGGCGTTTTCTACGTTGCCGTCATCTTTTTTCGGCTCGCCGCTCGCCTGCTGACCTGCATTGGGATTCGGACCCTGCTCAGCGCCGGGCTGCGACTTTGCCTGAGAATACATCTTTGAGGATGCTTCGTTCCAGACGGTGTTGTACTGGTCGATTGCAGATTTAAGCTCTGTTGCATTATTTGTTTTCACGGCTTCTTTAAGTCTATCGATAGCCGCCTGAATCTTCGAGCGTGTTTCTTGATCGAGCTTGCCTTCGAATTCCTTTAGCTGCTTTTCGCCCTGAAATATCATCGAGTCTGCCTGATTCTTCAGGTCAATTTCTTCCTTCTTCTTCTTATCTTCTGCTTCGTGTTCTTTTGCGTCCTTCTTCATCTTTTCGATTTCCTTATCCGTCAAGCCCGAGGAATGAGTTATCTTAATATCCTGCGATTTGCCGGTGCCAAGGTCTTTTGCGGCAACGTTTAGAATACCGTTAGCATCGATATCGAACGTGACTTCAATCTGCGGAATGCCGCGTGGAGAAGGAGGAATGCCATCGAGATGGAACCTTCCGAGTGTTCTGTTATCGGCTGCCATAGGACGTTCGCCCTGTAGCACATGGATTTCAACTGACGGCTGATTGTCGGCTGCTGTTGAAAACACCTGCGACTTTTTAGAAGGAATAGTTGTATTCGCATCAATAAGTTTTGTCATGACACCGCCGAGCGTTTCAATTCCGAGCGAAAGCGGAGTTACATCGAGCAAGAGAACGTCATGCACATCGCCCGCAAGAACGCCGCCCTGAATTGCCGCACCGATTGCGACTACTTCATCGGGGTTTACGCCTTTGTGAGGCTCTTTGCCAAAGACACGTTTTACGGTTTCCTGAACAGCAGGAATACGGGTTGAACCACCGACAAGTATAACTTCATCCAAATCGTTAATGCTAAGTCCAGAATCCTGAATTGCCTTCTGGCAAGGACCGACAGTGCGTTCGACGAGGTCGGTAACGAGTGATTCAAACTTCGCACGAGTGATAGTTTCAACGAGGAACTTCGGACCATCGGCAGTTGCGGTAATATACGGCAGATTTACTTCAGTCTGAGGAGTTGATGAAAGCTGTTTCTTTGCAGTTTCAGCTGCTTCCTTAAGTCTTTGCAAAGCCATCGGGTCTTTTCTTAAATCAATACCTTCTTTCTTCTGGAATTCGTCGGCAAGATAATCCATAAGTCTCTGGTCGAAGTCATCGCCTCCAAGGTGACCGTCGCCGTTGGTTGACTTAACTTCAAACACACCGTCACCGAGTTCAAGAATTGAAATATCAAACGTACCGCCTCCAAGGTCATAAACAGCGACCTTATGATTCTTCTTGCTTTTATCGAGTCCGTAAGCAAGAGCTGCTGCGGTAGGTTCATTGATAATTCTCTTTACATCGAGACCTGCAATCTTACCCGCGTCTTTTGTCGCCTGTCTTTGTGCGTCATTGAAGTAAGCGGGCACTGTGATAACGGCTTCAGTAACTGACTGACCGAGATAGTCCTCGGCAGTCTTCTTCATCTTCTGAAGAACCATAGCTGAAATTTCAGGAGGAGAATAGACTCTCATCTGATTAGTTGATTTATCTTCGACTTCAACACGTGCTACATCGTTATCGCCTCTAATAACTTTATAAGGGACTTCGCTAATTTCAGAAGAGACCTCATCGTACCTTCTACCCATAAATCTTTTTATAGAGAAGATTGTGTTAGTAGGATTGGTAACAGCCTGACGCTTTGCCGGATCCCCCACAAGCCTTTCTCCCGTCTTTGAAAAAGCAACTACAGACGGAGTAGTTCTCATACCCTCTGCGTTTGGTATGACGACCGGATCATTACCTTCCATCACAGCCACGCAAGAGTTGGTAGTTCCCAAGTCGATTCCAATAATTTTACCCATTTTAAAAATCCTTTCTTTTGTAAGAAAACTACCTGCTGTTTAGAACAGGTAGTTTCTTGTTAATTAGACGTCTTTAATTAATGTTACTTTACTTTTATTTCTTTTACAACAGGTTTTGCTTCTTCGACTTTTGGCAAGGTTACAATAAGCAAACCGTCTTTGAATTCTGCCTGAATATCATCTACTTTAATATCCTTTGAAAGATTAAAGGTTCTGCAAAACTCACCATAGACTATTTCATTCATCACGAGGTTAGTATCTTCGCTCTTGTTTTCAACTCTCTTTTCACCCTTAACTGACAAAAGATTGTTTTCAACTTCAATCTTAACGTTCTCTTTCGGAATACCGGGCATTTCAAGATTGATATGGAAATTATCTTTGTCCTCGGTAATTCTTGTTCTTGGTCTGAAACTTGTTGCATCGTTTATTTCAGAGTTAAAGAACGGTGAATCGAAGATTGATTTAAAAGCATTGTCAAATAAATCGTTTTCTCTTTTAAATTTGATTAAGTTCATTTTAATTATCTCCTATATTTAATTTTAGTTTAATATTTAAATTTACCATATATATTACAAATGGCGTGCCAAAGTAATATCATGCGATTTTAAGCTATTTTGTTTTTTAGTATGACATACATGTCAATAATTTGACAAATCCAACTATGCGAATGTGCTATTTTGTCATTTTTGTGACAATTTTGCATCAGGGAAAATAGTGGTGGTATAAAAAGAGAACGCGGGATGTCGGTTTTGTCACAAGAAAACGGGGAAAATTTTAAGACTAATTAGAGACCAAGGAGAGACTAATTAGGGGCTAATCAGAAATATAGGGTTTGTGACAAAATGTCACAAAGAAATACAGGTAAATTAGCTATAAAAAAATCCGGTTGTTTTTAAAGCAACCGGATTTGTTTTAATAAGAAAGGGTAATTCTTATTTTATCTCATCCATCTACTACAAACATAACTATGTTATTATTAGATGTCAAGAGAAAAATTACTAAAGTTATACTTTAGGTGTTCTTTATAAGTATTGATTTTACAGTACTTATATCAAAGGCTTTAAATAACTTTGATAAAATAAGAAAAATAATTATCAGGATAACTGAAATTATTATGAAAATTGTGTTTGAGAATAGACCTTTGATAAGCTGAGAAAAAACAAAAAGAATTATTGAAAATAAGAAAAGAAGAAAAATCTTTTTTAATTCGTAATCAATTTTATAAATCTTCTGAGCGCGGTAGTAGAGAACAACCATCATAACAAAATATGTAAAGAGTGTTGACAGAGACGCACCTAAAATTCCGAAATGAATTATGAGGAAGTAATTAAGTATTATGTTTATAACAAATCCTAAGCCCGATACATACAGGAGCTCTTTGGTTTTATCAGCATAGAACGGAGCAACGCTGAGTGCTGAATACAATCCTGAGAAGACATACGCCATGAGAACATAAGGAATGATGATAAGTCCCGACTGGTAACGGATATCAAGAAGAGAGAACTTACCGAACGATATTTTCACGATTTGTTCAGTGAAAAGAGCGAAGAAAAGAAAAAGGAAAAGTCCGATAAAGACGATGTACGTAAATATCTGAGACACTATCTTTTTATTTTCGGGATTCTTTTCAAGGTTAAGAAAATACGGCGTCCATGAAAACCTGAAAGCAGCTATAAGCAGTGACATTACAGAGGCAAGGCGGTAGTTAGCACTGTAAATACCTACTACTTCTTCGTTAAAAATATATTTAAGAAAAAACCTATCGGAAACATCGATTAAAAGAATGAAGACACCGACGAATATAAACTTAACGCCGTAACTGACGAGCTTTTTTGCGAACACGGCAGAAAAGTACAATGATAAATATTTTCGTGTAACGAGCAAGCCTGCTATAAAAGTAACGACAACGGATACGATGTAGCTGTAGAATATAGCTTCAACACCTAAGCCATAACTAATAATCAAAATGAAGTTTAAAGTAACGTTAACTGCAAGAGACAGAAGCGTCAGGAACAAGTACCGGGCAGCTTTTAGCTCAGCGCGAAGGAGCAGCAAAGGAAATCTGAACAAAGCATCCGTAAAAAGAATCAGCGAAAGAATTTTTATATACATCAATCCTTTCACGGGGTCTTCGAATTCGAGCAGGGACGTTATACTTCCGGAGAGCAGATAAAGAACTAACGAAAACAACAATGATGAGGCAGTCAACATTATTAAAGTAGTTGAATAAATACTTTTCTTTTCGTTATCATTTTTACCATCGATGAAAAGTTTGATAAAAGATGTTTCCTGTCCGTAGAGATAGAAAAGAATTATGAACATCCACAAAGACTGAACAATGTTGTACGCACCGAGTTCAGAAGGAGTAAAGTAGAAAGTATATAACGGCAGAAGAACGAAAGAGATTGCCTTATTAGCAAGAAGTCCAACGCCATAAATCGTTGTCTGCGAGAATAAGTCTTTTATGTTTTTTCCGCTCAAATATTATTCTCCGAGTAAAGCTGTTCGAGCTTTGCGTTTACAGATTCGTAGGAATGAAACTTTTCAACCCAATGTCTTCCTTTAACAGAAACATCTTTCAGTAAATTAATATTCTCTATGTACTTAATAATTTCACTTTTTAAGCTTTCAATACCGCAAGCAATAAAAGGATTTTCGGGAAGAAATTTAAGATACTCTTCGGAAAATTCTGTTACAGTAGGGATACCGATCGCGAGATTTTCAACTGAATTTTTGCCGTAACCGGAACCGCCGAGTTCACCGCCAACCTGATCAATAGCGAGATTACAGGTTTTCTTCATTTCAAGGAGTTTTTCACGGCTGATATTTTCAGCAAGTATGAATTCAAAATTATGAGTCTTTTTAATGTCTTCAATAACGTTTAGAATTTTATCAGTACCTTTAAAGAGCCTGTTCGTTGGAGAGTGAATAATTCTTAGTTTATTCAGCTCCGGAAAATTGAAATCAACTTTTTTAACATCATAGGGGAAGAACAAATAATGAATATTCGGATGAAGCTGAAGATGATCGAATTCTACGGTCAGATTCAGGCTGCTCATTTCATCAAGTTCTTTAAAGATGCCCCGAGTTCTTAAGTCACTGCCGAAGTAACAGCAGACAATCTTTTTACCGAGCCGCTTTAACTTTTTAGCGAAACGGAGGTCACGGAAGAAGTCCATACCACCGTCGAAATGAAAGACATCAAAGTCATAAAGCTTATGTTTATCAATCAGCGAAGTAATCTTAGAGCGGTTTTTGAAATCTCTTATTTTAAAGTAAGTACTTTCAAGAAAATTCTTTGGTTCATAATATTTCGTTTCCGTAATTTTAGAATCGCGCCAGATTTTAGCAGCTTTATTTACAGGGAGCTTGAAGTTGAGTGATATATCTTCCTCAAAATCGAGTGTATTTTGAAACATAGTAACGAGTCGGGATGTATGTCCAGCCTGAGCCTGCATCTGCATGAAACCGAAGGGCATACCTGCGAAATTCTGGGGTGCAATATGTAAAATTTTTTTAGCCAAGATTAAGAAGCCGTGAGATATTACCCGAGAAAATCAATTCCTTTTCTTCGTTTGACACATCAAGACTTTCAACGATAGGGATATACATCTTTGGCAATCCAAGGTTATAATCACTCCCGAATATTACTTTTTCAGCACCGACAGTCTGAACAACTTTATTAACAAAATAGAACTCACGAACTGATTCTGTACCAAGATAAATATTTTCAGCACCGCTCTCTTTGACGCTTTCAGCACAGCCGGTGCACAATGACGGCTGGTCTCCGCCAAGATGCGCAAGAATAACGTTTAAGTCAGGTCTTTGTTTAGCGAGTTCAATAGGAAAATCATAGCTTGCAACTTCTTTCCATCTGCCGCAATGAACGATAACAGGAATCTTCATATCAACTGCCACATCAAAGTACTTTTGATATGATGCATGAAGAACATTCTTTCTCTGGAATGACGGATGAATTTTAAAACACTTAATATGATTGCTGTTTTTATCGATAAATGTATCGAGGTTCTTATCATCAGGATTAATCCAGCAAGCAAAATGGTAAGTGAAATCATTCTGATTCAGAATATCTTGTAAGAGTTTTTCATTCTCGAAAGTATCGCAGGGCAAAGCAACTGCGGATGACACACCGGATTCCGTCATGACTTTGGAAGCTTGTTCAACGGTAGATTCATAGTTGAGAAAGACATCACTCCATCTGCCGATATGAACGTGTCCGTCAATAATTTTCATTTAAACACATCTCCTTTTTTAAAAGACTTCGCAAAATCCACTTTTTCATTAACGTTATTTCTGATATCATAGGCCATCAGCAGACCGTTACCTGTATTCACGACTATAAAATCACTGTTAGCATCAATAATAAGACCATGTATTCCGTTATCCTTATCCGAAAATACTGGTTTCGCTCTATTGAAAAGATAGGGAGTGTCATTAAGCATTGAAAAGGCGCATGGATAGGGCGATGACATGGCTCTGATTTTATTGTATATTTGCTTATTACTTTTTGACCAGTCAATCATTCGCTCTTCATCGGACAGTTTTTGCCAAGGGGTGTATTTCTTTGACGTATCCTGCTCTTTAAACATATCGGTCTTTCCCATACGAAGGAGTTCGATGCCTTCTCTTACCAGCAGGGCGCTGTGAATAGCACACTTGTAATACACCGAATTAACGTCATCATCGTCTTCAATTATGATTTCCTTTTCAAGAAGAACCGGACCGGAATCGACACCGGAATCAATTTTATGAAGAGTAATAAACTGGGAATCATTACAATCCATAATAGTTCTTGAAATTGGTGCCCGCCCTCTGTATTCAGGCAGTTTACCGCAATGCAGGTTGAGGATTCCGAACCTGGGCAAGCTGTAAATATCCTGTTTTAAAATCTCCATGAAACCGACTGAAACACCGAGTTCAACTTTGGAAATATCATCTTTTAGTTCGGAGATTTTATCTGTGCAAATAAGTTTAACTGAGTTATTTTTACAAATATCTTCCAGTTTATCATAAAACTTTTCTTTATAGTCATTGTATAGATACGATTTATGAGTGACAACATACTCCGGTACTTCATTCATACTGATAAGGTCAGTAAGAGTTCTGAGACTCATATCGCCAAATGCCAGATAAAAGAATTTCATTTGCTAAAGTATTTTTTATACCATTTAAAAGTTCTTACTATACCCTCATTCAGGTCAACTTTGGGTTTATAGCCGAGAATGTGTTCGGCTTTGTCTATAGTAGGGATGCGGAGCTCGACGTCAACATAGTTTTTAGGAATATACTTTATCTTTGACTTAGTATCGCAGAGCTGGATTATCTTTTCGGCGAGAGACGTGATTGTAACGGTACCTTTAGGATTACCTATGTTGAATATCTCACCGATAGCTTTCTTCTTTGTTAAAGCAAGCATGATGCCGTCAATCATATCGTCTATATAGCACCAAGAACGAATCTGGTCTCCCTCTCCATGTATTTCGATATTCTTGTTAAGGACAGCATTTTTAATAAATATTTGAATTGCTCCCTCCCCTATCTGTCCGGGACCGTAGATATTGAATGGACGAATAGACAATGCGGGATAGCCTCTTGTCTTGTAGTAGCTGTAGATTAAGTGCTCTCCGGAGACTTTACTGATAGAGTATGTCCAGCGGCCTTCACCAACCGGAGCGACATTAGTGTTTGATTTTTCTGGAGACTTGTAAGAATAAGCGCCGAGAACTTCACTCGTAGAAAAATTTAGTACACGTTCGAGTTTACTGCTGTACTTTTCTATAGCTCTGACAAAATTGAAAGTACCAAGGATGTTTACTTCCATAGTTTTGACGGGATTATGAATAACAGTATCGACACCTGCGACAGCAGCAAGATGGACTGCAATCTGAGGTTTAAAATCTTCGGCAGCTTTCTTTAAAGGGTCAAAACTGCAGATATCACCATTCACAAGTTTTACATTTTTCTTATTGATATTTTTATACTTCAACGAATCACGTATGAACAAATCATAAATAAGCAATTCATTATCATTACTCAGCATTTCTGCGAGTTTACTGCCAATGAATCCACCGCCGCCTGTTAATAAAATCCTTTTATTTTTAATAGTCATATAAATAAGTTTATAATTTTAAAGTATAACTTTTTCTTAAGAAACCGTCCGCTCTGAATTTCTTTTTAAAATCAAACAAACCCTGAAGAAGCCTTTCATCAACGCTTGAAGTACCGATATCATAAATCCTAAAATTCTTTTCTTTAGACCATTCGATAGAGTAATACAGAAGATAATCGGATACTCTGTTCCTTTTATGCTCTTCATCGGCTGCAAGGTAGAAATTTAATACTACGTCTTTTTTAATGAGGAAGAGAGTACAAATTCCTACTATTTCATTCTCAATCTTTGCAGTAAACAGTTTAATTTTATCCGGGAGATTATTCTTAAGAAAGACGAGTTCTTCTAGTGAGTGAGTCGGCACGACATTTTTCAACTCCCTGTTTGAATGAAGAATGTTATAAAAGTCACCGAGGCTTTTTTCAGAAACGGGGTCTTCAACAAGGTCGATTTCAATAATTTCGGCTGACTTCTGTATAGACCGTTTTTTAGAGTTCTTTAACTTCTCGAACTCAAACGAGCTGAGGTCTATTATGTTTGTGATAGCATATTTATTTACTGAAAAACCTTCGGAAAGCAGAACATATTCATATTCCTCGTTCGTGTGTAAACGGTAGAGGAAAGGAGGATTCCTTATTATACATTTTGTAAAATCATTTTCAATAAGATAATTTTTAAAAAGATTAATAACATTATTCATATCATTAATCTTAATTTTATCAGTCCACATAAACCCGCCAAAGCTCACGCCGTCGCAAGATACATAAACTTTTTCATCCTTTTCAATCCTCTCGTTTCCGTTTAGGATAGCCACAGTCTTATACTTATCTTTGAAAATCAGGTGATGCCATTTGATACCCTTATTGAACTTATCGTTATACTCAAGGAACTTTCCATCGAAGAACATATTATAGTTTGAGGAAAGGAAATCCCTCCATTCTACAGAGCTGTTAATATTTACTTTAATAATTTCCAATGTTATTTTCTGTAAAGTTCATAACCCGAAGTCTTCAAGATTAATTTATAGCTATCATCAATCAGCTGCTTTGAGTCAAAGTAATTGCTTCTGTTAATATAATCTTTTTCAACGATAATATTTACGTTATTCCCTATTCCATTAAGGACGGATTTTATACTATCCAGACCATTTTTTGAATCGAGAAAAGTAAAATCATATTTAGTATTAGTCCAGCCCAAATCGAGACCGTTAAAATAGAAACTGAACTGCGGATTATGTCTGTAGTTAGAGGCAACATAAATAAGCTTATTAAAACCGCTTTTTTCTATTTCCGATTTCACTTCCGTAATTTTAAAAGAGTTTTCCCAGAACGGGATTTTCACCGCATATAAAATATTAATAAAGAAAAGAAACCCGAGAATGAATGCATAGAACATCCGCGAAAGAGAATAGCTTCTTTTAACGTAGAAAAATATAACCACAGCCGAAAGTACAAACCAAGCTGCTGACAATGAAGCAACAAGGGGCAATGTGTTAGAATTAAGAGGGAATGACAGTTCAATCCTGAAATAATTCAGCACAGCCCAGAATATATTAAACGCAGTAACAATCAACAGAATAATTTTTTCCTTTAAGCCGAGGGAGTCCAGGACTTCAAGATAGTTACCGGCGATAAAGACACCGGGGGTAAGAATAAGCAGAATATAAACTTCGAGTTTTGTTTTAAAAAGCGTGATTATAATAAATCCAATAAGAAACCATACGAGAATGAACAATTCCTTTCCTGGAAGTCCGCGAAAAGATTTAAGTTTTCTGAAAGCTCCAAACAGTATTACCGCGCCGAAAGGCAGGATTGTGAGCAAGTAACTTATATGATAAATATAACCGGAGCCCTTTGTGTTATGTTCAACTCCAAACAAGGCACGCTCATAAATGTGATAGAAGAAGAAATAGTTAAAGAACTCCCAGCCGTACTTTACGAACATATAGATATGCCAGGGTGCTGCGATGGCAATACCTACGGCGGTTAAGATAATCAGATGTTTTATTGAATACTTCATTTTATCTTTTGACAGAATAAACCACAAAAAGACTGCCATAGGAATAAAGAAGCCAACAAGAATTTTAATCATGAGGCAGAGTCCGAAAACGATACCGCTGTAGTAGTTATATTTATTTTCACCTGTATCGAGAAATTTCAGAACGAACCAGAATGACAGGAGAATCAGGAATGTATAAGGGATATCGAACTGAAAGCGTTTTGAAAAAATATTAAATATAAGATTACTGCAAAAAATAACAGCGGCAATAATACCCGCACGAGGAGAATAGACCTTTTTTCCGATAATCATGATAAGCCAAAGAGAAGCAAGACCAAAAATGAAGATGAGTCCTTTAAGAACGATGTTATTCATTCCAAATACTGTAGTAACCGCATAACCAATCCAGATTAACAGCGGAGGATGCGAACCAGAATAGAATTTTCCGACAGAGTGCTGGCTCTGATCGATGATATCACCTGATTCCTGAACAGAAAGCACGCGTGTTGCATACATACCTTCATCCCAAGGCTGGATATCGGTTGAGATAATAGAATGCAATTTAATAAGTACCAAAAAAATGACGAGGAAAAGATATACATACTTCATATTTTTTTCCCCGTCAAAATATTTTAAAATACTCGTCATTTAGTCTTATTCTTCACGAAAGACACAAAACAATGTATAATGATTAAAAATTATATCCGAGTGAAATCGAATTTCCTGAGCCGAACCCTGTTGAATAAGGCTGGAAAGCATAATCGAGATATAAAGATTTGTATTTAAACCCAACGCCGGCGGTGAAGCCCTTGTTATCGTATCCGGACATATAACCAGCTCTAAGGAATACGAAATCCTTGTAGCCGCCTTCAGCACCAAAATGTCCGTGGAAAGTACCGCCGTCAAGAACCTTGTAACCATCAACAGCACCAGTAATACTTAGATTATCCTTTTTATAATTATAACTTGCACCAAACCTGAGCGAGGTCGGCATTTTTGTTTCTGAATTTTTAAGAGCATTCATAGAGCCCACGTTCGACAGGACAGCTGCGAAAGAGAAATTATTATAAATATAGTTCGCACCGAAATCCATACCGAAGCCGGAAGCTTCGTCTATATAAATCTTTTCGTACAGCAGTTTTCCAGTAATCCCCACTGCAAGATTATTATAAACCTCATAGCTTAAACTAATACCGCCTGAGAAGTTATCGGCATTGAATTTTTCGAGGGGTGCACCCGGGTTGTTACGCACTTCAATATCGCTGATAGTAGTCTTAAGAAGTCCCACACCGATACCGAATTTTTTAATTCTGAACTTAGCACCGACGTAGTTTGTGGTCATATCGAGCATAGTTTTATTGAACATTGCAGTAACGTTACCGTTTTCGCTGGCATTCATACGCGCCGGATTGTAAATAAATGCGGTCCCGTCGTCAGAAAGCGAGCTAAAGGCTTCGCCCATAGCGATAGACCTTGCACCGATACCGAGTTTTAAGTAAGCCAGACCTGTGTTTGCAGCACCGTCATTCTGCGAAAATGCCGAAACTGAAATAGCTAAAAATATTATTGATAAAATTATTCTTTTCATTCTTTAAAATATAAAATGATTATTTGAACTTAAATGCAATTCCTATATTCTGCATAGGTTTATGCGTATAGGGTTCGAACTGAAAGCTGTAGTCAACACCGAGAACAATATCCTTTGAGAAAGATTTTGATAGCGAAATACCTGCACCGGGTTTAATATTACCCCAGAAGTCGTCTGAGTTCAAATCAAGTCTATCAACACCTGCGCGGACTTTCACGTATTCATTTATGTTTATTTCACCGCCGAACCTTATTGTGAAATTCATTTTTTGCTCGCTCTTTGTAACAAGACCAAGAGTATCTTTGACTTCAAACTTCGGATTTATGTACGTGCCGACACCAAGGGAAACAATACCGAGATTTTTTGGAAGGCTGTACGTAGCACCTGCATCAACGATTGTAGGGAATGGATTTTCAGTCACGGTACCATTAACAGAACCGTAAACTTCTGATGTTTCCCATTTATATTTTACGCCGAGGTCGCGGACAGCAAGACCGATACTTAAATCCTTTGCCGCAAGGTACGTAGCACCGAGGTCAATACCGACTCTTGAATTAGTAACATTTTCATAAAGTTTAGCAAGATAGAGCTTAAAGCCCATTCCTACTGATAGCTGCGGAGAGAGCATGAACCCCATACCAAGAAGGAGTTGATTTTCATAGGTGGAGAGCATACCGAGCGAACGGCCGTCGTTATCCCGTCCGTCAATATCCGAAACACCTGCATTAATCCATGACAGGCTGATACCTGCAGTCTGCTTACCGTTAGAAAGTCTGAACTGTTTTGCGAAAGAAACAAAATTCAATTTTCTATCGACAGACATGAAAGTATATCCGACGTTAACAATACCCTGCTGCTGAAAAACGCTCAGAGATGGATTGTAATAACCCGAGACATCGCCGAAAGCGTCGGAGACGAGAGCATTCCCCATTGAAAGACCGCGTGCACCAAAACCAAGCCTTGCAAAAGCGCCTGCATAGCTGCCAAGCTGAGCATTAGCAGTACCTGCAAAAACGAAGAGTAATATTAAATATATGTATTTTCTCATAATCATAAAATTTTATTGCATCAAAATAATTTTGCCCCAGAGCGGAGTATCTTCGTCGATTTCAACTCTGTAGAAATAGACTCCGTTAGCAATAACGTATCCATCGTTATTTTTCCCGTCCCAGATAGCGAACTGTTCGTTAGTACCGGTACGCGGAGCGTTCTGAATGACAGTCCGCACCGGATTCATACCGAAGTCAAAAATTTTGATAGTAACTTTTGCACTTGCTTTCCCTGTCAGATAATAAATTCTTGTAACCTCAGTTGCCGGAGAGAAAGGATTCGGAGCGGCGTAGGTTTTTACGTCAGAACCCGCATCAATACATGCACTTGCACGGAAAATCTTCCATGGAGAAGCCCATGCAATACCAGTTTCACGAGTTCTAAGCAATCCGTCAGTTCCGCCGATGTACAAAGAATCGCCCACATGATTTCCTGCATAGAAATTTGTAGCTTTACAAATATCTTTTGTGACGGGGTCAGCAATTAACGAAGGTTTAGACCAGTCGAAGACACCGAACCTTGCACGCCATAGACCTGCGTCAGTAAGGCCGTACACGGTTGAATCTTTAGAAAATATTCCATTCGGAGAAAAACCGTTTAAAGTATAAGACCAGACCTGTCCCCTGCTTGAAGTAAAGCTCAATGCATTTACTTCATTGTTATCTTCAGCTCTGCGGGTTGCAGCCCAGATAATTTCCATAGTCCCGTATTTCTGGACATGCAGACTAACTACAAAGTTACCTGCAACTCTGTTTGTTCCGCTTCCGGAATTCTGATTAGTATATTTTCTCCAGCTGATTCCCCAGTCAGTAGAAATATTAATACCGTTCGCAGTACCGACAATAATAGTAGAATCGTTTACTGATTTAACCGAAAAAGCACGATGATTAAGATTATCACGCGGGTTTAAAGCGAATGTATATGTACCTCCGATATATATGCTATCGAGATTATCGGGAGGCAGAAGAACGCGTGTCCACGTTGCACCGTAATCGGTTGATTTGCGAAGACCGCCTGCAAAAGAAGTTATCCAGATAGTATAGTTA
>CAZVCC010000059.1:0-18998 GCA_964626015.1 uncultured Ignavibacteriaceae bacterium
AAGAAGAAGCTCTTAGCGGCGATATGGGATTTAAAATGTTGGCAAATAATAATTACACAATGCAGGTAACAATGACCTGTGTCTCAATACCATTTGAAGGATTAACTAATCCAAGGGACCAATTTAAACCATATAATAGAGTTGGGAAGGTCCAAAATGGCAGCATCTGGCGATTCTTCACAGACCAAAATACACTCGGGGCAGAGAGGAATATTTATAAAATATCTTCAAATATGCTAAACTATAATGATGTTTTTGATTTAATGCATTCGTCCGGGTCGGAATTCGAAGCAAGTATTAATTATGTATATGGTTATGCAAAATATTTGGTCGAAGTAAATATATATTATAATGATGTTTTATCGGAAAAATATAAATATTATTACAATACACTCGACAGTAAATTTGGAGGTAAAGATACGTTGACCGATTCTACTTATTATATAGGTGATTTGTACGTACGATATAACACCTCATTACCTTCTGAAAGAAGGTTGGAAATATTTAAAGATGTCAGATCCGGCGTACCTAACCCGGGACTTATACCGATTGATACAATTTCTACATCTGATACATTGAACGATGGAACACCGAAGAAGGAATTGAAAGTCTGGGAGATTAAATACCCTTCAAGTTCATTTCCCGAAGAACAAAATTTCTATGCAAGTACAACACCGTTCGGATTAAGACCGGAGATAATAGAAGATCAGAAATTATCAGAATATATTATTGGAACAAAAGTTGTTTTTGATACAGTTTATAACAACAAAGATAATCCTCCAAATAAAACAGATACAATTGGATATAACACAAGAAATGATAATACTTATTATATGTATTATACGAATCCACCGGTGGGATTTAATGATTCCGGGAATACATATACAACAACGGCTTGGGTTGTAGATATTAATGATGCTCAAAAGGGTATTACGTTAATTGCAGACTCTTCAACCACCTTAGAGTTTAAGAAAAATAAGAAATTATGGATTAATGGTACTGGTGACGAAAACATCCATGATATTTTAAAACTAAGAGAAAACTCGAAAATAATTCATTTTGAAAATTCAGGATTATACGCTTTTCGATACGGTAAAATAATTGATGAAGGATGCAATATTACATGGGCGCCAAATACAATCCACAGGGCTTACCAAAACACGGAGTTTGAATATAAAGGTACAGAGCATATTGTAAACAATGGAGGCAAAGTTCAAATAGACGGAAATGCAAAACTATCACTCGCTGCTAATACAACATTAACATTCGACGGCAACAATACAAACCTTGAATTAAATCCCAACTCCATAGTCCAGCTTGGCGAAAACGCCAAAATAGAATTCAAAAACGGAGCATACCTCATAGCAGACGGCAGCTCCATTTCTTCAGTTCAAGGCAGCCACGGAGGGGGAATATTACTGGAAAATGCCGGTGAGCAGACTTCAATAACAAACTGTACATTTACTAACTTGAGGAATTCAATATTCGTGAAGAATACTGATGCGGGGTATTTCGGTGCTTTCAAGAATATAAGTAATAACACATTTTATACTGATGCAAGCTGTAACTACGTAATCGAAACAAAGAATGCAGCCAACATAACCATCTCGAACAATCATGTATATATGACTCAGGGTAAAGGAGTAGGCATTCTTATGCGGTATTATATAAACGAAGGCAACGAAGAAACTCCCTCCACATCTTATGCAGTCAACGTAATGGGAAATGAAATCTCAAACGGAGTGGTTTCAGCTGCCTTTATTTCGTTTACTAATTCTTACCCTTATGTTAATTTCAAATACAATAATTGTTACGGTAATATTTCAAGCACAAATGTCGCATACAGACAGTCGCACGGAAATATAAAAAATAATATTTTATCAAACACCTCCGGGAAGAATCTTGACCTGATACAGGCAAATCCTGACGTGCTTTCAAACACGTTTTATTCATATATAATGAACCTTACGAATAATGATTCTTATCCGATTTTTGCCCCTGTATCATCCACCACCGACGGAGGTTGGGTATGGAGAGGCGGCAAAAACACAATAAGCAGTACTTCTAACGGAAATATTTATTTCAACAATGGAAATGTCTTGCTAGACTGGGGGCAAAACTATTTTTCAAAAAGTTATAGCCATTTTCATTTGCAGGGACGAATAAACGAACCCTCAGGAGTGTATTATGTACGAAACAATTGTTTTAATGGTAGCCATGACCCGAGCTCTTCATTAAGAGACTATTATTCGGATACTACTGTTGTAATCCCGTATTACACAGGTTCATATATTAATTGTAGTATTTCAACTGATGCAGGAACAATATGGTCAATAGATGACCTTGGAAACGGATTCTATGATACTTTGTACAGAACTAATGATAATTCCGGATATCAGCCCGAAGAGGATGAGGGCTTATACTCATCCGCTATTGAAAAAATGCTTAATGACGATAATTACGGAGCAGTTTCTACTTTTAAAACATTAATTAATCTTTATCCTCAAAGTTCATACACTGAAGCCTGTATATACGATATGTACGACTGTTACCTGAAGCTCGATACCTCTGCAAATCAAACAACGCACGATATTTTGTATTCCGACCTGAAATACTTCCTTGACTCAAGAATTGAATCAGGCTTGTACAGCGATGAGTTCAATTTAAACGCGTACAACATAACAGTGATGTGTCTGGCATCAATATCGCAATACTACGAAGCAATGTCGGGGTATGAATTCATAGCACTTTATCATCCCGATGATTATCTAAGTTTTCTTGCCAGCTGGGATTATGCCGAAATAGAAGACCTGATGAACGGCTCGGGCGGAATTTCAAGCAAAGAAGAAAACTTGACACAGGAAGAGTACTATAAGAAGCTGAAAAAGAGAATAGATAGAAAGATTAACGAAGATCCTGTGAAGAAAATGGTAAAGAAATCGTTTGATAGAACAAAAGCAGCGAAAATCTCAAAGATTGAGAAAGATGCTATGTCAAGAACAAACAGCAATGAAACCGCAAAACAGGAAATTGCAAAAATGAAATCGAAGTACGAAGAAGCAAAGATGAAAGCAGTTTCTATAATGCGTACTTCAAAATCCTTAACGAGAGAAGAAAAAGACAGGAAACAAATAGAAGACATACTTCTCACAAGAACAGAGGAAAGCAAGGAAATAGCAGCATTCAGCAATATAGTCCCGTCTGAGTTTAGTCTCTCACAGAATTATCCGAACCCATTTAATCCTGTTACTAAAATAAACTTTGCATTGCCAAAACAGGGATTTGTAACTCTGAAAATTTATGACGTCACGGGCAGAGAAATTAAAACCCTCGTGAATGAAGTAAAGCAGGCAGGATATTACACCGTTGACTTCAACGGCTCTCATCTAAGCAGCGGAGTTTATTTCTATAAAATCCAATCAGGTGATTTTTCAAGCGTAAAGCGTATGGTGCTTATCAAATGATTCTGAATTAATAACTCTTAAATCAACAAAATAAGAACCCGCAGAAACATCCGCGGGTTCTTGAATTTTAAAATGGATTTATCCTTAACCAAATTAAAGCTATTGATATGTCATTTAACATAGGTAAAGAAACCAACTGTAGTGTCTCACTAATTGATTAAATTAATATTGGTAATAAAAAAAGCCCGTGATAAACGGGCTTTTTATTTATAAAAACAAATTGCTCTTATTCTACGGGTAGTACGTTAAGAATTTTTCTTCCCTGTTTGTCGGTAAACTTCACCTTGCCGTCAATCAAAGCAAAGATTGTGTAATCCTTTCCGAGTCCAACGTTTTTTCCGGGAATGAATTTTGTACCTCTTTGTCTGACGAGAATATTTCCTGCTTTAACAACTTCTCCGCCAAACTTTTTAACACCGAGTCTCTGAGAGTTTGAATCGCGGCCGTTTTTAGAGCTGCCTAATCCTTTTTTATGTGCCATAACTTATAATTTATTAATTTATTTTATCAATTTGAACTTTTGTATACTGTTGTTTATGACCTTTTCTAACCTTGTAGCCTTTTCTTCTTTTCTTTTTGAAAACTATAATCTTTTCATCTTTTACGTGGTCCAAAATAGTAGCTTCAACGTTATGATTCAATACAGGAGTTCCGACTTCGATAGCTTTAGCGTCGGGGGAAAAAATAAGAACTTTGTCAAAATTAACTTTAGCACCTTTTTCACCTGAAACTTTAGGTATAAATAGAGTCTGTTTTTCCTGAACCTTGTATTGTGAGCCTTTTATGTCAACGATTGCAAACATTTTTCGATATTATGATTTATAAAACATATAATATAACAATTTTTGACCTTAAATTCAAAACATATATAAATCCCCGTGAAATAAAAATAAGAATCAAAAACTTTAGTAAATAGTAATTAATTTCAAAAATCGGGATATTTAAAGGCAATCGTCAATTTTAAGAATCAATAAGAATGAAAAGTGAATATGTAATAAGAAATGCCGCATTATCCGAAATAAGTATTTTTACGGATTATGCGAGAAAAGAGGGCTGGAATCCGGGTCTGAATGACGGAATGTCATTTTGGGAAGCGGATAATAAGGGCTTTTTGGTCGGTCTGCTTGATAACATTCCGATAGCAACGATATCATGCGTAAAATATGACAATAATTTTGCTTTTATGGGATTTTATATAGTCCGCAGTGAATACAGAGAACATGGATACGGGATAAAAATCTGGAACGAAGCACTTGAGTACGCAGGCGATATCAACATCGGATTAGATGGTGTGCTTGCACAACAAAAAAACTATGAAAAGTCGGGTTTCAAACTGGCTTATAACAACATCAGGTATGAGGGAATAAATAATGTTGTTTCGGGTTTAGATAAAACAGTCGATTTTAATGAGAGTATTTTCGGCGAACTAAACTCTTATGACAGCAAACATTTTTTATCTGACAGAAGAAGTTTTTTAAAAGTCTGGTTTAAGAATGCAAAATCTGTAAAAGTGAAACAGCAGGGAAGCAAAGCAATAGGTTATGGAGTAATAAGGGAATGTTTCAGCGGTTATAAGATAGGACCTGTTTTTGCGAATGACAAAAATACAGCGGAAGAAATAATTACTGACCTGTTAAAATCAATACCCATAGGTAAAAAGTTTTATCTTGATGTACCGGCAGTTAATCACCCAGCTGTAAGAATATGCGAAAAGATGTACATGAAAAAAGTGTTTGAAACAGTGAGGATGTACAACAAGTACATTCCTGATATACCAGTTAATAACGTATTTGGTATTACATCGTTTGAGCTTGGTTAATTCTATTATAATTCTAAAGTAACTTCAGAGAAATAATGCCTTCGTAAATAAGCTGGACAGCTATAGCGAGTATAAAAAATCCCATTATTCTGCTAAGAACTCCAATACCCGTATTTCCGAGAATCTTAAAAAGTTTTGTGGATAGAATCAGCAGAACATAAACAATAACCCCTATAAGAAAAATACCTATACAAAATCCGAGGTAGTAATCGATAGAAGTGATTGACTTTGCAGAAGTTAAACCGATAGCAGCACCAATAGAACCGGGACCGCTAAGGACGGGCATTGCCATAGGAGTGAATGAAATATCTTGTTTTTCATTCAGCTCCTGAGTTTCGTCTGTTGAAAGCTTACTCTTATTCGTAACCATTTCCCATGCAGTATGAGCAACAATTAACCCTCCGGCTACTTTTAGCACTGCGAGGTTTATACCGAAAAATTCAAGCAGAAGTTTACCCATAAAAAGAAATACTACAAGAATAGCAACTACGCTAATTGCAGTTTTCAGCGACATCTGCCTTCTGTACGCTTCATCGCTGTTAGCGGTTAAGGTACAGAATAGAGGCACGCCGCCAACAGGATTTACGAGCGGGAACAGCGTTATAAAAGCTATCGAAGCAGAATGCAAAAATACTTCCATTAGATTTTGAATTTTATTACAATAATATACAAAAAATACTTAAAAGATTTGAGTTAGAATATAATTAATCGCAGTAAGATTAATTAACAGAAGGGTCAACAGGGAAGCTTGCAATTGTGTTATACTCACCGCCCATTCTTTTGAGAGTTTCAGCCCAGATTTTATCGGGTTCTAAGTCGAAAATGAGTTCAGCTTCTGATTCAGTAACAATCCATGTATTTTCCTGAAGTTCGTCGTCAAGCTGTCCGGCACTCCATCCTGAATATCCGAGAAAGAAAATAAAATCACTCGGATTTAAACTTCCTGATTCAGCGAGAAGTTTAAGTGTATTAAAATTTCCGCCCCAGAAAATACCGTCACATATCTCAAGACCTCCTTCTATAATATCACCCGCTCTGTGAATGAAATTAACAATCTCAGTTTCGACAGGACCACCGAGCATAACCCTTGCGTCAAATTCGGGAAAGTCTTCGATTAATTCGCTAAGTTTTCCTTCTACGGGTCTGTTTATAACAAATCCGAGAGAGCCGTTTTCGTTATATTCTGTCATGAAAATAACGGTTCTTGAAAAGAAATCCGACAAATGCGGTGCGGAAATTAATATTTTACCTGCATCAATTTTTGATTCTTTATGTCCCATGTATCAATATATTAAAAAAACTTTAATATCTGAATGTAATAAAAAAGGTATTTTAGCGGTATTTTTATCATTAGAGGGTTTGAAGCCGCTAATTTCTGATGCTGTTTTAGATTTTAAAAGTTAATTTAAATAGCTAAATTACCAATTAAACAATTTCTCCATAAATATAATAAATAAAATTAATCGTTTTAATGCCCAATGACAAAATAAACGATAGACTTAAGAAAATTAAGCTTATCGTATCAGATGTTGACGGATCGATAGCAGACAGCCAGAATGAGTTAGGTGAAGAAACAAAAGACCTTGTAAAAAAACTTGCGGCAAAAGACGTTAAAATCACATTCGCAACCCAAAGAATTCACTCATCGGTAACCGGTTTTGCTGAAGAACTTGGTATTGACATACCTATAATTTCAATAAACGGGGCACTCATAAAAGACATTAAAGGCAATATACTTTCCAAATCTATTGTAGATCCAAAAATTGTTAAAAAGGCAATGGATTTTGCCGAAAAGTATTTTGTTAGAATAGCTCTGGTACATGAGGATGAGATTGTCTTTACTGAAAGCAATTCAGTACTTCGAGACTTTATGTACAGGCTCGGTGCAGATTACAGGCTTGTAGATTCATACGATAAATACACCGACAACATTCTTGAGATAATAATGATGGGAAATGAAAAAAGTGTTGTACGGTATATACAGAAGAAAATAAATTTTCCATGGAAGTTGTTTCACACTGCAAAATATTTCCGTTCGAGTTCAAAACTTGGAGTTTATCATCTTGAAGTCAGAAAATCCGGGACATCGAAGAAAACGGGAATTCACAAGCTTGTTAAACATCTTGGTTATCATAAGAACCAGGTTGCTGTGATAGGGGACTGGTTCAACGACCGGGTTCTATTCGAATACGGCGGATTCAACGTTGCACTTCAGAATGCAGTTGCAGAATTGAAGTTGATGGCTGATTATGTAACCGAGAAAACGAATGATGAAGACGGGGTAGCTGAGTTTCTTAAAATGGTTTACGATTCAAAATAAATATAATTATATTTTAAATGAGAAAGATTGTAGAATGCGTTCCGAATATCTCAGAAGGGCGCAATCAAAGCATTATAGATGCTTGTGCAGAATCTGTACGCAAGGTAAAAGGAGTTAAACTTCTTGATGTTGACCCGGGAAAATCGACAAACAGAACAGTGTTCACTTTTGTAGGTGACCCCGAATCTGTTGTAGAAGCTGCTTTTCAATTCGCTAAGACAGCGTTTGAACTGATTGATATGACGCAGCATTTCGGTGAGCATCCGAGAATGGGAGCAGTTGATGTATGTCCATTCGTTCCTGTGGCAAACGTCAGCATAGAGGAATGTATAGATTGCTCAAAGAAATACGGCGAACGAGTAGGGAAAGAACTTGGTATTCCTGTGTATCTATACGAAGAAGCTTCTTCAAACCCTGCACGCAAGATGCTGAAGCAGATTCGTTCAGGTGAATATGAAGGTATTAAAGATAAAATCTATAAACCCGAATGGAAACCGGATTTCGGTCCGCAGGAGTTTATTCCTAAATCCGGTGCAACAGTAACCGGTGTAAGATTCTTCCTGATAGCTTATAACGTAAATATTCTTGGTACAAAAGAGCAGGCACACAGGATAGCGCTTAACATACGCGAACAGGGCAGGAGTGATAATGAACCGGGAAGATTGAGTGCCGTTAAAGCGATAGGCTGGTACGTGAACGAATACAACATGGCACAGGTTTCTATGAATCTTGACAACTTTAAAATTACTCCCCCGCATGTTGCTTTTGAAGAATGCGTAAAGGATGCAAAAGAACTTAACATCGCCGCAGCAGGAAGCGAGCTTGTTGGTTTAATACCTCTTGAAGCAATGCTTATGGCTGCTGAGTATTACATAGAAAGGGAAAATCTTTTTATTCTTGATGAAAAACAGAAAATTAGACTTGTTATTGAACGGATGGGACTTTCTTCAATTTCACAGTTTATTCCTGAAAAGAGAATTATAGAATACATGCTTGATGAAGAAGTTAATGAACCTCTCGCAAACATGACAGTCCGAGACTTTACTGAGCTTGTTGGTGCAAGAACCTCGGCTCCGGGCGGAGGAAGTGTCTCAGCACTTGCGGCATCGCTCGGTGCAGGTCTTGGTGCAATGATGGGATGGATGAGTTACGGCAGCAAGAAGTTTGAGCATATCGATTCAAAGATGAGGAAATTTATACCGCCTTTGCATTTTGCAATGAAGCAGTTGATATTAATGATTGACGCTGATACGAACGCATTTAATGATTACATGAATGCGATGAGATTGCCTAAAAACACCGAGGAAGAGAAAAGAGCGAGGAATCAAATGATGCAGGATGGACTTAAGAAAGCTGTAGAAGTACCTTTAAAAGTGATGAGAACTGCGGACGGGTGCTGGGATTCCATGAAAGAAATGGCTAAGTATGGAAATCTTTCTTCTGCTTCAGACCTTGAGGTTGGAGCGAAGTGTCTCGAAACCGGAATATGGGGTGCCTTCAAAAACGTAAAAATAAATTTACCCCAGATTCAGGATGAGGATTATAAATCAGAAGTATTGAATGAGGGAAATGAAATTCTCGATAGAGCAGTAAAAAATCTGAAACAGGTTGAAAGGCTGCTTGAAAAGAGAGTCTGATTCCAGTTAAGCATTAGTAAAAAATTCTTTTCCGTCGAGACTGTGATGTCTAATCACTCCAGCCCGGACTAAATTTACGAGTGTTCTTCCCGCTCGTCTTTCGGAAATATTTGCTAATTTCTTAAATTCCTTAACCGAAATTTTGTCATATTCTTCCAGATACTTTAAAAGTATCTTTTCTGCATCACCAAGATTAATCACAAGCGGAGAATTGTCGAAATTTGAGAATTTTAGTATGCTTGCTGTTTCTTTTGATGCGATTATAGATTTGTCCTTATACCTGATATAAACCCTTGCAGATTTCTTATCATTTTCATCAATGAGTTTATGCGGCTTTTTGTTGCTCTCGGGTATTATAATCACAACTACATCTTTCGACTTAACTGGTACTATTTCAGTAGAATATTTTATTTCGGGTTCACAGTAAAACCTTGCAGCAGTTTCAATAAGGTCAAGTTCAGATTTTTCGCTTTCCACTCCGGATATGGATTTATCATCATCTACTCCAAAAAGAATATATCCGCCCTTGGTATTCGCAAAAGCAATCATTTCTTTTGCAATTTTCCGTGAGGTTGAAAATTTTCTTTTAAATTCAACGGTCTCGCTTTCGCCGTCTTCAATGAGAGTAAATATATCCAGAACCATGTTGTGTGAGGTTTAAGAGACAGAATCGATATAATCCTGAAGAATTATTTGTGCCGATATAGAATCAACGAGACCTTTATTCTGTCTTTTCTTCTTGCTTAATCCTGAACTTTCGAGGTTGTATGAGGCAAGACTGCTTGTAAGCCTTTCATCGAAAAAAATAAGTTCAGCATCGAGAGAGTTTTTACTGAGCAAAGATGAAAGTTTTTCTCTGAAAGATTCTACATCTTCAGTTGAATGCGTTTTTTCTGAGTTAAATCTCAGCGGATAACCAATAACAATCTTTGAAATGCTTTCTTTCCTTATTAATTCCAGGAGCTTATCAAAAAATTTATTATCATTTAATAAATGATCACGCTGGAATGCGTATTTCTTCGAATTATCGCTAACAGAAATACCAACTCGCTTCAAACCGTAATCGATACCCAGGTACTTTGTTTCCAATTATGCAGCTATTCGCTTTTATCCGTTTCGTAAGGTTCTTTTAAAAAATTCTTTATCAACCGTCCCGGTCTGAAAAGAATTTTTCTTCTTCCCGGTACGTAAACAAACTCGCCGGTAATCAGATTTCTTGCTTTTGGTTTCGGCTTTGTACTTTTAACCTCAAAAATTCCGAAATCTCTTATCTCAAGCCTTACGAATGGCTTGGCTTCGGTTATAAGTTCTCTTAATGACTCTATTAGAGTGTCCACGATTAACTTCTTAGTTATTTTTTTCCCAAGAAGTTTATCTTCAAGTTTGCGTTCAATATCTTTACGCGTTTTTGTTGGTACCCTTTCTTTCTTTTTTCTCAAAGGTTTAGAGTTTCCGTTTGTCTCCATTACGCATCTCCTATTATTTTGTAAAATCTTCTAAAATAAAGATATAAAGAATAAATTATTAAAAATACAGATATATAGTAAAGATAACTGATTGCTTTTTTTAAAAGTTCAAAATTTTCATAGTTAAAAACTGCTAATAACACTATAATTCCGATGCTGAACACAGCAAGTTTTCCAGGATAATTTGACATCAACACAATCTTGCTTTTTGATTTTAGATAGAGCCCAAAAACAAGTATCAGAACATCTCTTGCAACAACTACAATAAAGAACCATGTTTCAAGCCTTCCCTGAAAGAAAAGAATAATTGCTATGCTTACCACTGCTATCTTATCAGCAAGCGGGTCGATTATTTTACCAAGTTCAGAAACTTGATTTAATTTTCGTGCAAGGTATCCGTCTAAAAGGTCGGATATGTACATTGCAATTAATAAAGCTGCAATTATGTTTGTGTTATTGTGATTCTGGTTAATAAGAAAATAAATTACGGGAATTACAAGAATTATCCGCAATAAAGATATTTGATTTGATATGTAAAAAAACTCTTTATTCAATACATTAATTATATGTTTAAACAATCCAATTGTTAAAGTAATAAATTTTAAATTTAATTAAACTATATTACTTTATTAAAAAACAATTTAATTTGAATCAATAAAACTGATATGAACGTTTATCTTGATAATGCAGCTTCAACTAAAACTGATGAGAGGGTGCTGGAAGCTATGCTGCCTTACTTGAAAGAACATTATGGGAATCCTTCTTCGACTCATCGGCAAGGGAAATTACTAAAAGTTTTAATCGAAGAATCAAGAGAAGCTATTGCAGATTTCTTTGGCACCAAACCTAAAGAAATATTTTTTACAAGCGGCGGTACGGAATCGAATAATTTTGCGATTAAAGGACTTGCATTCATAAACGGAAAAGGTAGTCATTACATTACATCGTCAACAGAACATCCCGCAGTTCTTGACACTTTCACATATCTGCGGAAATTTGGTTATGATACAGAAATAATAAAACCAAACTCTGAAGGATTAATAACGAGAGAAATCCTCGAACCGCATTTAAAAGAGAACACAAAACTCGTTTCTGTCATGCACGCCAACAATGAAACGGGTACAGTAAATGATATAAGGTCTATATCCGAATTGTGTAAAAGTTTTGGAGCCGCTTTTCACAGCGACACTGTACAAAGTGTGGGTAAAACTTCAGTTAAGCCAAAAGAACTTGGGATTGATTTTCTAACTGTTTCAGCGCATAAAATTTACGGACCAAAAGGAGTAGGGATTCTGTTTGTTGATGAGAGCCTGAAGATTGATAAATATTTTCATGGAGGCGGGCAGGAAAGGAACATGCGCGGGGGTACTGAAAACGCTGCCGGTATAGCTGGGCTTAAAAAGGCAATTGAAATACTAAAAGAATCGATGCAGGGGGATATAATTCATTACGGAAATTTGAAGAATTTATTCCTGAAAGAACTTGATAATAATTTCAAAGATAAATACAGGATAAACGGAAGCAGGGAAAATACACTTAATAATATTGTTAATGTTTCATTCTTGCCGGATAAGATTAACGTACCATCGGGAATGCTGACAATTATGCTCGACTTGAAGGAAGTCTCTGTCTCGGGTGGTTCTGCATGTTCGTCGGGTTCGGTGAAACCTTCGAATGTGCTGCTTGATCTCGGTGTTGACGAAAGAACTGCCCTCTCATCTATAAGGGTTTCTTTCGGAAGGTTTAACACTGAAAAAGATGTTCAGACTCTTGTAAAGGCTTTGAAGGAGATACTTATAAAATAAGTATTAGTTTTTTTGTGATAGATGTTTTTTCTTCTTGGAAGGAAAAATTGTCATTATTATTCCAATCAGCACATAAAGCAGACCTATAGGAAAAATCGCAACTCCTTTTGTTAAAATTATAATCATAATACCTGCAAATAAGAAAATGAACTGTAGCGGATTTGATTTAATTGCTTTCAAACTAAATGAGGAAGGCATTGCAGGAAACCTAAAATTACTTACCATTAAAAGCGAAACGGCAATGGTCAGTACGAAAATAAACACTTCACTGAATTCCTTAGTGAATATTTTATTATGGAAATAAATTACATAAGAACAAAGAATCAATGCTGACATCGGAGTTGGAATACCATAAAATACATCTTTGCTGTAACCTGTTAGGCTGATGTTAAACTTTGCAAGCCTGATAGCAGAAAAAGCAAGAACCAACGATGCAACGAGTATTCCCGAAGCATTATAATCTATAAAGAAGAACTGGTAAAGCAAAAACGCTGGCGCAAACCCAAAAGAAACTATATCAGAAAGCGAATCAAGTTCCACACCGAAATCAGAAGCAGAATCGAGAATTCTTGCAACGAGTCCGTCAAACACATCAAACACGGCAGCATACAATATAAAAAGTACGGCAGTCTCAAATTCTTTATTTGAAGAGTTTATTACAGAAGCAAAACCGCAGAATGCATTAAGAATCGTAAACAGACTCGGTATAAATTTTTTTGATATTATCATTTAAGGTTTGCTAATATTGTACGACCTGCTGTAACTTTGTCTCCTATCTTTACCTTAATTTCTGTGTCAGCATTAAAAAGCAAGTCAACTCTTGAACCGAACTTTATCATTCCGAATTTCGCTCCTGCTTTTACTCTGCTGTCAAGTTTCACGTCGCATACAATCCTTCTCGCAACAAAACCTGCAATTTGTTTGAAGATAAGCTTTTTACCGTCATTTGCTTCAATCCCAAGTTCACTTCTTTCATTCTTTTCAGACGCTTTGTGGTTAAAGGCAACTAAATACTCGCCTTTTATATAATTGAAATATTTTAAAGTACCGCTTACGGGATAGCAGTTGACGTGTACATTTAGAGGTGATAGAAAAATGCTTAGCTGCTTTAAATTTATATCGCCAAAGAATTCCTTATAATTGTTGTTTATATTTTCAATTAGAACAACCTTGCCGTCAGCGGGTGATAAAACAGATGAAACATCTAAATTTGACGGAAGTTCTCTTGCGGGGTCTCTAAAAAAGTAAAGAGTGAACAGCAGTAGCAGAAGTGAAACACTGAACAGAATTATCTTCGCGGCAGGATTGCTTATCCAGAATGCTATTATATCAACAGCAAGCGTTATGTAAACAACTTTCATCACAACATCTTTGCCGTAACTTGTAATTTTCATTTTACGGTTAACTCTTAATACGGTTTAGTATTTCCTCGTAAGCATCCTCAACTTTACCGAGGTCAAACCTGAACCTATCCTTGTCAAGTTTTTCATTCGTTTCAACGTCCCAGAATCTGCATGTGTCTGGAGAAATCTCGTCTGCAAGAATTATACTGTTATCTTTATCTCTTCCGAATTCAAGCTTAAAATCAACTACTCTTATATTTCTTTTCCTGAAAAAAGTAACAAGTAATTCGTTAATTATCAGCGTCAATGATTTAATGTATTCCATTTCCTTAACCGATGCAAGACCCATAGCATTTATATGATCGACCGTAAACAAAGGGTCGCCGAGTATATCAGATTTAAGGTAATATTCCACAATCGGAGTCTGAAGAGATGTACCTTCCTTAAAACCAAATTTTTTCACAAGACTTCCGGCGGCAACGTTTCTGCACACAACTTCGACCTTTATAATCTCAACCTTCTTTACAATCATTTCATTTTCAGATATCTTTTCTACGAAATGCGTGGGTATTCCATTCTCGCCGAGATAGTTCATAAGTATAGTCGTAATTTCAGTATTTCTGATTCCCTTATTATGAATAACATCTTTCTTAAGCCCGTTAAAAGCAGTTGCATCATCCTTAAATTCCTGAATGACTACTTCGTTATTGCCGGCAATGGAATATATCCGTTTCGCCTTGCCTTCGTACAATAGAGTTTTTTCCAATTTCGTATTGATTTAATTTATCATTTCATCAAATTAAGAATTTTAAACTTAAAATTCTATTCTTACAAAATACCTTCTATTCATAAAGAAACCCGTGCTTATAGTATAAACACGGGTTCTTTTTTCAATTTACAATTTATTCTATCCTATTATTTCGGGATTGTCATTCTTCGGAGTTTCTTCTGCAGCGGTCAAATTCTCTACAGGATGTGTATCTGGAACCTGCACTACAGGAATATTCTGCTCGTCACCAATAATATCTTCTATTCTGAAATCAATCTGTTCTGTCTCGTATGTCTTTGTTCTTTCCTGTATGTCTTTTTGAGAGAATTTTCTCGGAATCTTGAATTTTGCAATATACTCATCAATTTCGCTTTGGTCTTTGTCTCTAAGATATTCAACCACAGAAAGTACTATTTTCTTGTTTACTTTATCAAATTCAATAACTCTTACTTTAAGTATCTCACCCGGTTTGAATAATTCTCCGAAGTTTCTTACAGAGCTCGTCGAAAGCTGTGAAGCAGGAACGAATGAATCTACCTGGTCAGGAAGTTCAACAATAATTCCTTTTTCAATCGTCTTAAGAATCTTAGCCTCTGTATCAAGTCCCGGTTTATACTTTGTCTCAAGTGTATCCCATGGATTATCAAACAATTGTTTATGTCCGAGAGAAATTTTCTGGTTTGCTACATCAATTCCGAGTATTACAACTTCAATCGATTCTCCCATTTTAACAAATTCGTTCACATCGAGTATCTTCTTTGTCCATGAAAGGTCTGAAATATGAACAAGTCCGTCAACACCTTCTTCAAGTTCAACAAATATTCCGAAGTTGGTTATGTTACAGACTTTGCCCTTCTGTTTCGTACCTACAGGGAATTTATCAAGAAGACTCTGCCATGGATTCGGTGTAAGCTGTTTCATTCCAAGCGATAGCTTTCTGTTTTCAAAGTCAATGTTTAATATCTGTGCTTCTACAAGCTGACCCATCGTTACCATCTGGCTCGGATTCGTAATATGTTGTGTCCATGACATTTCGCTTATATGTATTAGTCCTTCAATACCTTTTTGAATCTCTATAAACGCACCATAGTCTGTTAATGATACTACCTTACCTGACACTTTATCACCTACCTTGAATTTCTCCTGTATGTTATCCCATGGATGCGATTGAAGCTGCTTTAAACCAAGATAGACTCTTGATTTCTCTGCGTCGAATTCAATCACAAATACGTCGATTACATCGTCAAGTTTAACTACATCTGAAGGATGGTTTATTCTCCCCCATGAAAGATCAGTAATGTGTATCAATCCGTCAAGTCCGCCGAGGTCAACAAAAACGCCGAAGTCTGTTATTGCTTTAACAGTTGCTTTAAGCGTCATGCCTTTCTTTATTGACTTAAGAAGTTCTTCGCGCTGTCCTGCCATTGATTCTTCAATCAGGACTTTATGAGAAACAATGATATTTTCTATCTGGTTATTGATTTTCAGTACTTTAAAGTCCATCATCTTGCCGACGTATTCATCATAATCTCTTATAGGTTTGGTATCGATTTGTGAACCGGGTAAAAATGCTGTTAAACCGCTTAAGTCAACAACGAATCCGCCCTTGATTCTTCTTAGGCACTTGCCTTTTACTATAGTTCCGTCTCTTTGTGCTTCAACAATCCTGTCCCACATCTTGATTGAATCGGCTTTCTTCTTAGAAAGAACAAGCTGTCCCTCCTTATCTTCAATCTTCTCAAGGAAAATCTCAATCTCATTACCGACCATCAATTCTTCGGGATGTGCAAATTCATTAATTGATACTCTGCCGTCTGATTTTGAGCCTATATCAATCAAAACATCTTCACCGTGTATTGCTACGATTTTACCCTTTACAAGTTCATTCTCTTTAATGACATTAAAGGTTCTTTCGTAAAGCTTTAGCATAGATTGAAATTCATCTTCGTTGTAATCTGAAGATATAAACCTTGTTACAATTTTTTCTGCGCTCTTTGAAGATTCTGCAGTTACCGCAGATTTTGTTTCCTCAACTTCTTCTTTCTTAAATTTTTCTGACATATATTTTTGGTTCCCGGTTAATTTACTTTCCATTTTCAAGCCGGTATAAAAATGAAAGTTTTATTTTTATAATCCCCTCGGGTATCTATCCCTCAGGCTGGTTTAAAATCGCTTCCGGATTAATAATTATTCTGTATAAATAATTTACCTGTTCCTCTACAATCATGTTTGTTGTATCAACTTTTACGGCATCTTGCGCTTTCTTTACTATTGCAGGTGCTTTCTTTATTTCTACATCGTCTCTGAGCTTTATCTCTCGTGCTATTTTATCTTTTGAAAATTTCTGCCCGTTATCTAAAAAATCTTGCTGCCTTCTCGCTATCCTTGCACTCATGTCGCTAACAAGGTAAAACTTAAACTTTGCATTCGGAAAAACCTCTGCTCCAATATCTTTGCCTTCTACTACAATATTCGTCGAACCGTCGTCAAGCGCCTTTATTTTCTGGTTAAGTATCTGGCGGAGTTTTCCAATCTTGCTTATTCCGCTTACTTTATTTGTTACATCTATATCTTTTATCGAACCTGAAATATCCTCGCCGTTTATGCTTACCTTTTCGTCTTCTATACTGATTTTTATGTTCTGAGCTGCTTTGCATATTGCAAGATAATCATTCGGCTTTATTTTATTCTTCAGCACAAAATATGTTACAGCCCTGTAAAAAATACCGCTGTCATAGTATTTATAACCGAGTTTTAACGCTAAATATTTTGCTGCAAGGCTTTTCCCGGTTCCTGTCGGACCGTCAATCGTAATAATCAAGTTTCCATTATCCATTAAAACATAAAATCAGTTTTTGCAAAACAATAAATATCGTAAAAATTAGCTAATTATTCAAGTTATAAAGAATCTAAGGAGATTTACTGGAGTTTTCTGATTGAAATGATGTAAGTCATTGAAAATACATCATTATAATAGAGTATTTTGAGTTAGATTAGAATTCATTCCTCCTTTAAGTCAAAAGGAGGAATGAAAAATAAAGACTATTTTCTTGTATAGATTATTTCCATTGTCTTGATTTCTTTTCCATCCATTAATGAGAATGATTCCATCGACATTGTATTTTCATCCGTCCATTTCATCGTTTCCTTATAATCAGTATCTTTTCCGGACATCGGGTCATACATTTTGCCTTTTATTATAACTGATTTGCTTGCGTCATCGTATTTTCCCTCACCGTACATGATTCCCGTTCCCATATTGTCAATCCATGTGCTTATGTAAATCTTTTTCCCGTTGTCATAAGCTATTAGACTTATACCGTTAAAAGGCATTCCCATAAAATTACCCTTTACTTCCATTTGAGAATACCTTCCGTCGAGTATCATTTTGCAGAATGCAGTACCCTCTGTAGTAGAAGGTTCTCCGTTAGGGTCCATCCACATTTTACTCGTGAAATTCCAGTCACCGTTCATTTTTGCAAGTTGTTCGTGTTCCTTGCCCGGTGTCATGTATTCTTTCCATTTTTGCATATCATCGTTTTGTGCAAATGATAATGCCGGAAATAAAAGTGCCAGTAGAATAAATAGTTTTAAATTTTTCATAGCTGTTTTATTTAGTTTATGAATAAATATAACAAAATATCAATTAAAAAGCAGTATAGCGCAATCGTTGTCTTACTTCAAAAATCTCTTGTCAATAATAAAAATCTCATCTCTTCTGAAAACAATAAAACATCTTTTTCTTAGTGAAACTATCTCTTATACCTGTATAATAAAAACACACTTTTATAAAAGAAAAAGGCTTAACAGTTTTCTTTTTCTTAGATTCGCCGTGGTGTTTGTCTTAAAACCCGTTTTTCCCTTTCTGTCTTTCCAGCGAAAGCTGGAATCCAGAATGTTTCACGTGGTTTTTCTTTTATAACTTTCCGGTTTATATACTTCTGAGACGAACTCCGTGGCGGACGGTTAAATTCTTTGTTAATGTTTGTCTTTATTTTGTTTGTAGCCAACGGCCACGCCGTGTTCTCTGCTCTTACTCTGTGATAAATTCTCTTTGAAATAATTAATGTTATTTCTCAGTGTTACTATGTTTAAAAACTTTGTAATAAAAACAAACTTTTATAAAAGAAAAAATCTCAAGTGTTTTCTTTGCGTCCTTTGCTTCCTTTGCGACCCTTGCGGTAAAAATCATCTTTCTTGTTTTAGTATTTGTTCTCTGCGCTCTCTGGGTGTCGAAGATCCGCCGTGGCGGACGGTTAAATTCTTTGTTAATGTTTGTCTTTATTTTGTTTGTAGCCAACGGCCACGCCGTGTTCTCTGCTCTTACTCTGTGATAAATTCTCTTTGAAATAATTAATGTTTTTTCTCAGTGTTC
>CAZVCC010000060.1:0-18375 GCA_964626015.1 uncultured Ignavibacteriaceae bacterium
TCGACGTTGCATGGAGGTATGACCTGCAAAAGTTCTCCGACCCGCTGTACATGTTCTCGCTCGGGCTGGATTATTAAAACGTTAGTAAATATTTAAGAAAGTTAATCTTTTGAAGCTGTTCTGTTTATTTAAGGAACAGCTTTTTTATATTCCCTATCTTAACGTTTATTTTATGTTTTAATTATAAATTAATCACGTGAAAGTAATCTAATAACTTTTGCAAAAAAAAGGGGGGCTGTCATTTCTGTCAGCCCCTTTATTATTTGGTTAAATCTTTAGCTTAATGAATTTCCCAGAATGATTTTCCTTTGAGCAGTGTGTTAACGTCACCCTCTCCGAATTTCTTCTTAGCCTCAGTAATCTGATTAGTCATATCATCTTCAAACGTAGTGTAATTAATATCAAGGAATACGCCCACAGGAAGCGGCATCGCAGGATTATCCGAAAACTGACTGATTATGTATGCAAGCTCTTTCGACTTTTCATTATAAATCAGTGCATCACTAATGCTGTGTTTGCCGTCATTCAGATCAATAAGCACAGGCGTAAAGCCGTCGAGCTTTATTGCCTTATCCTTCTGCTTGCCGAAAACCATCGGTTTATCATGCTCAAGATAAACAACCCTGTCTTCCCTGTGCTCCTTTAAAGTGAAATTATCGAAAGCTCCGTCATTAAATATAACACAGTTCTGAAGTATTTCAATAAAAGAAGTTCCTTTATGTAGGTGTGCTCTTTGTATAAGCGACTGAAGATGCTTTGAATCAACATCCATTGCTCGTGCGATAAATGTACCCTCTACGCCGATTGCCATAGCAATAGGATTAACTGGATATTCAACATTACCTAAAGGTGTTGACTTTGTAACCTTTCCATGCTCCGAGGTAGGTGAATTCTGTCCTTTTGTCAATCCGTAAATTCTGTTGTTAAAAAGAAGAACATTAATATCAATATTTCTTCTCAATAAATGAACAAAGTGATTACCGCCTATCGAAAGGCAGTCGCCGTCGCCGGTTGCCATCCAGACAGAAAGCTCAGGACGTGCTGTTTTCACTCCGGATGCTATCGCTGCAGCTCTGCCGTGAATTGTATGAAAACCATAAGTGTTCATGTAATACGGAAAGCGGCTTGAGCAGCCTATACCCGAGATGAATACAATCTTTTCCTTTTCAACACCGACAAGCTGAGGAAACGACCTCTGTACCTGCGCAAGTATCGAGAAATCTCCGCATCCCGGACACCACCGTACATCAATACCCGACGAGAAATCTTTTGCTGTATATTTTACTTCTGCTTTTTCGCTCATTTTTTACCTCGCACTTCCTTTTAAAATTTCTTCAATCTTCTGCTCTATTTCGTAAGCTTTGAATGGTGTTCCTTTTATCTTATTAAACTGAATCGGTTCGATAACATAGTTCATTCTCAATATTTTAGAAAGCTGTCCCATGTTTACTTCAGGAACAAGAATCTTTTTGTAGCTCTTAATAACAGCCTCAGTATTCTTCGGCATTGGGTTTATATATTTAAAATGCGCAAACGCAACTTTGTTACCCTTTGCTACCTGATTCTCAACCGCCGAGGCAACAGCTCCGAATGTACTTCCCCATGACATTACGAGCAATTCAGCTTCTTTATCTCCTATAACTTCGAGCTCGGGAATATCGTTCGCAATATTCTGAATCTTCTGTTCTCTTGTCTTTACCATGAATTCATGATTGTCAGGGTCGTAGCTGATGTTACCGTAAATATGCTGTTTTTCAAGACCGCCTATTCTGTGTTCCATACCCGGAGTTCCCGGTTTTACCCATGGTCTGACCAATTTTTCATCTCTGACGTATGGGTGAAAATCCTGCGGGTCTGTCCTGAAATTAGCTTTAAATTCGGGCAGTTCTTCTATTGTTGTTACTCTCCATGGTTCTGAACCGTTGCCTATATAACCGTCTGTTAAAAGAATAACAGGGGTCATATATTTTATTGCTAATCTTGCAGCTTCCACTGCCATATTGAAACAATCAGAAGGTGTTGCCGCTGCAACTACTGCTACAGGACATTCTCCGTTTCTCGAAAACATTGCCTGAAGCAGGTCTGCCTGCTCGGTTTTTGTCGGTAGTCCTGTTGAAGGTCCACCTCTTTGAACGTTTACGATAACCAAAGGAAGTTCAGCCATTACTGCAAGACCGATTGCTTCAGTCTTTAGCGCCATACCCGGACCGCTCGTTGATGTAGCTCCAAGCTGTCCTGCGAATGATGCACCGATCGCAGTTGCTATACCTGCTATTTCATCTTCTGCTTGAAATGTCTTAACACCAAACTGCCTCATTCCCGATAAGTAATGAAGAATTTCAGATGCGGGAGTTATCGGATAACTTCCGAGGAATAATTCCAGTCCAGCTCTTTTTGCAGCAGCGACCAGTCCCAATGCAACTGCTTCATTCCCGTTTAGATTTCTGTAAGTACCTTTTCTAAGATGTGCTGGTTTTACTTCGTATCTTGTATTGAATATTTCTGTAGTTTCACCAAAATACATACCTGCTTTTAGTACTCTTGTGTTCGCTTCAATTAATTCCGGATTTTTTTTGAATTTTTCTGAAATCCAGTTTAATGTTAATTCAGGTGATTTGCTGTATAACCAGTAAACGACCCCAAGCGCAAAGAAATTCTTGCACTTTGATGCTGTTTTTAATGGTAAGTTTAATTCTTTTAGAGTTTCTAATGTTGATTTTGTTATTGGTATAGGATATACACTATATCCCGAAAGCGAACCGTCTTCAAGCGGATTTTCTTTGTAGCTTGCAAGTTCAAGATTCTTTCTGTCAAAAGTATCGGAGTTTACAATAATTACTCCATGCTTTTTTACGTCTTTCAGATTTACCTTTAACGCCGCGGGATTCATAGCTACTAATACGTCTATTTGGTCTCCCGGTGTGTAAATATCATGACTCGAAAAATGTATCGTGTATCCGCTGACACCATAAAGGCTTCCGGCTGGTGCACGGATTTCTGCCGGATAATCGGGCAATGTACCTAAATCATTACCGTATGATGCGATTGTATCGGAAAACTGCGCTCCTGTCAACTGCATCCCGTCTCCAGAATCACCCGCAAACCTTACTGTTACGTCTTCTACTGTTACAACATCAGGTTTCGAATGTTCGGGTTGTGTTTTTTCTTCTGTCAAAAGTCTGTGTCCTTTTATAATTAATTATATATGGGAAAATTAAAAATACAATTATTGTGAGGGTTTTTCAAGGTAAAATAAAAAATCCATTCCCTTTTGAGAAATGGATTCATATAATTTCTTGAAATTCTTCTTCTTACGCCGGCATTTCTTCTGTATTCTCTTCCGTAGCGGGCTCCTCGCTTATTACTGAAACTTTGAGCTTCGCTATAACGTCGGTGTACAGTTTTATATCAACCGTATAATCGCCGAGTGATTTAATATGCTCGGGCATTACAATCTTTCGCTTGTCTATGTTGTAACCTTTTTCGGATAGTGCATCATGCACCATCGCCGGAGATACTGAACCGTATATTTTGCCCTCTTCAGCTGTCTTTACTGTTATAGTAACAGAATCTGATTCTATCCTTGAGGCGATTATCTTTGCATCGTTTGTCTCCCGTAGAATCTTTCTTCCCTGCTGCCTTCTGTCTTCTTCGAATGATTTTAAACTTGAGGGAGTTGCCAGAGTAGCTATTCCTTTCGGTATTAAATAATTTCTTGCATAGCCGTCTTTAACGTCTTTTACTTCACCGGCTGTTCCGAGTAAATCGAAATCCTTTTTTAATAATACTTTCATGATATTTTACTATAAACGGGCGGCTTTAACCGCCCGAGTTAATTTATTTTTATAAAGTTAAACTAATTATTTTATTAAATCTGAATCTTCAGGTGAAAGTAATGAATCAAAACTTTCATCCGTAAAGGTTGAAGGCTCGTCCCTCTCTCCATCACCGGCACCGCGTTTGTTCAGGAATTGAATTCTTCTTGCTTTTATTTCAACTATCGTCCTGTTTGAACCGTCCTCAGTCTTGAAAGTCCTGCTCTGTAACTCGCCGTCAACCAAGACTGCATTTCCTTTTTTCAGTTTATCTCTGCAGCTTTCAGCAAGTCTGTTCCATGCAACAATTCCTACATAACACACATCTTCTTTCCAGTCTTCGTTCTTGTCCCTGAACCTTCTATTGCTCGCAATCGAAAAATTAACAACCGGCGTTCCGTTGGTTGTCTGTCTAAAAATTGGGTCCTTTGTAAGGTTACCTGCAATTACTACACTGTTTAATTCGGGCATCTTAAATTCAGCCATAATGTACCTCCGGATAAATGTTTAATTTAATAATCTCTTATTCCTGTGCGGTTACTTCGCCCTCTTCAGGGGTTTCAGCAATCAATTCTTCTACTTTTTCCTGTGATGCTTTTTCTTCCGCTGCTTTCTGAGCTTCAAATGCTGCTAAAGTTGCGGCTTTCTTTACGAAATATTCGTTCTTTTCCTTTAAATCCTTCTTGCTCATGTAAACAGATAGATGTCTTAATATATTCTCGTCTATCCTGAATGTCTTCTCAAGTTTCCCTACTACGTCCGCAGGTGCTAATACTTCAAAACATATATAGTATCCATTAACCTTTTTCCTTATAGGGTATGCAAGTCTTTTTCTGCCCATTCTTTCTATGTTGATAATCTCGGTACCGTTCTTAATGAGGAACTTCTCGTATTTTGATATAATCTCTTCTACTGTCGGATCTTCAAAGTTTCCGTCAACTATTATATAGATTTCGTAATTTCTCTTAGCCTTATCCATTTAAAGTTTAAATTATTAAAATATTAAACAACAAATTTATCATTATTTACACTAAAAATCAAGTGATTAATGGTGTTAACAGGTTCATTTATGCGGTTTAAACCATTTTTTATATTCAAAAAGTAATCTGTTCTTAAAAGAAAAAGAGGATTAAAATCCTCTTTTTCTGCAAATTCTCAGCTTTATTACTTTATTCTGTGCGGAAGGGGGGACTTGAACCCCCACGCCTACGCGGCGCCACCCCCTCAAGATGGTGTGTCTACCAGTTCCACCACTTCCGCTGATAGTAAGAATTGTAAATATAACCAATATCAGAATTTATTTCAATTTATTTCATGTTCTGTTTAATAAAAATATTGATATATATTTGTGAACGTATCACTGGTTTTTTGCGTTATTATTTCCATGAAAACTTCTGATTTTATTATATTTATCTCAACTGTACTTACTATTTACGGTATAGGAAATGTTTACGTGTTTTACCACGGGCTTCAGGCTCTTAACGGTTATCAATGGATTAAGCCCTATTACATAATTGTTTTTATATTTCTAGCGTTCTCATACATTGCAGCAAGATTACTCCAGTCTTACAATTTCAACGGTATAAGCAATGCCCTGCTTCTTATCGGTTCATTCTGGCTCGCAGCACTTCTGTATTTTTTTCTGATTACAGTTATGTTTGATTTATTAAGAGTTGTAAATCATTTCATAACAATTTTTCCTGCTTTCGTTAATTTTAACTATGAGAAAACAAAGTTAGCAGTTTTTATTTTATCTTTAACCTCAGTATCTGCGTTGTTAACATACGGATATTATAATGCAAAAAATCCTGTAGTTAATAATATTGAGCTTAACATATCAAAAGAAAATTCTAAAGAGCTTGTACTGAATGCTGTCGTAGTTTCGGATATACACCTCGGTCCTCTTTCATCGGGCAAGTGGTTCGATGATATTGTTGAAAGAATTAATTCATTGAATCCCGATATAATTCTTCTTGTGGGTGATGTTATTGATGAAGATATTAAACCTGTGCTTGAAAAAAATCTCGGCGACCATTTGCTTAATCTTAAATCTAAATACGGAGTTTTTGCTGTAACAGGAAATCACGAATACATTGGCGGTATTGAACCCGCTGTGAAGTATCTTACTGATCACAACATTACTGTCTTGAGTGATACAGCTGTTCTTGTTAACAATCAGTTCTATCTGGCAGGAAGAGAAGACAAGGATATCGAAAGATTCACCGGCAGAAAAAGAAAATCGATTGAACAGATAATGGAAGAAGTTGATAATAAATTTCCGGTCGTATTGTTAAACCATCAGCCTGCACAGCTTGATGAGCTCACTTCTAAGGGTATAGACCTTTCAATTTCAGGACATACACATCACGGACAGTTTTTTCCTAACAACCTTGTAACAAATCTAATTTATGAAGTTAGCACGGGACTTGTTAATAAATATGGAACATGGATTTATGTATCTACGGGTCTCGGTACGTGGGGACCGCCGGTGCGTATCGGTAACAAACCCGAAATAGTTAATTTTATTATCAATAATAAATAGGATTACAGACTAACTCAGACTTACAACGAACTCTGTTCCTTTATTTATTTCGCTTTTAACAGAAATCTTGCCGTGGTGCATTTCAACAAATTCTTTGCACAGCAGAAGACCCAATCCCGTACTAAGCTCACCCGCTGTTCCGGTCCTTCTCGTCATTTTATCTACATGGAATAATTCATTAATCATTTCCTCACTCATTCCAATACCCGTATCTTTTACTGAGATATCAATACTATCTTTAGTTTTTTTTGCAGATAGAATTACGCTTCCACCTTTTCTGGTAAATTTAAGTGCATTCGATATAAGATTTCGCAAGATTGATGCAAGCTTTTGCCTATCAGCCGTAATAAAAATATCATCAGAGATTTCATTTCTTAATTCAATACCTTTTTCTTTCAAAGTATCTTTACAAATGTTTGTTATTGAAAAAATGATTTCATTCAGATTTAAGTATTCAGGATTCAATTCAGAAAGTCCTCTTTTCGCCATCGACCATTCCAGTAAATTTGTCAACAATCCGAATAACTTATGTGCACTGTTATTCATATCATTTACAATCACTTCTATCTCATTTAAGGGCAAATTCCAAAGGTCTTTTTTAAGTATATCCGTAAATCCAAGAAAACCCGTAAAAGGATTGCGGAGGTCATGAGCTATGATTGAGAAAAATTTATCTTTTTCTGAATTTGTTTTCCTAAGGAGTTCATTACTGTTCTGTAAATCTATCTCGGCTTGCTTTTGTTTGCTTACGTCCTGAAATGACCAGACCCTGCCAATTACCTCTGATTCTATGTATATTGGTTTCGAATATCTCTCAAATATTCGTCCGTCTTTAAAATATATCAGGTCAATACTTTCGGATTCAGGTTTTGAATACAGTTCCAAAACTTTGGCTTTAAACTCTTCAGGGTCTGCCATCTGCGAAAGTACTGTGTCCAATAATTTCCTGTTTTCTGCGAGTTCAGGGATATCATAAGGAATATTCCACATCTCGGCAAATTTCCTGTTAAACTTTATAAATTCTCCGTCCTTATTAACCACGAGAAGACCATTGTATATGGATTCAAATACGGCATCAGCTAATGCTAAAGAATTTTGTATATCCGTTTTTGAATTATTGTTATTCAGCTCAAATCCATTCAATTCTTAATCCCCTTTTTTCTTATTACAAATGAATTCATCTGTAATAACTCCTTAAAGATTAAGTTAATGTTATTAATAATATTCCGCAATTCATAACCATATTCAAAAATATTATAACTTATCAAAAATGGTTATAATAAATAATTACAATAACACTAATTATCACTGATTAAACGTATTCTCGCTGATTACCCAAAATTGTATTTGTTACTCCATGAATTTGATAATGAACACTCAATTCAATAGTTTGTTACTTTTTAAGAAAATGCCGTAGGCATTTCATGTTGGTAGGTGAAAAATTGCACACAGAAAGAATGCCTTTAGGCATTCCATGTTGTTCTAAACAACCGTGAATTGAAATTTAATATGATTACCATTGTATTAACATTATTTGCTTAATGTAAGCGTCTTAGATACGTGTTAGATGCGTCTCAGATTTATGTCAGATGCGTCAACCGAGCGTCAAATGAGCGGGAAATAAGCGTCAACCGAGCGTCAAATTAGCGGGGATTAAGCGTCAACCGAGCGGGGATTTTACTCTGTCAAAAAGTAATAATATTATCTGTTCCTTAATTTCTTTAACTCATTAAACAGTTCTGTCTCTCTTGCAGATAAATTCCTCGGCATATCAATCTGCACTGTTAAATACAAATCTCCGAACTCTCCCGTTTTTCCGTACTTCGGCATGCCCATTTTTGAAAGGCGGAATATTTTCCCGTTCGAACAATCTTTTGTTATATCGATTTTAACTTTTCCTTTCATCGCTTCAAAATCAACCTTCCCCCCGAGCACTGCATCATACAAAGGTACGTGAAGATTTGCATAAAGGTCATCCCCTTTCCTTTCAAACACTGCATCACCCTTCACATTAATTTTTATAAGCAAATCTCCTGCTCCGCCTGAACCCGCTCCTCCTTTACCGGGAATCTTTAACACGTGTCCGTCATGTATCCCGGGCTTTATGTTCAGCTTTATAGATTGGTTGTTAAATGAAAATACTTTCGAGACTCCGCTGTATGCTTCTTTTAATGAAATATCTAACGCTGCTTGATAGTCCTGACCCTTTGCAGGTGTGCGTCTGCCGCCTCCCCTTCTGCTCTTTTTACCGCCTCCAAAACTTCCTCCGAAAAACATATCAAAGAAATCCGAATATCCTGAATTCCCGAATACATCCTCAAAATTGCCGCTGTATTGGTACTGTGTGCCTCCCTGATTCGAATACCTGCCCCAGTCAAACCCCTCTGCATTTCCCCCAGCCTGCTGGTAGTAATTCCAGTTCGAGCCCATCTCGTCGTACTTCTTTCTTTTATCGTCATCACTCAGTACTTCATTCGCTTCGTTGATTTCTTTGAACTTATCCTCGGCGGATTTGTCTCCCTTTGTTTTATCGGGATGGTATTTCATCGCAAGCTTTCTGTATGCTTTCTTTATTTCGTCTTTGCTTGCCTTCTTATCAACACCAAGTATTTTGTAATAATCTTTATATTCCATAAATCAGATAATTCCCATTTCTTTTAAACTGCAATGTTTATGTTCCGTTATAATTATATGGTCAAGAAGCTGGATTCCAATTATATTCCCTGCATCCTTTAACCTTCTCGTAATCCGTATATCCTCCTCCGATGGCTGTGTGTCCCCCGAAGGATGGTTGTGCGCCACCATAACACTTGCAGCATGTTTCCTTATCGCACTCGCAAAAGTCTCTCTCGGATGCACAAGGCTCGCAGTCAGCGTGCCCTCTGAAATTCTTTCAAGGTCAATTATCCTGTTTCTTACATCAAGGTTCATGATGAAGAACTGCTCTTTTGAATAATCCGTTATCCTATCTCTGATAAGTGTAACTGCTGCCGATGCTTCTTGAATTGGTTTACTTTCAAGCCGCAGTATCTCATTCTTATCTTTTTCTTTTCTGTAACGCTTTGCAAGTGTTATACATGATATTAATTCTGCTCCCTTTGCCAGACCGATTCCTTTAATTTCCATAAGATCCTGAAGCGAAGCTTCGAAAAGCTTCTCAAGACTCCCGAAATGAGATAATAACCTTTGTGAAAATTCAAGTACATTATGGTTTTTTATTCCCGTCCTCAACATAATCGCGAGCAATTCAAAATCACTCATTGCTGAAGTTCCCTTCGTAAGCAGCTTCTCTCTCGGTTTCTCGTGTTTAGGTAAATCCTTTACGGAAGACTTCTTTTCTGATTCTGAAACCTCAGAAGTAAATAATACTATCTTCTTACTCTTGTCTCTTTTTATTTCAGCCATTTATCAAGCCAGTTAAAAAATGTTCTTTGCCAGAGTATTCCGTTCTGCGGTGTCAGCACCCAGTGATTTTCTTCGGGGAATAAAAGCAGCTGAGCAGGTACTCCAAGCAGCACTGCCGCATTGAATGCCTGCATCGCTTGTGTATATGCAATCCTGTAATCCTTCTCTCCGTGTATCACAAGTATCGGCGTATCCCAGTTCTGAACATATTTGTGAGGTGATATGCTGTAAGATTTTTGCGCTACCTTGTTGTTCTTATCCCAGAACGGTCCGCCTAAATCCCAGTCAACAAACCACATTTCCTCTGTTTCTAAATACTGGCTTTCAAGATTGAACATTCCGTCGTGTGCTATGAATGCCTTGAATCTTTTATCATGATTACCCGCTAACCAGAAAACTGAAAATCCTCCGTAGCTCGCTCCGACCGCTCCGAGCCTGTCTTTATCAACGTACGGCTCCTGTGCTATATCATCAATGGCACTTAAATAATCCTTCATGTTCTGTCCGCCGTAATCCCCGCTTATCTGTTCAAGCCATTCCATCCCGAAAGAAGGCAGCCCTCTTCTGTTCGGAGCTATTATTATATACCCGTTTGCCGCCATCATCTGAAAATTCCATCTGTAGCTCCAGAACTGGTCGACAGTGCTCTGCGGTCCTCCCTCGCAGAAAAGCAGCGTCGGATATTTTTTATTCGGGTCAAAATCAGGAGGATATATTACCCATGCGAGCATATCCTTATCATCCGTCGTTTTCACCATCCGCTTCTTGACCTCAGCAATTTTCAACTGGTCAAGCAATCCCTTGTTAACAAAACTTATTTCTTTTGCTTCGCCGTTTTCAGGATTTACAGAGTATATCTCGGTTGGTTTCGACATCGATTGTCTTGTTGCGATAAGGCTGCTCCCTGCTTCTGTTACTGAAAGATAATTATGTATTCCGTCCGTTACCCTTGTAATCTTCCCGTCGGCTAAATCGTACCTGTATATTTCCTGAGTTGCTCGTATTCCGCTTACAAAATAAATTGACTTGCTGTCTTTTGTCCATTCAAGCCCGTCAGCATTTTGGTCAAAATCTTTTGTCGCATATACTTTCTCTTTTGTTGATGTGTTATAAATAAATATCCTTGTCTTATCCGATTCGTAACCGTCGCGCTCCATGCTCGTACAGGCTATGTACTGTCCGTCCGGAGAATAAACAGGCGCAAACTCAAAACCCATCATTCCTTCTGAAATATTTTCAGTAGTCTTTGTACTAAGGTCGTAAACATATATCTCTGAGTTTGTCGATACCGCATAATCTTTCCCTCTCATTTTCTTTGCTGAATAAACAATCTTCTTTGAATCACTGCTCCAGTTTATCTGCTCAATTCCGCCGAATGGCTTCATCGGAACGTCCCAGCCCTCGCCCGCATTAATATCAATCCCGTCTTTTATATTTTCGCTTATGTAATCAGAAATAAATATGTGGCTGTAGTTCCCGTCTTCCCATTCATCCCAGTGCCTGTACATAAGGTCATCAAAAAGTCTCGCATTTGCTTTAGGCAGGTCTGTGTGCAAGTCCTTTACCGTCTTATCAATTTTTACTTCTTTTAAATATAAAACTTTCTTCCCGTCCGGAGAGTATTTAAAATCACCTACACCGTCAGATATGTACGACATCTGTCTTAAATCTGAGCCGTCCGGTTTCATCTCCCATGCCTGCATAATACCGCTCCTGTTCGATACATAACCTATGCGTTTCCCGTCGGGACGCCACTTCACACCGTATTTTGCGTCAGATGAACCCGTAAGCCGTTTTTTATTTGTTCCATCGGTACCAACTATGAAATAATCCGTCTGACCTTTATTCATTTCTATGTTAAAATATCTTACTCCGTACACAATCGATTTTCCGTCAGGCGATACGGACATCTCCGTAATCCTTCCAAACGACCATAAAACTTCCGGAGTCATTATATCCGAAGTAAGCTTCTTCTCGTCAAATGGAATTATACTCGGAAACTTTTCCTGTGCAATTGATATTTTTACAAAAAGTATTAGAACTGCTGAAATTAATAATATTCTCTTCATGCTGTTATTAGTTTTGTAGTTGTACTAATTTAAGAAATTTATACTTCCCATAAAATTGATAAAAGCGATGCTTTTTCAACAAGATTTTGCGGGACGTTTTTTAAAAAACATTTGTAATCCTGAAAGTTACATCTAAATCTCACATATTTTCCCCGTGTTTAAATTATTATTGTAAGTGCGCATAAAGTACGCATAAAGTATTCCATATTCATAATGAAAAATATTAGTTAAGATTCACAATCTCAAAACTTGTATATTTTTTCCTTTTAGTATTGATTTATTTGCTTTAAATTGAGATTATTGAACAACTTAAAAGAGAGTGCAAATAAGTAATCTGTACAGAATTTCGTACAAATAAATTTTATTAAATGAATCACATCAAAATTTCGGTAGTTGTAATTGCATTTCTCGCAATTTTCAGTGAATTTGGTTTATCCCAGGGTAACGGCAGCAAATACGCGGGGGAATTTCTTGCTATTGGCGTTGGCGGAAGACCTCTCGGTATGGGTAGTGCTTACGTTGCACTCGTTAATGACGTTACAGCAGGATACTGGAATCCTGCACTGCTCTCGAAAATTAACTATCCGCAGCTTGCACTGATGCATGACGCTCGTTTCGGAAATCTTGTTAACTATAATTATGGAGCCGTTGCTATTCCTCTCGATAAGAATCAGTCCGTAGGTTTAAGCGTTATCATTAACGGTATTGACGATATCCCCGACACCCGAAATGCACTCATTGACCTGAACGGAAACGGCGTTCTCGACCCGGGAGAAAGACTCGACCCTGACAGAATCACTTATTTCAATTCTAATGACTATGCTTTTTATTTAACATACTCAAAAAAACACAGCGATAAGTTTTCTTACGGCGCAAACTTTAAGGTTATTAGAAGGTCTCTGGCTGAAGAATCGGCATGGGGTCTCGGCTTCGACCTTGGTCTGCATTATTCCCCGATTGAAAATTTAATGCTCGGTGCTAACTTGCAGGATATAACAACTACTTATCTCGCATGGAGTACGGGCAAGAAAGAAAACATCTCTCCAACTGCTAAAATTGGATTTGCTTACATATACGATGTTCCCTTCCTCAACGGTACTATAATCCCTGCAGCCGACTTAGACGTCAGGTTTGAAAACAGAAGGACTGCTTCTAACTTCAACGTTGGACCGGTTTCTTTCGATTTTCATGGCGGACTTGAGTACACGTACAATAAACTTTTCAGCATCAGAGGCGGTTACAACGAGATTGGTAATTTGACTCTCGGCGCTGGCGTTCAGCTGCCCAAGATTAATATAGATTACTCATTCGCTAAATTTGACGGTGATGAACAGCTTGGTAATACACACAGAATCTCGCTTACATTCACACTTGAGGAAGACAAATTTAAACGCAAATAAGATTCCTTGACTCTAATAATATTTGCTTCCAGATAATCGGGAAGCATTTTTATTATAAACAAAAAACGCAAGCTTTATTGCTTGCGCCGAATTCATATCTTAATATTAATCTTATAAATAACTCAGTTTCCTGTATATTCCAAATTAACTGTAATAGATGCAGTGTACAATCCCGATGCCTGATCATTTGAAGGAGTTACTTTGCCTCCAAGAAATACTGTCATAGTTCCCTGAGAATTAAAAGATGCATTCGAAACAACCACAGGGTTGAATGATACCACAGAACCTCCAGGTACCTGATATCCCGCGTCTGTGCTTGAGAATGTAATAGGCATAGTATTTGCCCCGTTTAATAACTGCGAGGGTGTGGTAAAGCTTATACTTATTTGTTTATTTGGTGCACCGACCAGTGTAAATCTGCCAGAGTTGGCATTAGTTTTATCGACTGTCCTTTGTACTCCGGGTACGATATCATCTCCGAAATTTAAGTCGCTTTTGTTTGTAACAGATATTCCAGTCAGAACTGTTGCAGTAGCGGAAATAGAAGCTGTGACCTGCGCAAATATATCAGCGCACATCACTGTTATGATTAGTATTATTGAAGATATTATAATTTTTTTCATTCTATTCCCGAATCAATTTAATTTTAAAATATTAAATAAGCAAGGAATAATTAACCATTTATTTGCTTCTAATAATTATATCATCAACTTTTATGCCATTTCTAAAATGTACATTTCTTTTAAAAATCTTGATTTATTTCACAGAAACGCAATATTATTTTCTCATTTTGAGAATTATTTACTCATATTGAGAAAAAATACATCTAATAATCATCAGTTTTGGTTATATGAATGCTTCTGCGAATCTTGAATATAAATTGGGTTTATTTAATTAATTTGAAATTCGCTCTTAAAAATATTACAATGAACATAATTCTCAAATTGATAATATTTATAAATTTGATGATTTAATGGTGTTATTATTAATCGGCTGCGGATGTAAATCCTGATATATTTGTTACTTTTCTATCTTATTTATAAGAAATTCTATGTCACTAATGCTGTCACCGTCTTCTAAAGACTTTACTTTAATGTAATAAATCTTCTTAACATCCTTATATCCCCTTCTCGTTAAATCTTCAGATTTTAAATAAACTTTGTATTTGCCGGGCGGAACGTCGTCGAAAATAAATTCTCCGTCAGAAAATGTTTGCGTCACTGAATGTATAACTCCCTCCTTCGTTTCAAGAATTACTTCCATTCCCGAAACTCCCTTTCTTCCTCTTCCATCAAACTGGTTAACATAACCGGAAACCATCCCTGTTATATATACCGGTACGGGTATCATTTTGAACCTGCTCGGGTCAGTATATATAGAATAAGTTTTATACTTTGGTCTGTACAGCGGATTATCGAACGTCATCGGGTTTATATGAAGATTATAATAACTGTACGGGTCAAGGTCTGTAAACCATACGTTTTTATCATCCTGATATTTAACCGCATGCCCAGATTCCATTTTAACCTCAAGCTGCGATTCAAGTATTTTATCGCAGCAGTCAAACATATTATTATTATTTCTTTCAAGATATGGTACAAATGTTAATCCTGCCCTGTTTGAAAGGTATCTGTTGTCCGTTATAAACTTATTCTTAAAATCATCAAACCCTATTGAACCGTAAAAACTCTGTTGAATTTCCCATCCTGATTTGTCGGTCCTGTAGTTTGTACTCATACTCGTAAATGGCAGGTAGAATCTAAAATTAACAGCACCCGAATAATTGTCTTGAATAAAATCCTTCGAAACAGAAAGACTTATCCAACCGGCATTGAAAACACTTTTGTCGATGTAAATACCTGTTCTCATAACCTTACTGTTTAAATGGTCTATGTCCGTTTGGTTCCGAATAATCATATCATCAAAAAGTCTGTATGAAAGTAATAGATTAGAAACGAGATAGTCATTTCTGTATGAATCATTATACTGTTGAAATATGCTGCTTAACTGAGCACTTCCCTGAAATCTCCCGTAATTCAAAAACAAACCCGGATATATAAAAAGCTGTTTACCGTTTGACCTTAGTATTTCACTCGCATTGAGCCTGAAGTTTGACGAAAAACCACCGGATGTAACAGGTACAAAAAATGACAAGTTCTTCTCCTCTTTAATTGCTCCGGGATTAAAATAACTGTTTTCTTCATATCTGATGTAATTAATTTCTGCGGATGCTTGAGAAGGCAAAAGTAAATTAAGAGAGGCTCTTCCTCTGTATTTTGCAAAATACTGTCCGCTTAAAATTAAACCGTCTAATATTTTTAATGATAGATTAGCATTTGGATAGTTTCTCGGAACGTCTGCATTATCCAAATAGGTATTACCCGCTCCTAATGTTAGGAAAGAAGTTATACCATAGTTAAAATTGGCTTCTGATAGTAGATTACGTCTTTCAGTCTTCTCTCTTCCAGCACTTATATAGTATTCGAATTCGCCGGAAGGTAAGAAAGTATAAGGAACCTGTATAACCCTGTCCGAAGTCTGTATTTCCCCCGAAGGTCCATAATATTTTAGTGTTATAAAATTTGAGCCGTAAAGCAAAGGTATAGTAAACTCAAAATATCCGCTTTCGTTAGCTCTTGTGTACGCTATCATTTCATTGTTTACGTACAATTCAACCTCCCAGTTTGGATATATCTGGTCGAATATCTTGTAACCTCCAAGAATCTTCCTCGATATTGGAGGAGCATTCGTAAGCTGTACTCCCTGAACACTCGAGAACAATCCTGATACAGGATTAATATCTCCTGCAATTCCCTGTTTGAACCAGCTCTCTTCGGTTACGAACCTCCACCTCAGAAAAGAATTATCCAGGTCAACCGCATTATCCTTGTTACCGAACAAATTTACGTTTAAATCTCCTCCGATTAGTTCATTTCCCAGTGCTATATTATAATTGTAATAATCTCTATTTGGATTAGAATAAGAGTAAGTTAACTGCCAGTCGAGAAATCCAAGCCCGAGTATCTTTCGCTCCCTCGGTATTATAACGTCAGGTTTCGTGATTCCCGTTTCTGTGTAAGGATTAATGTTTCTTAAAGTTATTCTTTGTTGTTCAAGAGTGTACGGTAGTGTGTTTTTTGAATTCATATAAATGCTCATTCTTTTCATATCAACATTCATATCTATTTCGAATATCTTCTTGAATAAATCGCTTTTCATGTATAGGTCGGTTTCGTTAACGTAAAAATCTGACCTTTGGACGAGCACTTCCCTTCCCTTAATCTCTGCTCTCAATTCATTTACGTCAATAAAATAGGTATTATTTTCATCAATGAAGAAGCCAGTAGCTGTGAAATTGTTCTTAACGAGGTTTACGTTTACTTTCACGGTTTTAAGCAGGTCTGCAAGCGGTATGTATACATCATTTTCATTCGCGAAAACGTTTACATTAATTAATCCGACCTTTTCAATGTTAATTTGCATCGGAATTTCTTCTGCATCAGGATTGTTTTTCAGCGTATCTTCCTGTTTTGATGCGAAAAGACTACTCGGAGAGAATAAAAATAAAATTAATGCAGTTATACAAACTATATAGAAAAATCTAAAAGCATAAATTGTCATATACTTTTAATTGACGCTGATCTGTATTTTCTTGTTTATTGTGTTGCCTTTTATTATTGTGCCGCTTTGTTCTTTTCGGTCGGTGTTCAGCTCAAGCTCGACTGTGTAATTGCCTTTCTTTATACCCGGTACTTCTAAAATCACTTTCTTCAGTAATGAATAATAAACTGCAAATTCCTGCTCTGTCTCGCTCACTACGTCATTACTGCTGTTGTAAACCTTTGCAATAAGATTACCTATATAAGCACTGTTTCCTTCCCTTTTCATATCAGCGGAAATTATTATTTTGTCGTTTTCATAAACAGCATCGAATGATAATAAATTAATCGATGTTGATGATTTTCCTTTCCTGTAATTTAAAGCAATAACTGTCTGGAATTTTACCGAGAGTCCTACTCCAATCTGAGGATTCTCAGTTGTGTCTTCCGTACTCACAGCCTGCGATGAAATTATCGGTCTTCCCCAGTATTCACCCTCTTTCAGACCTTTTGGCGGTTTAGCTACTACTCGTACAGTTTGTTCTTCCTGCGGTTTTAGCATGAATTTCCTTGGGAAAAAATTTATCCATTCTACTGCCGAGGGGTCATTTGCAGTGACATTTTCAGGAAAGTAAATGTTAATATTTCCTGTTGAATCCGATACAGGATATCCATATTTCATTTCTATGCTTACTTCCCATGTCGATGTTAATGAATTATTCCTTATCAGCAGATATCCGTTCTTATTCGCATCATTCATGTGCAAAGATACAGGAGCAACCGTCACTTGTGAATAACATTCGTAAGCGGCAAACACAAGAATAATAATAAATATAATTCTCATTTTATTCATAGTCTAATTTCCTAAGTTTGTAAATGTTAGTATTATTGAACCACTGTAAGTACCACCCGCCTGAGTAGTTGGTGTATTTATAACACCTCCTAATCGAATATACCAGTCCTTCGTTTTGCCTGTTTCTCTATAAATCGTAGTTCCTGCATAAGGATCAAAACTTGTACCTAAAGTACCATCATTTGAATTATTACTTTTTGTTGCAGTAAAGGTTATCGGAAGGCTATTACTACCCGACGACAAATGAGTCGGAAGAGAAAAAGTAACTGAAATCGTTGTCCAATTACTTGTTATTGTAACACTTATCCTGCCTGCATCTGAATTCGTCGTTAATACTGTACTTGAAAAACCCGGAATTATTAAAGGGAATACTAAATTCCTTACACTCCATACTTCAACATCTGTATCTGATTGAGAGTAAGCAATTAAATTGCAGAAAAAAATTAATATAAAGATGACACTTCTCATTTTACAAGTTTTATTACAATATAATATCGGAATAATTTATGATTTTTAAAACATCAATCAACAAAAAAAGCCGGCTCATGGCAAGCCGGCTATTGTTTTAATTTATATTCCCCTTAGTTTGTCGTGTACTGAAGAGATATTGTAACCGGTGCAGTGTACTGACCGGCTTCCTGTGTTGACGAAGGTGTAACTGTTCCGCCTAATACTATTTCCATCGCTCCGTT
>CAZVCC010000061.1:0-11245 GCA_964626015.1 uncultured Ignavibacteriaceae bacterium
TCTTTTCTTTTATAAAAGTTTGTTTTTATTACACAGTTTTTAAACATAGTAACACGTCGCAACCGATGGCTACAAACAAATAATAGCAATAAAACAGATTTTACCATAGAGCACGCAGAGGGCGAAGAGTTGATTATTCTTTTACTTAAACACTCTTTTGAAAATGAAGTCTATGCTTTTTTGAGATTTTTTATAATCAAAGACTTCCTGAAGGTCTTTGTTGTTTAAGAACTTCATGGCTTCTTTGCTTTCTTCAACGAGTTTTTTGAATTCAACCTTAGTTTCCCAGCATTTCATTGCAATATTCTGCACGATTTTGTATGCATCTTCACGTTTCATTTTCTTTTCAATCAGTTTCAGAAGCAACGTCTGAGAGAAAATAAGACCTTTTGTCAGTTCGAGATTCTTCTTTATGTTTTTCTGATAAACCGTAATATTATCAACAAGAGTAATAAACTTGTTAAGCATATAGTCAAGAAGAATGGTGGAATCGGGCATTATTATTCTTTCGACAGACGAATGCGAAATATCGCGCTCGTGCCATAAAGGAATATTTTCCAATGCTGCGAGTGAATTTCCTCTTATAATTCTTGCGAGACCTGACAGCTGTTCAGATACAATCGGGTTCTTTTTGTGCGGCATTGCAGAGGAACCTTTCTGTCCTTTCGTAAAACTTTCCTCGAGTTCGAGTACTTCAGTTTTTTGTAAATGACGTATTTCGGTAGCATACTTCTCAATGCATGACGCAATTATTGCAAGCGTTGACAAGAACTGCGCATGCCTGTCCCTTTGTAATATCTGTGTAGAAATCTTCGTTGATTTAAGTCCGAGTTTCTTGCAGACATATTCTTCAACTTTCGGAGATATATGTTCATAAGTACCAACTGCTCCGGATATTTGTCCTACAGATACGATTTCAACCGCATCTTTAATTCTTTTAATGTTCCTGTTGTTTTCATCATACCAAAGAGCAAACTTTAATCCGAGAGTAACCGGTTCAGCATGAATACCATGTGTTCTTCCAATCATGGTTAAATTTTTGTATTTAAGAGCTTTCTTTTTCAGAACAGAATTTAACTTCAACAAATCTTTAAGAATTATCTCCCCTGCCTGTTTAAGCTGAACCGACAGCGCGGTATCAAGGACATCGGAGCTTGTCATACCCATGTGAATAAACCTTGAATCAATGCCCACATACTCCGCTACGTTTGTCAGGAAAGCAATTACATCATGCTTGACAGTCTCTTCAATCTTTAAGACTCGTTTTGTGTCAAACTTTGCTTTGTTTTTAATGACAGTAAGTGATTTTGCAGGCACATTCCCAAGTTTACTTTGCGCTTCACATGCAAGGATTTCTACGTTCAGCCAAATTCTGAACTTGTTTTCGTCAGACCATATTTTTGCTAGTTCATCTCTTGAATATCTTTGTATCATGGATTAAAATTTTAATTTAGGTACGATATTTCATATGTCAAATATATCTGTAATAGAATTCTAATTAAAGTCTTTTGATATAACAAAGAAACTCGAAGCAACATAATAAATGCTTTAAAATAATAATAAAAACACAGCTGAATGCTAAGATATGTCTTTATAAAATTTTTATACATTTCAATAAATATTTTATACCATACTTATATTATAGTATATAACTTTGTAAGAATAATTTAATATAATTTAATTATGGCAATGGAATATTTAATCGGACTTTTAATTTCATTTCTTTTAATGATATATCTTTGTTTTGTAATTTTTAAACCTGAAAAATTCTAAGGATATCAAATGAACATAACAGATTATTTGCAGATAGTATTTTATATTTTAATACTGACAATACTTACTCCGATACTCGGAAAGCATATGTTTAGAGTTTTTACGAACAGGAGAAACATATTCACACCAATATTTGGTAAACTTGAGAACTTCATCTATAAATTTCTTAAAATTGATGTTAATGAAGAAATGAACTGGAAGAAATATTTATCCGCAGTATTAATATTTAATTTCTCCGGACTTATATTACTTATTTTACTGCAAATGGTTCAGGAATGGCTCCCCTTAAATACTGAATCACATGCGAATGTACCATTTCACCTTGCATTAAATACTGCTATCAGTTTTGTAACAAACACAAACTGGCAATCTTACGCGGGGGAAACAGTATTGAGTTATTCAGTTCAAATGTTAGGACTAACTGTACAAAACTTTTTGAGTGCTGCAACCGGTATTGCTGTTTTACTTGCTTTAATCAGAGGAATAACAAATAAATTAAGTGATAAACTTGGTAACTTCTGGCAGGCCATAGTTAAATGCACACTATATATACTGCTACCACTATCTATTTTACTTTCCATTCTACTTGTGGGAGAGGGGGTTGTACAGTCATTTTCTGCTTATAAAAAGGTTGTAACCCTCGAAGGCAGCGAGCAGACAATACCATCGGGTCCGGCAGCATCGCAGATTGCCATAAAACAGCTCGGAACAAACGGCGGAGGGTTCTTTAATGCGAACAGTTCACATCCTTTTGAAAATCCTACACCATTTTCAAACTTTCTTGAGATGTTATCTATACTTTTAATAGGTGCGGCTCTAACATATACGTATGGTTTAATGGTAGAATCGAAAAAACATGGATGGATACTCTACTCGGTAATGATAATACTTTTTATAGCCGGTTTAGGAAGTTCTCTGATATCCGAATACACTAATAATCCAGTACTTAATACGTCTGTTAATATGGAGGGAAAGGAATTAAGGTTAGGAATTGTCAATAGTATAATCTGGTCAACTTCAACGACGTGCGCATCGAACGGATCAGTGAATTCAATGCACAGCAGTCTATCTCCTTTGGCGGGAATGGTTGCAATGATTAATATTATGCTTGGAGAAATAATATTCGGCGGGATAGGTTCAGGATTGTATGGAATGATAATCTTTGTTTTCCTGACAGTATTCATAGCAGGATTAATGGTCGGCAGAACCCCGGAATACCTCGGCAAAAAAATTGAAGCTCTTGATATCAAAATGTCTATTATAGCTGTGCTAATTCCAAGTGCATTAATACTAATATTTACTGCTATTACTTCCACAACTGAAACAGGATTATCAAGCTTAGCAAACTGCGGTCCGCACGGTTTTTCTGAAATCCTGTATGCATTCACATCTGCTTCGGGAAATAACGGAAGTGCATTTGCAGGACTGAATGCAAACACATTTTTTTACAATCTTACATTAGGTTTTGCAATGTTAACATCAAGATTTGGAGTAATTATCCCTGTTATGGTTATAGCCGGGAATCTTGTTAAGAAAAACAAAACTCCTGTTAGTGCGGGTACTTTCACGACTGATAATGTTGTTTTCGCAGTATTGTTGATTGGTGTTATAATAATTATTGGAGCGCTGACTTTCTTTCCTGCTTTAAGCCTCGGACCTATTGCAGAGCATTTATTAATGAAAAACGGAATAGTATTTTAAAAATGAAAAGTAAAAATAATAATACAAAACTTTTTGAACCGGTTATAGTTAAAAGAGCAATTCTTGATTCAATTAAAAAACTTAACCCGGCAGTACTGATAAAAAACCCAGTAATGTTTATAGTAGAGATTTGTGCATTAATGACAACGGTAATAATGATAAATCAATTATTCTCGGGCACTTTTTCTACATTTAATTTCCAAATTACTTTATGGCTTTGGATTACTTTGCTATTTGCTAATTTCGCAGAAGCAATAGCTGAGGGACGAGGCAAAGCCCAAGCAGAAAGTCTGAAAAAAGCAAGGAAGCAAACAAATGCAAGAATGCTTGCTAAAAATAATGAAGTAATTGTTCCGGCAGATAGTTTAAAGCGTGATGATTTAGTTTTATGTGAGGCAGGAGACATAATTCCAGCCGATGGCGAAGTAGTTGACGGAGTCGCAAGTGTTGATGAATCTGCCATTACAGGTGAATCAGCGCCTGTTATAAGAGAAAGCGGCGGAGACAGAAGTGCTGTTACGGGCGGAACAAAAGTATTAAGCGACAGAATAATAGTTAAAATAACGTCTGAAACAGGAAGTTCTTTTATGGATAAATTAATTACTTTAGTTGAAGGGGCAAAAAGACAAAAGACTCCAAATGAAATTGCACTTACAATTTTACTTGCAGGATTATCTATTATTTTCCTGCTTGTCGTTGCAACATTACCCGCTTACTTCCAATATGGATTAATAGCTTCAGGATTAGATTTAAATAATAATATATCGTTACCAGTAATCACATCCCTGCTTGTTTGCTTAATTCCTACAACAATAGGTGGTTTGCTTAGTGCAATCGGTATCAGCGGAATGGACAGACTCATAAAAAGGAATGTTATAGCAACAAGCGGTCGCGCAATAGAAGCAGCGGGTGATCTTGATGTATTACTGCTTGATAAAACCGGAACGATTACACTGGGAAACAGAATGGCAACTGAATTTATTCCGGAATCACGAACAAAGTCGGAAGATTTAGCTGAAGCAGCAATGCTATCTTCAATCTCGGATGAAACCCCTGAGGGAAGGTCAATAATTAAACTTGCAAAAGAGAAATTTAATATACGGTTGAAAGAAATGCTGCCTGAAAACGTAAAATTTGTTCCTTTTTCTGCGGAGACAAGAATGAGCGGTATCGATATAAGAAATAACGGTCATGTGCTGAAACAAATCAGAAAGGGTGCAGCTGATTCAATACAAAAATACATAGAACTTCATGGAGGTAATTATCCGGAGGAAATAATTAACACAGTAAAGCAAATTGCAAGTTCAGGCGAAACACCTCTTGTTGTGTGTGAGAACAAATCTGTACTCGGAGTAATCAGATTGAAAGATATTGTTAAAGGAGGAATAAAAGAACGCTTTGCACAGCTGAGGAAAATGGGAATAAAAACCGTTATGATAACGGGTGACAACCCTCTTACTGCGGCTGCAATTGCTGCTGAAGCCGGTGTTGATGATTTTATTTCCGAAGCGACACCTGAGGATAAATTGAAAAGAATCCGAAAAGATCAAGCGAACGGACATCTTGTCGGAATGATAGGAGACGGAACTAACGATGCTCCTGCACTCGCGCAAGCTGATGTCGGTATAGCGATGAATTCAGGAACACAAGCAGCCAGAGAAGCGGGCAATATGGTAGACCTTGACAGTAATCCGACAAAACTAATAGAAGTTGTCGAAGTCGGGAAACAGCTTCTTATGACTCGGGGATCTCTTACAACATTCAGTATAGCAAACGACGTGGCAAAGTATTTTGCAATTTTACCCGCATTATTTTCTTTATTATATGCTGTTAACGGCAGTATAGGACCTCTGGGGGCATTAAATATAATGCATCTTGCAAATCCACAAAGCGCTATATTAAGCGCGGTAATATTTAATGCTATTATTATAGTTTTTCTAATTCCTTTAGCGTTAAAAGGAGTAAAATATCGCCCGCTCGGAGCGTCAATTGTTTTAAGAAGAAACATTTTAATTTATGGTGCGGGGGGAATTATAGCACCATTTATAGGAATTAAATTAATTGACTTATTAATTACAGCAATAAAATTAGTATAATACAAAATGAAGACTTTAATAATATCATTAAAATTGCTTTTCTTTATGACAATATTAACAGGTATTGTATATCCGATATTTGTTTTTATTATCGCAAGAACTGTGTTTCCTCAAAAGTCAGAAGGAAGTTTTATAGAAGTAAACGGAAAAATAATTGGTTCCGGGTTAATTGCACAGAAATTTGAATCCGGAAAATATTTTCAGTCCAGACCGTCTGCAGTTAATTATCAGCCGATGCCTTCAGGTGGAAGTAATTTAGGACCGACGAGTAGAACACTCAGGAATAAAACGGACTCTATAAGGCAGGCTTACATAAACTTTAACGGACTAAACAAAAATTCTATTGTGCCGATGGATGCAATCTTTGCTTCTGCAAGCGGAATCGACCCGCATATAAGTGTTGAGAATGCAATGCTTCAGATAAGCAGAATAACGAAGGAACGCGGCTTTGATTTAATAAAACAGAAACAAGTAATTGAAATAATAGAAAAAAACATAGAGAGACCACAGTTCGGATTATTGGGAGAAGAAAGAATTAATGTGCTTATTTTAAATTCTGAGTTAGATAAATTATGATATGGAAGATACATCGAGACCAAATCCGGATGAACTTCTTGCTCAGATAAAAAAGAATGAGCAAAAAGAAAGTAGAGGGAAGTTAAAACTTTACCTTGGAATGTGCGCGGGTGTCGGCAAAACATTTGCAATGCTTCAGGATGCAAGCAAGGCTTCAGGAAGGCGCAAAAAGGTTTTAATAGGATATGTTGAAACTCACGGAAGAGCCGAGACAGAATTTCTCTTATTTTCACTTCCTCAACTTGAAAGAAAGAAGATTTCTTACAAAGGATTCGAGCTTGAGGAAATGGATATTGACGCAATACTGGAGCAGAAACCTGATCTTGTGGTTGTGGATGAGCTTGCACATACCAACGCACCCAGCAGCCGGCATAAAAAAAGATATTTAGATGTACTTGAAATTCTGGAAAATGGGATTGATGTATATACTGCTGTAAATGTACAGCATGTAGAAAGTCTGGCGGATACTGTCAGTCAGATTACGGGTGTAATGATAAAGGAAACTATACCTGATTCAATTCTTGATGCCGCGGATGAAATAGAACTTCTTGATATTTCACCGGAAGAACTGCTTCAAAGACTTGCGGATGGAAAAGTTTATACAGCAGATAAGACAAAAGAAGCGGTTGACAATTTTTTCAGGAAAGGAAATTTAAATGCCTTAAGGGAATTATCCTTAAGACTGACAGCTGACAGGGTTGATAAACAAGTTAGGGATTACATGCAGGAAAACAGAATACCCGGACCATGGAAATCAACGCAAAGAATTTTAATTGGCGTAAGTTCAAATCCAAATTCTTCTGACCTTATAAGGTGGGCAAGAAGAATTGCATACACAATGGAAGCAAGCTGGATAGCAGTACATGTTGAAACATCAGTAAATCTCAGCGAGAAACAGAAACTTAAACTTAAGAAGAATCTGGATCTCGCAAAAGAGCTGGGTGCTGAAATAATTACAACAGCTGATACAGATGTAGTTAAAGGTATATTAAGAATTGCAAACAGAGAGAATGTTACTCATATCGTTATCGGAAAATCACTTAATTTCAGTTTTTATTCGAGAATATTCAGGAAAGGAATTGTAGATAGAGTATTAATGGAATGCGGGAAGATAGATGTATATGTAGTATCGGGTGAGGATATTCCCGCAGAAAAGTACGTTCACTCTTATTTCCCAAAACTTCAATCAGGAATATTAAAATACTTTTATTCATCACTAATTGTATGCATAGTAGCAGGAATATGCTTTTTATTTAGCTCAATATTAGGGTATCAGATAGTTGCACTTATATTATTGTTTGTAGTAACATTATTGCCATTGATATTTGGTCCGGGTCCTGTTCTTTTATCGGCAATTATTAGTCCGATAATCTGGAACTTCTTTTTTGTACCTCCGAGGTTTACCTTATTAATACACCGCAGTGAGGATTTATTAACTTTCGTTATGTTTTTAATCATTGCAACAGTAACAGGAATTTTAACTTCCAGAATCAGGCAGCGTGAAAAAGCATTAACACACAGAGAAGAAAGAGCTGTTGCATTGTATAATTTAGCAAAAGACCTTTCAAAATCGAAGAATCTGGAAGAAGTAATCCGGGAGTCGGTGAAGAATTTTAAAAATGTATTTAAAGCAGAAATAATATTTTTGCTTATTGATAAAAAAGGTGGTTATGTAAATAATAAAACAGATTCAATAGAAATTACGGAAAAAGAACTCAGCGTTGCACAATGGGTTTTCAGCAACCGAAAAAAAGCAGGACATTACACTGATTCACTGCCATTTGCTGAGTATGTCTATTACCCTATGACAGGTCCTAGAGATACTTACGGAGTAATTGGTTTAAAATTTGAGAGTGAGTACAAGTACAAAGAGCAGGAAACACTAATTGATAATTTCGTAAACCAAACAGGTTCAGCAATAGAACGGGAGCTTCTGAATCAAACGGTTAATAGAACTCTGGTATATCAAGAATCGGAAAAACTATACAAGACTCTATTAGACAGTATATCACATGAACTTAAGACACCGATTGCAGCTATAATGGGTGCATCAAGTTATTTACTGCATACAAGAATGAATAATACTGAGGAAACACGAATTAAATTATACGAAGAAATTAACGAAGCAAGCATAAGGCTTAACAAACTGGTCGAGAATTTATTAGATATGGCAAGAATTGAAAGCGGAAAATTAATCCCGAATATAAAAACCTGCGATGTAAATGACTTAATAGACAGTATTTTGAATAATTTTGAAAAGAACAAAAAGTCGCGCAATATCATTGTTGAAATACAAGATAATTTCCCTTTTTTAAACATAGATATAAATCTAATGGAACAGGCCTTGAAAAACATAGTTCACAATGCACTGGTTTATACGCAAGAAGATTCCATTATTGAGTTTAAGGTGACTTATGATAAGGAAATAATATGTTTTACGGTATCAGATAATGGGAAAGGTATTCCCGAAGAAAAACTTGAACATATTTTTGACAAATTTTACAGAGTAGATAATAAGTCAGCAGGAGGCACTGGACTTGGTCTGTCGATAGCAAAAGGAATTGTCGAAGCACATAATGGAACAATATCTGCCTCGAATAAAATTTCCGGAGGTCTTAAATTAACAATAAAAATTCCCAGAGATTGTAAAACGACAACAGCATGAGCTTAACAGAAAACATATTAGTGATAGATGATGAGATTCAAATCAGACGATTACTAAAAATCAGTCTGGAGAATTCAGGTTTTAAGGTATTCGAAGCCGAGGATGCAAAATCAGGATTGCAGGAAGTCGTTAATGCAAGACCCTCTTTGATACTGCTTGACCTCGGACTGCCTGATGAGGATGGTTTGGATTTATTGAAGAAGATAAGAGATTTTTCAAGTATACCCATAATAATATTATCGGTAAGAAACTTGGAAAAGGACATAATAACTGCGTTAGATTCTGGAGCAGACGATTATATAACTAAACCATTTAACACAGGAGTACTGCTGGCAAGAATCAGAACAAGTATTCGTCACTCACAACCTGAACAAATGTTAGAGAATTTTACAAATGGAAATGTGTCCGTTAATTTTTCTACACGAACAGTAAAGAAGAGAAACAGTGTAGTAAAACTTACATCAACGGAATTCTCTATTCTGTCATTGTTCATCAGAAATTCAGAGAAAGTGCTTACACACAACTATATCTTGAAAGAGATTTGGGGAAAACAATATTCAGAAGATACACAGTATTTAAGGGTATATGTAGCTCAATTGAGGAAGAAACTGGAGGACAATCCATCACGACCTAAAGTATTTATAACTGAATCGGGCGTAGGATACAGAATGATTATTCTAAATAAAGATATTACGGAAAAATCTAGTTAATCGATAATATGACGAATTTTGGTATTAGTTTTTTAACAAGTCTTAATTTATAACTATAAGCTCATAGTTCCTTTTGCCAAGACCGAGTTTCTCTGCGTGTTCAAGTGCATGGACTGCATTTTGCTCTTCCATTCGTTTTATTAAATCATGACCGTCATGAGCTTTATAAACTAAATCCACGCATGCCTGGTCGAGAGCTACGGGGTCTAATGAAGCAAGAATACCGATATCCTGCATATTTGGAGCAGCAGGGTTTGAAAAGCAATCACAATCTACGGAAAGTTTATTCATAACATTGATGTATAAAATTTTATCGCCGAGATATAACATAACCGAGCCGGCTGCTTCTGACATGGATTCTAGGAATTTGTCCTGAGGAGTTTCGAAAGCTTTCGAAAAATCGCTTGTGTTATCGGTTAATCCTGCAGTGTGAATCCACATCTTTCCGTTTGCCGAGGCAATACCTACAGACATATTCTTTATCGCACCTCCAAACCCGCCCATTCTATGACCTTTAAAATGAGAAAGAATTATGTATGAATCATAATTCTTAAAATGCGAGCCTACGAAATTCTCTTTAATGTTTTCACCTTTTTCAAAAGGCAGAGAAATAAAACCTTCTTCGTCCATTATATCTACAGGTGCTATAGCAGTAAACCCATGGTCTTTAGCTACTTTCATGTGCTGCTTTGTGTTCGAGCGTTTACCTTTGTAAGCAGTATTGCATTCAACGATAGTTCCGTTGACACTTTGTACGAGTTCTTTGATTAAATCTGGTGAAAGATAATTCTTTCCATTGGGTTCACCCGTGCTTATTTTAACCGCTACCTTACCTGATAGTTTTCTGTCTAATGCTTTATAAACAGCAATCAAACTTTCAGAAGAAATTTCCGAAGTCATATAAACAACCGGTTTATCTACCTTCTTTTTAACCGGTGAATTTACAACTTGTGAATTACTCTCATCCTTTGTTTCAATGTTGTGATAATAAAATGCAGTTATTCCTGCAGCAGCTATTAAAAGGATTGCGAGAAGAATTACTTTCGGCTTCATATTTACAATTTGTAATAATTCTGTAAAATATAAAAAGAATTTGCAAAAACAAAAACCCTATAAATTTTATTATTTACAGGGTTTTATTATGCGGAATCGACGAGACTTCCCGAGATTCGGGACGACCTCCAGAAATATCATAACATTCAATTAGTTCGATCAATTTTTCTTTGCTCTTGAGTTTTTTCAAAGCATATTCCCTTTTAATTGATTCCGATTTTGTTTTATACTCTTCGAAGTACACTATTTCCCATGGAATATAACCTTTTGTTGACTTACTATGACCAAGGTTATGATGTTCCAATCTTTTCGTTAAATCAGAACAACTGCCTATATATAATCTGTCTTTGATTTTACTCTTTAGTATATATGTATAATACGCCATAAACAAAAAATGCCGCTTTTGCGGCATTTTGCGGAACCGACGAGACTTCCCGTGAACACGGGACGACTTCCTTGCTAAATTTCTTTATTGATAATTTTAAGTAGTGTTTTCTTATTTTTAATCCTTTTTATAGTATATTCTCTTTTTAAAGCATTCGTTTTTTCAGAATATTCCTCATAGTAAACCACCTCCCAAGGTATGTATGCTTTTGTTGATCTGCTGTGACCAAGATTATGATGTTCCAATCTTTTCGTTAAATCAGAACAACTGCCTATATATAATCTGT
>CAZVCC010000061.1:11345-17702 GCA_964626015.1 uncultured Ignavibacteriaceae bacterium
TACGCCATAAACAAAAAATGCCGCTTTTGCGGCATTTTGCGGAACCGACGAGACTCGAACTCGCGACCTCCTGAGTGACAGTCAGGCGTTCTAACCAAACTGAACTACGGCTCCAATAATCTTCAAAATAGCAATATTAACAACTAATTTCAATATAATTAAGATTTCAAATCTTTATCTTATTGAATATACGCAAATGAGAAAATTTTAATTGCAGTATTTAATGATGTAATCACCTGCTTTTTCATATCCGAGAGACAAAGCTTTTTGAAAATCCTCACAGCCCTTTTCTTTATTGCCAATACCCATAATGTATGTTGCTCCTCTGACAAAATAACCAACACCATATCCCGGATTGAGTTCAAGGGCTTTAGATATGTCGCTTATAGCATTTTGATAATCTTTTAACGCCCCGTAAGTGTTTCCGCGATGATAATATGCCTGCCAGAATTCACTATTCAGTTTTATTGCTTCGCTTAACAACACCAAAGCTTCTTCGAACTCATCTTTTTCAGTTGCGAACCATGCTTTGCAAAAAAGTCCGTATTCAGAATTGGGTGATAATTCAATTATCTTTTCCCTGAGAATTCTTTTCTCAGTTGAATCGTTTGAAGTCCATGATTTTTCGAACAATTCTTTTGGGTCTTCCTCAGCTACTGCTTTTAATGAAATTAACGCGACAGCTGTAATTACAAATATAACAAGTTTCTTCATTTAAATTTCGGTTTTTTATTAAACAATTCTTATTTAATTCAAATTCCTGATTGCAGTTCTTGTACTTCCAAGCATTATTTCTCGCATCCTAATTACACCTTTTATTAAATTATAAATAAGTATTATTAATTAATTAATAAATAACACACTTACTATGATATTAGTTACAGGCGGTGCGGGATATATCGGTTCTCACACGGTTAAAATGCTTATAGAAAAAGGTAAAGAAATTCTTATACTTGACAATCTTTCAAGAGGTTTTAAAGAGGCAATTCATCCTACTGCATCATTTGAGAATGTCGATTTGCTCGATTACAATTCAATTGTGAATGCCTTAAACAAGTATGAAGTCGAAGCTGTGATTCATTTTGCTGCTTTTGCGTACGTTGGGGAATCGGTTGAAAACCCACGGTTGTACTATAACAACAATGTAGTTGGAAGTTTTAATTTGATTAAAGCAGTTACTGCAAAAGGAATTAAAAAGTTTGTGTTTTCCTCAACTTGTTCGACTTACGGAAATCCCGAACAGATACCAATATCGGAATCGGAAACCACAAAACCAATTAATCCTTATGCGAAGACAAAATTGATGATTGAAAATATCCTTGAAGATTTTTTTACGGCGTACGGATTGAACTATGCTGCATTGCGTTATTTCAATGCTGCAGGCTGTTCTGAGGACGGAGATATCGGCGAAAGCCACAATCCCGAAACTCATTTGATTCCGCTCGTACTTCAAAGCATGACAGATAAAACGAAACAGCTTAAAGTATTCGGTGATGATTATGATACTCCGGACGGAACCTGCATAAGGGATTATATTCACGTTAATGACCTTGCTGATGCTCACATCCGTGCTTTAAATTATCTAAGCAGTAATAAAAAACCAGTTGTAATTAATCTTGGAACGGGTGATGGAAACAGTGTGAAAGACATAATAAATACTTCGGAAAAAGTTACTTGTAAAAAAGCAAACTATGTAATGAATCCGAGAAGAGCGGGAGACCCTGCAATTCTTGTCGCTGACAATAAGAAAGCTAAAGAATTACTCGGATGGACACCGAAATATAAACTTGATAAAATTATTGAGACTGCCTGGAAATGGCATTTGAATAAAAAGTACTAAACAAAGCCCCGTTAGGCTAATGGATAAACCACCAGATTCCGGTTCTGGCTTTGGAGGTTCGAATCCTCCACGGGGCACATTAAATATTTAATTATTATGATTATGGAGTTTAAAAATGATTTAAGGCTGGCTGTTCTTATTGATGCTGATAACGTGCCCTATTCAAATGTAAAGGCAATGCTTGAGGAGATTGCAAAATATGGTATACCTACTTTCAAAAGAATATATGCCGACTGGACTAAGCCTACTGTTTCGGGCTGGAAAACTGTTTTGCTTGAGAATGCTATTACACCTGTACAGCAATACAGCTATACACAGGGCAAGAATGCAACTGACTCAGCTATGATAATAGATGCTATGGATATTCTTTATTCCGGAAAGGTTGACGGATTTTGTATTGTTTCAAGCGACAGCGATTTTACAAAACTAGCAACGAGGCTGCGCGAGGCAGGAATGAAGGTATTCGGGTTTGGTGAAAAGAAAACACCGAGGCCTTTTATATCTTCTTGCGACAAGTTCATTTATCTTGAAATACTAAGTAAAGAAGATATTGATACTGAAGATGATAAAGAAGACTATAGGGAAAAAGAGAAGAAGGTTTTCAAAAGAAAGACAAAGTCATCATACGCTAAGCCTATGCTGAAAGCCGACAGAGAGCTCGTTACTATGATAACCGACAGCATTGAAGATATTGCAGACGAAAATGGCTGGGCATTTCTCGGAGATCTTGGAAATCTGCTGATAAAAAAACAGCCAAACTTCGACCCAAGGAATTATGGATACATTAAACTTGTTCCGCTTATAAAGAGCTTTGGCAGGTTTGAGATTGATGAAAGAGAAATTGGCAAGGGCAAAGTAAAACATGTTTACGTAAGAAACAAGTAAACATACAAGTTCTTTAGATTTTATTAACCGTGTTATAATTTTTTGTTTCAAATTATTCTGACACACAAAACAAAAAGATTTTGAATACAAGAAATTATAATGCACATACATTCCACATTCCTGTTATGGGAATCGGATTTACAATAGACACACCGATAAAAGTAGCACATCTTGGCATTTCATCAGTTATTTCTCTTGTCGATGATATATTAATTGAAAAGATGAGAGAAAACTACTGTAATAAGAATAAAATAAATTTCCAGCCCATAACTATGCAGACGGAAGATTACAGGGCAAAAAGAATTACTGCATACCTGAATCTAATCAATGATATAGTTTCGGAGAAATTCAATAAACTAAAAAACTCGGAATATGAACCGGGAAGTGAACTTGAAAAATATTTTGAACTTCTGCCTGATAACTCTGTGTTGAAGAGTGATTTCAAAAATTTATTAAAAAATAACAGCGATAAAGATATTGTACAAGACTGGATAAGAAATAACCTGGTAATGGGAAGTATAGATGTAAACATCATGACGAAGCTCGATAAGGTTAATTACAAAAATAAAGAACAGCTGCCTGCAGAATTCAACGACGCACATTCTGCGCTGCGGGGATTTGCAAATAGTGATCTTGAATCCTCAATAGTGCTCTCAGCTGGCGTCAACACGAAACTTTACAGTTATTTTGAGAATTTTAAAGACTTTTATCCAAATAGCTTTGGAAAAAGGAAAAAGAAGATTATACTAAAAATAAGCGATTACCGTTCGGCTAATATTCAGGGGAAAATATTTGCAAGCAAAGGTCTATGGATTTCCGAATACCGGCTTGAATCGGGATTGAATTGCGGCGGTCATGCATTCGCAACAAACGGATATTTAATGGGTCCCGTCTTAGAAGAAATTAATATGAACCGTAATACACTCAGAGAGAATTTGCACGCACTAATGTGTAAATCCCTGAAAAGCAAAAACATGTATTGTCCGGATTATCCATTTGAATTGAAGTTCACAGCACAGGGCGGAGTGGGGACTGCTGAGGAACACAATTACCTGCTTGATAGGTTCAATCTCGATTCCATAGGTTGGGGTACTCCTTTCCTGCTCGTTCCGGAGGTTACGAATGTTGATTTGGTTACATCAAAACTTCTGTCCGAAGCAGATGAAAATGATTTGTACCTGAGCAGAATATCACCTCTCGGCGTTCCATTTAACAGTCTTCGTAAAAATACAAAAGATATTGAAAAAGACGGACTAACTGATAAGGGTAGACCGGGTAGTTCATGCCCCGAAAAATACTGCTCACTTAACATAGAATTTACAGAACAGCCTATATGTACGGCTTCAAGACAGTTCCAAAAAATTAAGTTAGAAGAGCTCAATAACAAGAATCTTGAATCTGTTAACCATAACAACATATTCGAAAGAATAGTGGAAAAAGCCTGTTTGTGTGTTGGACTTAGCACATCAGCACTGATAGTTAATAACATTGATACAAAGAAAACCGGTACCGGCGTTTCAATCTGTCCTGGTCCAAACATGGCTTATTTCTCCGAAGTTGTTTCACTCAAAAAAATGATTGACCACATTTACGGCAAGATTAATATTATTTCAAGAAAAGACAGGCCTAACATGTTTATTAAAGAACTTGAGTTGTATATTAACTATTTCCGCGAAATTGCAGAATCGATAACAGATTATTCCAACGAACTTCAGCTGAAACAGGCAGAACAATTCAGAAAAAACATCAACGATGGAATTAACTATTATAAATCCATATTTTCCGGCATAAAATCAGGCTTAGAGAATGTAAGAGAAGACTTGCTGAATCAACTTGAAAAGTTCGAATACGAACTTAATAAAATCTGGATAGAAAATTCGATTTGTTCTGAAAATAATTAAATCTTTATACGCAATATTTTGTTCAATCTTAGGAATGAATTTTGCTCAAATATTAAATAAATATGATAGAAAAAGCTAAGAGGGATTTTTACTGGTCTAAAGAACGTGAACCGCATTTGAACAGGCGGAAAGAAATACTTAACAAACACCCTGAAGTTAGAAATTTAATCGGTCCAGATATTAAACTTGCATACACAACAATTTTTCTTGTTGTGTTTCAGCTTGCATCTGCTTTCTTTATTCATAAACTTATAGAACTGCCTTACGGGTTTTTATACTTCATCCTGGCGGCATACTTTATCGGAGCAACTGTAACACATTCATTATTTCTTGCAATTCACGAAATAACTCACAATCTTGCTTTCAGAGGACAAACACCGAATAACTGGCTTGCTTTATTCGCAAACCTGCCGATTGTTTTCCCTTATGCAATGTCTTTTAAAGTTTACCACACAATGCACCACAGACATCAGGGAGTGGATGGAATTGATGTTGACGTACCAACATACAACGAAGCAAAAATATTCAGGGGCTTTTTCGGAAAACTTGTATGGGCTTTTATACAGATATTGTTCTATGCTTTCAGACCTGTCTTTGTTCATCCGATGAAACTAAATAAATGGCAGGTAATAAATCTCGTTGTACAACTAACCGCAATCGCAGTATTTATTTATTTTGCAGGCTGGTATGCGCTATTATACTTAATAGTATCCGATTTTCTCGCAGGAAGTTTGCACCCGATGGCAGGCCACTTTATAGCAGAACATTACGTGTTTAAAGAAGGTCAGGAAACATATTCATACTACGGTCCGTTAAATAAGCTTGCTTTCAACGTCGGCTATCATAACGAGCATCACGACTTTCCAAGCATTCCGGGCAGCAGACTGCCGCAGCTCAAGAAAATGGCTCCGGATTTTTACGACACAATGCATGTACATAAATCATGGGTCATGGTATTGGTAAGATTCATTGCTAATCCTCACGTCGGATTGTATTCAAGGATTAAAAGAACACAAAAATAGCTGAAGTGTTTTAAAATTGTTATAATTGCAGCAGCTCCGAAAATTTTTAGAGGTGTATTTGAATTTTTTTGCCTAAAAATTGTTTTTCAAAATCTCTTTCCCTTTTTATTCTTCTTCGGTTTACCCGAGAACATCTTGTTAGATGAACGGTTTCTCTTTCCTTTATCACGGCTGCCGCTGAAACTATCACCGTCTAAATAGAATGCAGAATCGGAATATTTCTTCCCTCCTGATTTCTTATCCTTGAAACTTAAAAAACTATCATCCCCTCTTCTTTTATCCTTCGATTTTCCCTTACCGAACTTTTTATCTCCGAATTTCTTGTCATCAAATCTTTTTCCACCCTTACCGCCCTTCTTGCCTTTTTTGTCGTATCTGCTCTCTCTGCTTTTTCTGCCGTATTTATCATCACTTCTTTCACGGTTTTCAAAATCCTGATTCTTATTAAATCCTTCATTCTTATTATCGAGAGTTTTCTTAAGAAGTGCTGCAGCAATATCTATAGAGGAATAATCCTCACCCATCATTTTTTCAACAAGTGTAACAAATTTCCCTGTATGACCAAGATTAATTACTTCTTTTAATTCTTTGGAAAGTATTTCAATTCTCGTCTCATCTAGTTCAGTTAGTGTTGGAATATCACGTCTTGCAATTTTTAAATCATTTAACTTCTCAATTCTTTTCAAACTGTGAAGCTGCCTTCCCACTA